>CALKNV010000001.1 GCA_938091935.1 uncultured Pseudomonadales bacterium
GATCCTATGGTTTCACCGTCATTCTTAAGGGGAGAAGTGTGTGACCACAATACGAATAGTTAGGAGGAGAAAATGGGCAAAAAGGCATTGATCACCTGCGTAGAGCGCTACATGGGCGCAGCCATCAAGGACAAATTTGAGTCCGAGGGCATCGAGGTCGTGACTGGTAGTTACCCCATGCACTCACAATCTGATTGTGAAGAGTTGGTGAACTCCGCCGGTGATATCGACATCCTGGTGGCGAACCTGGCAGAGCCGCCCATGACCGGGCCAGTGCAGAGAATCGAAAATGCGGACTGGAACAAGCTGTTCGATTCGCTGGTGCATCCTCTTATGTACCTGGTGCGTGCAGTGACACCGCAAATGTTGGAGAGAAAAGCCGGCAAGATTATCGCCGTCACCAGTGCGGCGCCATTGAAAGGTATCGCCAACAACGCGGCTTATTGCGCGGCACGTGGCGCCCAGAATGGTTTTATCAAAGCAGTAGGGCTAGAGCTGGCACGCAGTAATGTACACGTGAACGCTATCGCGCAGAACTACATCAACAACAATACCTATTACCCTGATGACATTCTGGACGACGAGAAATTTCTCGATCACGTGAAACGCAACGTGCCCACTAACAAGGTCGGCGCCGCTTCAGAAACCGCAGAGCTCGCGGCCTATCTTGCCAGCGATCGCTGCAATCACATGGTGGGGCAGATTATTCCGCTGGCGGGGGGCTGGGTAACCTAGACTTTCCTGGGCCGAGCTGGGTGGGGCCTTTAACTAGCCTGTGGCCCTGCGACTACGCCTTTATCGTGCAGGGCACCAATCGCAGCGTCGCTTAGCCCCAGCAGCTCGGCAAGAATTTCATCGGTATGTTCGCCCAGTAAAGGCGCAGGGCGAATGTCTTCCCTTGTAGTCGCACCAAAACTCAGGGGCTGCCCCGGCACCAGGTACTCACCAATTCCGGGTTGATTAACTGTCTGAAACAGCGGGTTGTCCTCGCTGCAGTCAATGTCTTCACTGACCAGTTCATCGATGTTTTGATAAGGACCCCAGGTAGCTGCTTCGGCATCAAGAGCCTTGGCAACAGCCAGGAAATCATGGGTAGCAAACCAGGGCGTAAACAGCACACGTATCTGCTCTCTGGCCTGATAGCGATCTCCTTCTTTCTTGAAATCCAATTGTAATTCCTGTTGCAGCGCATCGATTGCCGCCTCGGTACCAGTAACCTTGACCAGCGCCTGCCATTGCTTGGGACTAACTCCAACAACCATCACTCGCTTGCCGTCCTGGCAGGCAAAATCATGACCGAACGTACCAAAAATATGGTTACCCATGGGCTGACGCGCCATGTCATTGAGCTGGGCCTCGGCGATGTAACCGAGATGGCCCATAGTAGCCAGCGCAACATCAGCCAGGGTGATGGCAATAAACTGACCTTCGCCGGTGAGACGGCGATGCCGTTCTGCTGCTAAGAGGCCCAGTGCAATCTGCTGCCCCGTAATCACGTCCCAGGCGGGGAAAGGATTGTTAACGGGGATTTCGCCATCGCCACTCAGATAAGGCAGACCCACTTTGCTGTTTACGGTGTAGTCCAGCGCACTGCCACCGTGTCGATCGCCCGTCAGGTTGATGAAGATAAGGTCTTCGCGATGCTTACGCAGCGCCTCATCGGCGAGCCAGCCCTTGGCAGGAAAGTTGGTGACGAACAGCCCGGCGTTTTCGCCCGGCGCTGTGATCAACTGGGTGAGTAGTTCACGGCCCTCATTGCTGCGAAAGTCGACGGCAATCGATCGTTTGCCTTTATTGAGGGAGTGCCAATAGAGACTCTTGCCTTCCGCCGTTACCGGCCAGCGCCGGTAATCGATGCCCCCGCCGATCATGTCGAAGCGAATCACGTCTGCCCCAAGCTGTGCCAGGGTCATACCGGCAGACGGCGCAGCGATGAAGGCGCTGCCTTCAACAATGCGTAGACCTTTGAGAATTGGCTGCAAGACGTTTTGCTCCCGACCTAGGCGACTTCCAGATAGCCGTTGTTAATGACGACCTTTTCCTGTTCGAGTGACTTACAGCGAAACGCAATGTAATTTTCCTCACGCCAGATTTCAGTGCGAATGGTTTCGCCGGGATACACCGGTGCAGAGAATCGTAAACGTACGCGCTTGAAACGGGCAGGATCATAGTCGCAGCAGGTCTTCATCAGGGCATGGGTCAACACACCCATAGTGCACAGGCCATGGAGTATGGGTGCCTCGTAACCCACATCGCGAGCGACTGCTGGAGAAGCATGCAGAGGATTGAAGTCGCCGGATAAACGATACAGTAATGCCTGTTGCGGCAGGGTCGACAAATCACAGATCTCATCCGGCTCGCGGCTCGGCACTGCATCAGTTTTTCGGGTAGGACGTCGCTCTTTACTGAAACCGCCATCGCCACGGGCTAGTATGGTGGTTATCAGGGTTGCAAGCTCTTCACCAGTCTCGGTATTGCTTACCACTCGATCGGTAACTATCAACGCACCGCCGCGTTCTCCCTTGTCCACTATTTCCGTGAAACGGGTGGTGGCCTCCACGGTGCCCGCCGCCGGCAGGGGTCGGTGCAGAATAATCTCCTGACCCAAATGCAGGATCTTCACCCAGTCCAGATCGATATCTTCCTCGGTTGCCCAAAACCCGGGATGCGCCATCATCACGGCCTGACTCGGCAGGACTTTGAGATTTTCTTCGAAGACAAATTGCAACTCGTCCTCGTTAAACGGATCCATTCCCATGCCGACTCCAAGGGCGTAGAGCATGCAGTCTTTTTCCGTATAGGTCTGGGTGATCTTGGGCCAC
Organism: uncultured Pseudomonadales bacterium; assembly: GCA_938091935.1. GTDB lineage: Bacteria > Pseudomonadota > Gammaproteobacteria > Pseudomonadales > Pseudohongiellaceae > UBA9145. Next base: position 2,823 of record CALKNV010000001.1, read on the forward strand.
TCTCGATTGAGCAGGTAATCCGGGTCGATTGCCATTGCGGTGTTGCTTCCCCTGGGGTGGTTTTCTTAGGTACTGTGACTGTTAGTTATCGGGCGATCGGCTAGTGACTTCAATAGGGCTAACCCTTCATTAGACGGACAGTTCAATAGACCAACAGTTCAGTAAAGTAGACACTGCAGTCAGATATCCAATTTGCCTTTTTCCAGTAACTCACGTGCCACTACCCGTGTAGCCAACACTTCCTCGGTGCCTTCAAAGATAGAGAGTACCCGCGCATCGACAAAGTATCGGCTCACGGCAGTCTCTTCGGCATAGCCCATGCCACCGTGAATCTGCATGGCTTCCCGGGTGACCCATTCTGCGGCGCGGCAGGCGAAGAGTTTCACCAGGCTCGCTTCCATCTGGCCCTTGCCTTCATCCATCATCTTCGCGACCGCATAGCTGAACTGGCGTGACGCGGTGATGGTGGCCAGCATGCGGGCCAGCTTGATACGGGTGATTTGCAGATCAGCAATAGGCGCACCAAATACCTTGCGCTCGCCGGCGTAACGCAGTGCCTGTTCATAGGCCGCCTGCATGACGCCGGTGGCGCGGGCAGCAGTCTGAATGCGGCCGCCAGCGAACCCGGCCATGGTGTAGTAGAAACCCTTTCCCTCACCCTGCTCTTCACCGATGAGGTTCTCCGCCGGCACGAAATAGTCTTCAAAGAACAGGTCATAAGAATGCATGCCGCGATAGCCCAGAGTCGCGATAGCTTTTCCGGTGAGAGCGCCGCCCTGCTCTTGCTTGTGGGTAAAACTGTGACCCTGATACACAGGTTTCTTGACCAGGAACAGGCTCAGCCCTTTATAACCTAGCGAAGTGTCAGGATTAGTCCGTGCCAATACCACCAGCACCTGGGAGCGCCCCGCAAAAGTACACCAGGTCTTGGCGCCGTTGAGCAGCCAACCACCGTCTGTTCTGGTGGCCTTGAGTGAAACCGCAGCGACATCAGATCCGGTATTGGGTTCGGTGATGGAAATTGCGCATAGCTCTTTGCCCGCCGCCAGGGGCGGCAACCATTTCTCCTGCTGGGCCGGCGTGCCGCCAGCAAGCAGGGCACGGGCAGCGATCTCTGGACGGGTAATCAGGCTACCGGCCGCACCGAGGGAACCGCGCGACAACTCTTCGGTGACTACGATCATGCCCAGACTGTCGGGCTTGTCATCGGGCTGCAGGCCACCGAAGCGCTCAGGAATACAGGTACCGAAACAACCCATCTCGGCAGCCGGGCCGATGATCTCTTCCGGAATATCCAGATCTTCACGGTGGATCGATTCGGCCAGTGGTGCGACCACCTCATCGGCGAAGCGTTTGAAGGTGTTGGCGATTAACTCTTTTTCTTCTGATAAGCCCGAGGGTAGCCTCTGAACCGACATCTCTGCCAAATCCCTGCCGACTAGATCATAGTGCAAATTGCCACCGTTGAACTCGAGGTAACTGTATAGCGCCTCGTCAGCAAGAATAGTTTCGGCCGCCTTCTTTCCAGCCTTCAGGTTTCCTCCTCCAGCGAAACTGTGCGCCAGGACATCTCGGGTCTTTTCGGCCACAAAGCTCAGTGCCAGAGTTCGGCTAATCGTATCGCCCTGATTACGCTCGGCGTAATCCAGGTAACTCCGGGCCGCCCAGATATTCGCGCTCTGTACTGCGATGTCGTAACAGGCCTGCTGATACTGCTCCAACTTTTTGTCGCTTAGTCTGCCAGCCCTGGTTTTGGGATCAGCCCCACAATTAATGCGAATAGTCCTGATCACACCATTTATCATTTTCTGGGCGTGAGTCAGTGCAAGCCGCGCCAGCCTGAATTGCTCGGCAACAGGAGGAGAACCTTTTAGCTCAATGCGCTTTTCCAAAGAGACGCCTAACCGTAGGGCCCAACGATGGATATAGAGCAAATATTCTGATGCGGGAAACCGCCGAGATTGTGATTCAGGCCCATCTTCGGATCTGATAACTGACGTGCCCCAGCCCTGCCCTGCAACTGCAGATAATTTTCATAGAGCATGCGCAGACCGGAGGCACCAATGGGATGACCAAAGCACTTTAGTCCGCCGTCAATCTGGCAGGGATTACTGCCATCTGCATCAAAGGTACCATCTAGCACATCTTTAACTCCGGCACCTTCATCTGCCAACTGCAGATCTTCCATAGTGACCAATTCTGTTATCGAGAAACAGTCATGCACTTCGGTCATGGTGATTTCTTCTTTCGGTTTACGAATGCCGGCTTCATCATAGGCACGCTGAGAGGCGATGCGCGTAGTCTTCAGGAAGGAGCCATCCCAGCTGGCGTGACTGGATTCAGTGCCGTTGGATACCGCAAGCTGCAGCGCCTTCACGGCCACCAGGTTTTCTTTGCCCAGACTCCTGGCTATCTCTGGCGTGGTGACGATGGCGCAGGCGGAGCCGTCGCTCACACCGCAGCAATCGAACAGCCCGATAGGCTCAGCAATGAACGGGGCATTAATCGCCTGCTCCGCAGTAATCTCTCGCTGCAGGTGGGCTTTGGGATTCTTGGCGCCATTGGCATGACTCTTCACCGACACATGAGCCATGGCCCGCTTCAGGTCATCCTTATTCACCTTGTGTTTGGCCCGGTAGCCAGAGGCCAATTGGGCGAACGCGCCTGGCGCGGACAGGTTGGGCCAATACATATCATTTTCTACACCCCGACTGCGCTGCGGCAAGCCGCCATAGCCGGTGTCCTTGAGTTTCTCTACCCCGAGTGCCAGAGCAATGTCGCAGGCGCCGGAAGCAACTGCATACACCGCACCGCGAAAAGCCTCGGTGCCAGTCGCACACATATTCTCAACCTTGGTAACCGGGATATAGTTCAGGCGCAGGGCGATAGACAGCGGCATCGCGCTGGAGCCCACATTAAACGCGTCAATCCCAGCACCAAACCAGGCCGCCTCGATCTGATTGCGCTCGACGCCAGCATCGGCCAAACATTCTTCAAAGGCCTCAACCATGAGGTCGGAAGGACTGGAGTCCCAGCGTTCGCCGAACTTGCTGCAGCCCATGCCGAGAATGACGACTTTATCTTTAATTCCGCTTGCCATAACTGTCACCGTTTAGTGTCGAGCCTAATATCTGCTCAATCTTCAACTATTGCTTTCCAAAAATATTTTCTAAACCCTCGTTGAGGGTCGAATTGCCTGATGCGAAAGTGGACCGAGACGCGGGAGCCTGAATCGATGCTGCCTTCCTCCACTTCGGTGAAATCCATCATCAGCTTGCCGCCGCCATCAAATTCCACCATGCCAAAATATGCCGGAGGACTCCAGTCGAAGGTGAGCCGATCCGCAGTCCAGGTTAGCACCGTGCCATCTTGGCTGGCGAAACTGTAGACATCCTGACTATCGAGAGCGTTGCACTCCGGATTAACACAGTATTTTTCGCGGGGAATCTGCACGGTTCCGCAGTCGCGGCATTTGCCACCGAGAAAGCCCGTGAGTAAATCCTTACGCCGGTTATAGCCCGAGAGATAGGTCTGCTTATCAGCCTCGCCGCGCTTACCGACATCGCGCTCCACCAGATTATTGAAACTGAGAAACTTGTTGTAATTGGTTTCTTCCCGGCGCCGCTTCAAGGCGCCTGACAGACCAAGCCCTGGCTTGCACTGCGCCAGCTTGTCTGTTGCCCGTAACAGTATGGCGTCACAGCCCTGACCGAAACCCAGTATTAGAATTGTCTCTCCGTTAGTCGCCGATTCGAGAGCTTTGGCCAGCAGCAACAGAGGTTGAGCGGCACCGGCAACGCCCACTGTAGCGATCTGATTATCTACTATCGCTTCGGCATTGATGCCCAGGCGTTTGGCCAAGGCTGCGGGTGTGCGCGCCTGATCGGTAGGAAGAATAAAGTGATTGATGTCAGCCGCAGCCACACCAGCATCATTGAGGACCGACTCCACCACGACCGGCACTATCTTCATAAAACCTTCGTCGCGAATCCAGCGTTCTTCCCAGTCATAGTCAAAGTCGGCGCCGTCACCACGATAGTGATCAATGAAATCGACCGCGTGGGTGGCGACGCCCAGGCACTCTGCAATGATGCCGTCATCGCCAACCGTTACCGCGGCTGCGGCGTCACCCCACAGCATCTCGGCTCGCGAGCCCGCCTTACTGCGACGATGCTCCGAAGCAACCAGCAGCTGATTGCCATTGCGGTTGCTTTCCAGGCTGTTAATCAGGGCAGAAGTAGCGGCCCGCTGGGAAGCCGAAACGTCCATGGTGCTCGCGCTTCGATCCAGGCTAAGCGCCTCGGCGATGACCACAGAGTTCTGTCTGTCCAGGAACGGCAGCGTGGTGGAGGCAAGCTTGAGACCAGAGACGTTTGCTTCCGACAATGCGGACAGACAGTCAGTGGCAGCCTCAACCGCCATGGTGATAGTGTCTTCATCCCAGTTACAGATACTGCGCTCGCCCTTAGCCAGACCTTTCAGGCTGGCATCGAACCAGGCATTAGCCTCGGCCATGGCCTGCTTTTTTAGCCGAAGTCTTGGCAGGTAGACGCCATAAGAAGTAATTCCCTTCATGTTCAATCCGCTTGTTCTCTTTTTATACCGTACGACTAATAACCAGTTTCATGATCTCGGATGATCCGCCATAAATGCGACGCACTCGGGAATCGGCGTAAAGCCGTGAAATTGGATACTCACTCATATAGCCGTAGCCACCAAAGAACTGCAGGCAATCATCAATAATCTGATTGCCGGTCTCGGTGGTCCAAAGCTTGGCCATAGCACCTTCTTCCGGAGTAAGTTTTCCCTCATTGATTTTCGCCAGGCACTGGTCCAGATAGGCCCACCCTACCGCGAGGTTGGTCTTGGCCTCGGCCAACTTGAACTGGGTATTCTGAAAATCGAAGATCGACTGGCCGAATGCCTTGCGCTCCTTCACGTAATCTACGGTGAGTTCGTAGGCTCGCTGCGCCTCGGCGAAGGCGCGACAGGCAATAGTAATCCGCTCACGCGGTAACTCATTCATCAACACCGAAAAGCCAGCGCCTTCCTGACCTAGCAGGTTGGTTACTGGCACACGCACATCAGTAAAAAATAATTCGGAAGTGTCTGCTGCTTTCTGCCCGATCTTGTCCAGGTTACGCCCGCGAGCAAAACCCACGCGATCAGTCTCAACGATGATCAGGCTTATACCCTTGGCGCCAGCCTCAGGATCGGTCGAACAAACCAGCAGCACAAAGTCACAGTTTTGACCATTGGTGATAAATGTCTTCTGTCCGTTAATCACGTATTCATCACCATCTCTTGCCGCCGTGGTCTTCACGGCCTTGAGATCGCTGCCACAGCCGGGCTCAGACATGCCAATGGCAGCAATAGCTTCACCGCTTACCATTGCCGGCAACCACCGTTGCTTCTGCTCCTCGGTACCACTGTGCAACAGGTAATAGGAAACAATATCAGACGAGACTGAGAAACCAACGCTGGCACCCCCGATTGCATAACCAACCTCTTCCGACAGCACCATGTTATAAAGAAAATCTGCGCCGGGTCCGCCATAGATTTCCGGGACACCACAGCAGTGAAAACCCATCTCCCCCGCTTTCAGCCAGAACTCGCGCGGCAGCATCCCGTCTTTTTCCCATTGTGCAATATTGGGCTCCAGCTCCTCGCGAAAGAAGCGGCGGGCATTGCTGCGGAAGAGCTCGTGATCACTATTGAAGATTGCTCGATCGTGCATAGTCTGCTTTGATAGGTATGATGTGGCTTGGAGCCAGGGAGCAGAGATTCTAATGCAATCATCGGGTAATTGCGAAGCCAGCAAGATCAGGGTTTTTGTTGGGCTTCAGACACTGGCTGGAGATTGGCTAGCACCAGTCAGAGAGGCCTTATACGAAGAGTCATACCCCGGCATTGAAAGCCTGAGACTGACGCCTGAGCGAAATCTCCACGTGACGCTGAAATTTCTTGGTTTGGTGGCAGAAGAGACCATTCGAGAACTGTCACTTCACCTGGCGCAGGTCTGCGCGAAACATCAAGGGTTTGATTATCGCTGTGGAGGTCTGGGGAATTTCAAACAATCCATCTGGCTGGGCGTAGATCCAAGTCCAGAATTACATGCGCTGGCAAAGGAAATAGATACTTGCTGCGCTTTACTGGGCTATGCCGCCGAGCAGAAACGCTTTACACCGCACGTGACCATCGCGCGCTACGGTAAAGCGGCGCGTCCGCCACTGGCCAATCTAATTGAGAAATTCGGCGAACAGGAATGGTTTGTAAGTCAAGTCAGAGAAGCCTGCCTCTTTAAATCGGAAACGCTGCCCGCTGGCGCCAGGTACACGGTCATTGAGCGCTATCCTTTGAAGCCAGCCGAGCCTTGAAGAATCCTGTCAGCACTTATGCTTGTCATTAAGCTCCTGTCCAGCCAGCACCATAGGCGTAATTTTTTCAAGACGGGACAGCCTGGTTTTCTCCTGCTTGGCTGAACCCACATGGTCTGCGTATTCGCGCTGCTTGCCCGGAGTCAGGGCGTTAAATGCTTGCTTTAGCTTTGCGTTCTTTTTCAAGACGGCATTCAGCTCCGCAGTAATAGTTAAGGTTTTCTTTGGAACAGGTTTGATGGTCTTGCCGGCACGCTGGTTCTCAATGGCTTCCTTGACGTACGCCTTCACCTTTCGACTATTAAATTTATCACCCTGCTCGAAGCGCCAATGCCGCAAACCTCTTGTAGTGCCTTCCCGGGCATTAGCGAGAACCTTTTCAGCATCTTTGAGGAAAGCACCGTTATGAAACCACAGTGCGCAATGATTCTTGAATGCCACTAAGCCGACGACATTTTTCCCTTCAAGTGTGTAAGTGGGTGTGCCTCACTTTACTGCCTCTTCCAATTCGGTGCTTAACATGACTTTGCGCGCCGCCTAGAGAATTTCAGCCCACTGCGCGTGTTTATCTATATAGGCCTCGACTTTCTGACTGGCCTCGTCTGGTTTTATTGTTGCCATTATTACCTCCGCTGGTCAGGGTTGATCAGCGAGTTCAACACGTGATCTTCCCATTTGCCATTGATAAGAATATAGGATCTTGCAACGCCCTCGCGCTCGAAGCCAAGGTTCCGTAACAGGGCTTCTGAGCGCCTGTTGGCCGGCATATGATTGGCCATGACGCGATGCAAGCTTAGCTCCTCGAAAGCATACTTGAGAGCAAACTGAACAATACACTTCATATAGCCCTGCCCCTGGTAACGCTCAGCGATTGAGTAACCCATGTGACAGGCCTGCATGACGCCGCGCTCAATATTGCTAATGGAACAGCTGCCAATGACATGGGACTCTTGCTTGTCGGTACCAATAAAGTGAACGGACTGATCGCGCTTAAACTCCAGTTCACGTTCTTTCAGGCGCTGCTTCCAGTTTTCAACCGAGTGATAATTGCCTGGCACTCTGGGGCTCCAGGGCTGCAGGTGCTTTTCATTCACGGCGAAGTAGTTAGCCATAATGGTTTCGTGGCCCGGCTTTGCTCTGATGATGTTAATTTCGTTCAAACCACTTACCTTGTGCGATTACTGTGTCTCTGCCAAAGGGAGAACCATAAGCAAGGTAGGGTCGCCGCGCACAGAAAGCTGGCGGATGGGATGCCAGCCTAACTTGGCATAGAGACCACCACTCAGGTTTTGAGTCTGTAAGTAAAGATGGGGCAGCCCCATTTCCCTGGCAAGTTGGACGATGCGGGCCGTAACTTGAGACCCCAGCCTCTTGCCACGCCAGGCTTCATCAACATAAACACTGCCCAGCCAGTAATAGTTATCGGGGAACAAGTCAGCCAGTTCCTGAAGCTTGAGCGCAGCTACTGCAACCGGCTCACCCCCTACGGACGCTACAATGTGGATTGGCAACTCGGTCTTGCTCAGGGAATCGGCGAGCTGTTGTTCGAGGCTATCGAAATTAGAACCCATACGATCCGCCCATTCTGTATGCCACCAGCGAATAACCTGGGGCACCAGCTCGGGTTGATCTGCAAGATAATGGAACTGGACGGACATGGCAGGACCTGCTGTTAGTCAACAGAAGTGTACTGCCAGCTATCTGGAATTAACAGGCGCCCTAGATGTTGAGCTGGACGCGCTCGACGTCTTCCATCTGACCGTAGCCAGAAGTGATCACACGCTCACCTTCCTGCAGGCCCTCCCTTACCTCAATAAAGCGGTTGTTGCGGCGGCCGATGCGAATTTCGCGCCGATAGGCGGTTTCACCGGAGTCATCCAGCACGAATACCCAGTTACCCCCGGTGTCCTGAATAAAGCCACCCACAGGCAACAGCAGTGACTCCACCGGACTGCCGAGGGTTAATTCCATCTGCAAGGTCTGACCGCGTCGGATATTGCTGGGAGACAAGCCTTCAAACACCAGGTCAACTTCGAAGGTACCCGCTGTGATTTCAGGATAGACCTTAATTACCCTGGCCTGAGATTGCTGGCCCGCCAGTGTGAAAGTGGCGGACTGCTCTGGCAATACCCGCGATACATAGAATTCATCAATCTGGGCCACAATCTTGTATTGATCCACCACGTCGATCTGCCCAAGACGCTGGCCGGTCTGCTTGCTTTCCCCAATCTCAACCGGAAAAGAAGTTAACTGACCTGCGATGGGCGCCTTCACCAACAGGCTTTCAAAACTTGCCTGAGAGATACGCAGGTTCTCAGTCAGCATGCTGATCTGATCGGCGATTTCCTGAATACGGCGCTCACGCTCATCATCCTCAACAATTTGCCGAGCCTTCAGGTTAGCGAGCACACGTTCCTGGTACACCAATTCATCGACGATAGCATCGTACTCTTCTTCTGAAACCAGGCTATCACCCACCAGGCGCTCCATGCGCTTTTTCTGGCGATCCAGAGTCGTGATGCGAAATTCGGTATCAATAATCTGCCGCTCTGTTGCCAGCTTTTGGTACTCAAAATCGGTGGTAATGTTGTTGAGGAAATTGAGCTGCTCAGTGGACTGTGCATCTGCCTGTGCTGCACTCAATCGCGTCTGGGTGTTGGCTAACTGCACCAGTGGTTGCCCAGCTTCTACAAAAGCGCCTTCCTCCACATACACTTCTTCAACGGAACCACCAATCACAGCATCCAGAAATACGCTTTCGAATGGTTGTATTGTTCCGCGAATGGGAATTAGGTCTTCAAACGCACCATATTGAACGTCCGATACAATTAGTTGATCAGCGGAGACTCGATAAGTGCTGACCGCCGCGTCGGTCAACAGCTGATAGATGAATCCAGCACCTGCGAGTACTGCTACGCCAATCAAGGCCGTCTTCCACAATGGGCGAGGTTTCTTTTCTATGGGTTTATCCATGGCCATTTGGGGATTATACCCCACTACTCCTAATTATTAAGCTGTCTGCAAATGCCGCGTCAGCAGTTGCTTGTGCGAGACTGAATCGTAAAAAGACCGAAGTTGCGTGATCGTATAGAACGATCGGTCCGAAAATCCAAGAAATCTACTACCCATCAGGAGAGCGCTAATTTTGCACTTGTTAGATTTCATTGACCCTATTCATACCTCAGTGATCGAGTAGGGTTGGCGTTAGCGGTGAAGGCAGACAGGCCGCCCACGGTAGCAGCTGCTATCAACCAGGCCAGAAAGGCAGCAAAGATAAAAATTCCAGCACTCAGACTCACACGATAGGCAAAGCTCTCAAGCCAGTTATTCATGAAATACCAGGCCACTGGCCAGGCAATAACATTCGCGAATAACACCAGTTTGCTGAAGTCCTGGGCGAGCATAGGGCCGGTCTGCGGTGCATTGGTGGCCAGCTCCAGATCCTGGCTACGACTGCCGCCAAAAAAGTTCGCATCACTTTGTAAGTACGATCTGCATCGGTCCAATGCTGGTCATAACTGGTTTCATGGCGCACAAACAGCGCGATGAAAATCACGCAGGCAAGACCAACCGCCAGTCCAACTATGTTGATGGCGGTGAATAATCGATTAGCTAATAGGCTGCGGACAGTGAGCAGCAGAAAATTCTTAAACATTAGCGACAGCTATCCCAGGCTCAGCGAAGAATTCAGTAGCCGCAGGCTCATCATGATGACTGATAATTTCGCCATCCAGCATTCGCACAATGCGTTTGCCGCGCGCTGCGTCTTTCGGAGAGTGGGTCACCATGACAATGGTGGTCCCTTCTTCATTCAATAGGTTGAGGATTTGCATGACCTCTTCGCCATGCTCGCTATCGAGATTACCTGTCGGTTCGTCCGCCAGGATTAAGGGGGGGTTGTTGACGATGGCACGGGCGACAGCCACGCGCTGTTGCTGACCACCAGATAATTGCTGTGGGAAATGCTTGGCGCGATGGGCCATGTCCATCTTTTCCAACATAGCTTCAACCCGGGCCTTACGCTCTTGAGGCGCGGCCTTGGTATAGATTAGTGGTAGTTCCACATTTTCATACACCGACAATTCGTCAATTAGATTGAAACTCTGGAATACAAAACCGATGTGCTGTTCACGCAGCTGGGCGCGTTGCCGCTCTGAGTAACTCGCCACCTCTTCGTCCAGAAACCAGTATTTGCCGCCATCTGGATTATCAATAAGCCCGAGGATATGCAGCAAGGTGGATTTGCCGCAGCCAGAAGGCCCCATGATCGAAGTGAATTCACCCTCTTCAATAGTGAGATCTACACTATTCAGGGCAGTAGTTTCGATGTCTTCGGTACGAAAGAGCTTTGCCAAGCCCTCAGTTTTAATGATCATTGCCGTATCCCCAGCGTCTAATTCAGATAAGCATCTGTGTGCTTTAGTCACACTAATGCTTAAATAGACGCCGGAATTTGGCTTCGGTTACAAAGAACTTAAAGATCGCTCCGTTAGCGGCGCTCCACCAGGGCAGCATCCACTAGACTGGTGAAATCCTCGCGGAAACCGCCGCCTCGGGACGGGGAAACCTGGGCCATAATCACGGTCACCGTGTTCTGCACCGGATCAATGAAATAGCGCGTGCCAGCGGAACCGTCCCACCAAATCGTGCCTTCAGAGACCGGGTAGCTGTAAGTCTCGGGGTCCATCACCAGATTGAAACCGCCCAGAGTCCAGCCCGAGCCGGCCCAATAGCCTCGGCCGCCGATTGGCATGGCCTGATCTGGCACAGCATTTTGATACATGAGCTCCGCAGTCTGTTCGTCAAGTATCCGGTTGCCACCAAGCTCACCTTTGTTCAAGACCATCTGGGAGAAGTGCATGAAATCCATCACCGAAGACAGCAGACCTACTCCGCCTTCCATCAGGCGCGGGCGCATTGTCCAGGGCACCGTTTCAATCTGGTAAGGCAGCAGGCGACCATCAGTGGGACGATACAGCTCAGCGAGGCGGGTCGCATCTTCGCCACCCGCCCAGAACATGGTGTTATCCATGGCCAGCGGTTCGAATATCTGCTCCTGTAAATATTGATCCAGAGGCACACCAGACCAGACTTCTATCAGCTTGCCCAGGATAGTGGCATGAATGCCATAGCGAAACTCTGTGCCGGGATTATGAAAAAGAGGGACACTTGCCGCCTTATCCACCATTTCATCCAGGGTGTAATTCTTGTCGCGAACTCTTTGCTCCCGATACAGGCTCGAGCTTCTACTGCCTAGTCCAGATGTATGAGTCAGGAGCTGTGCCACCGTAATATCACCGACGCGCTCGCGCGTTTGGGAAATATCAGTGCTCTCAGAGTCCATCAGAACTCGCTGCGCCGCAAACTCGGGGAGATATTTTTGGATAGGGTCATCCATTTCAAACTTGCCCTGTTCATAGAGCTGCAGCACAGCAACGCTGGTGATCTCGCGGGTCATGGAATAGATGCGAAATAGCGCGTCCTCACGCATGGGAGTGACCTGTTCAATATCCAACATGCCCAGCGCCTCGTAGTAGACGATTTTGCCATCTCGGGCAACCGCCGCTACCACACCGGCAATATCACCGTTGTCTATATGCTCCTGCAGGTTAGCAGTTACCGCCTCCAGACCGGCGGAAGAAAAGCCAACACTCTCGGGCGAAGCGATTTCCAGAAGTTGGGCATAACTGTTATTAGCTGCCAGCGCTAACGCGATGCTGAATGCTCTAGCTGATTTCACGATGCTCACTTTTCAATCCTCTATCCTAAAATTAGTTGGTTGCCTTAGTTGACCATCAATGTTTCTTCTACCCACCGTTCTACCCTTGCATGCATGATTGGCATCGGCACTGCACCGGCACCTAGTACCACGTCATGAAACTCCCGGATATCGAAAGCATCACCCAGTGCCGCTTCAGCATTGGCGCGCGCTTCCTGAAAATTCAGCATACCAATCTTGTAGGCGGTCGCTTGTCCAGGATTGGAGAAATAGCGTTTAACCTCAGAGCGCACGGCGCCTTCTGGAATAGGCGAATTGTCGAGAAAATACTGCACCGCCTGTTCTTCGCTCCAACGCTTTGCGTGTATTCCGGTATCTACCACCAAACGAACCGCGCGCCAGATCTCTCCCGCCAGACGGCCAAAGTCTGAATAGGGATCCTGAAAACCACCCATCTCCTTGGCCAGCCATTCGGAATAGAGCCCCCAACCCTCGGTATAGGCGGTGGTTCGATACTGGGTGCGAAATCGCGGCACATCAGTCAACTCTTGCTGAATGGATATTTGCATATGATGGCCTGGATTACCTTCATGATAGGCAATGTCTTCGATCTGCCACTTGGCCAGTGTCGACATGTCGCTCATATGAGAATAGAAGACACCGGGGCGTGAGCCATCGGGTGCGCCCTGGCGATAGTGCTGGGCTGCGCCTGCTTGTTCACGAAAGGCTTCGACTCGCCTTACTACCAATGGCGCCTTGGGCAAGCGGCCAAAATATTCGGGCAGTCGTTCGGCTATAAAGTCCAGATACTCATTGTTAACATCGAGGTATTCCTGGCGCTCTTCGTCTGTATTGGCGTAATAGAACTGCTCATCTTCACGCACATAAACAAAGAACTCCTGCAGTGTGCCTTCGAATTCTGTCTGCTGTTTGACGGCCTCCATCTCTGCTAATAGACGCTCTACTTCCGACAACCCAATGTTGTGAATCTCATCGGCGGTCAACTCAAGTGTGGTCATGCGGGCGAGACGCTGGTTGTAGTAGTTTTCCCCGTCGGGCAGGGCCCAAACACCCTGAGGCTCTTCACTGCTGTTGGCAATATCCTGCTCTAACCAGGCCCGCACCTCATCATAGGCGCCCAGCACTTCCCCAGAGAGAATCTCCCTGGCCTGGGTTAGATACTCCTGGGCTGCCTCAGAATTCAATACAGAGCTTTCCACCAATGCATCGACCTTGCCCTGCAGGTCGACCCAGATTGGCGAGTTTGGCGAGCTGTCATCCGTATTGAATGGCACGCCGGAGGTGACCCGGTCGATTTCCGTGAGCGCAAACTCATAGTTGAATCGAGGCTGGCGAATACCATCTGAGGCCTGCTGCTGTGATCGGTCCAACAGGTCGCCGAGCACACGGTCGATTTGCTGCAGGCGTGAGAGATAGGCCTGCAGATCTGATTCATCGTCAATGCGATGAAAACTGATCATGAAACTGGGCAGGGCGGCATGGGGGCCACCGCGCCCAAAGATATAACCGTAGTTGCGATAAGGATAAGCCGCCTCGGCTTGCTCCAGCGTGTACTCCCACATGTCGTAGGAGAGCTTGCCGTCTTCATTCAGCGCTTCGTAGTCGAAATCGCTGCGCATCGAGGCAACACTCTGGCGGCGCCACTCAAGTACGCGATCCTGAGCCTCCAGGGTGGCATCATTAAGCTGGTCGTAGTTGGTCTTGTCGCCCAGCACACTGCGGGTTTGCGGGCTGAATTCAAGCTGTTCTTCATACTGCTCATCAAGCCAGCTATTGAGGCGCTCGGTTTCGGAGATAACTGCGACTGGCGCCGGGGCAGGCATAGCAGCGGTCTCGGTGGTGGTTTGCGGCGTTTCTCTGCACGCAACCAGCAGCAAAACGAGAGTTAGTATTGAGGAGAATTTAGCACCCATAATTTATAGCCCTTAAAAGATTCAACCTGCCAGCGACCGCAGCAGAACGCGGACGCTAGCGCGTTTCCAACAGGCTGTCTAGTGGACGTAGAGGTGAGAATGGAGTCAGCGGGACTGGCCCGATTAACACCATCAACGAGCGCCTAATTGATAGTTCGTGCAGTAATCGCGGGCATTTCCGCGTAGCCAGCGCGCGCATCCTTGTGTCGCAACAGATCCGTCAGCAATGCATAGCTGGTTTAAACCAAGGGCTGAGTTAAACCATGGACCGGGGCTCACACTGCCAGCACGGGAGCCAGCTTTGCCCGCCAGTCGAAACTGGCATCCGCCACCGCTATGAAGTGTGGGTTAAGTAGTTCGGCTTTCTGGTTATAGCGCAAAGGCACAAATTGTGTCGTAACAACATCACCACCGGCGGCGCGCAAAACGGCATGAGCTGCAGCGGTATCCCACTCGCTGGTTGGCGCTAGACGCGGATAAATATCCGCTTCGCCTGCCGCCAAAAGACAGAATTTTAGGGAGCTGCCCATGCTTACCACTTCCACCGCGGCAAAGTCCTGCTCTAGTGCCGAGATGATGCGATCTATATTCGGTCCACGATGATTACGACTGGCAATAATTCGCAAATGCTGAGACTTTGGATCCAGGCTGGTGGGTATCAGCGGCCGCGGTGGCTCATCGCCAGCAAGCTTCCAGGCTCCCAGACCAAGCTCACCCATGTAACTGACGCCCGACACAGGCACATGCACCACACCGGCCCGAGCGATGCCATTATCAACCAATGCAATGTTTACGGTGAACTCACCATTGCGACTAATAAATTCCTTGGTGCCGTCCAGGGGATCCACCAGCCAGTAAGTTTCCCAGCTGCGGCGCTGCTGGAATGAAACCGCATCGCTTTCTTCAGACAGGATCGGATACTTCTCGGGCAAGGCCGCCAGCTGCTCCACAATCACATTATGGGCGCGGCGATCCGCTTCAGTGAGGGGGGAATTATCAGCCTTCACCATGACGTCGGTTGGTCGACTATCTTCGTAGATGGAGAGAATTTCCTTGCCGGCACAACAGGCGATCTGCTGCATCTGGCGCAGCTGTTCTGACAATTCCATTTCACGTTTCTCCTGCTGGATAAATATGTCATTCTCATGGTGCATCAAGCACTCTTTATTTCCAAGCGTCACGCGCGGTGCCGGTTTTAGTTGACGCCAATTCCCTGGAGCATGCCGCTATGCCACCCTGGTCCCAGATAGACACCGTGATGTTCGACATGGACGGCACGCTGCTGGATCTGCATTTCGACAATTACTTCTGGCTACACCTCGTCCCGCAACATTTCAGCGAACGCCATGGTGTCTCCGAGGCGGCAGCGCGAGAACACGTCAAACACAAATATTCTCAAGTGCATGGCACGCTGGACTGGTACTGCATCGACTATTGGCAGGAAGAACTCAAGCTGGATATCCCGCAGCTCAAGCACTCGATTACGGACAAAATCAGGGTCCGGCCCAATGTGGAGCGCCTGCTGGAGATGCTGCTGGCGCTGGATAAACGGGTGCTGCTGATAACCAATGCGCATCCCATCAGCCTTGATCTAAAAATGCGCCATACCGGCATCGCTGACTACTTCCATCAGCGCATCAGCTCCCACAGTCTACAGCTGGCCAAAGAAAACCATGGCTTTTGGAAGTCATTGCAATCCCTGGAACCTTATAATCCGCAGCGCACTGCCTTGTTCGATGATAATCTGCAGGTTTTGCGACAGGCACAGCGCGAAGGCATTGCTCATCTCTGGGCTATCAAGCAACCGGACAGCAAGCTTCCCGCGGTGGCTGCGGCTGAATTCCCCCAGGTAGAAGACTTTGATCACATCATGCCGAGCAAACTCGAAAATAGCTGAAAGCCCAAGCGGCAGTCATTTCGATAGTTCCGACCAAACGGACAAGCCCTAGATATGCCCAGTAAATCTTCAGAACCACTGACTAAAGTGCGGCTCGACAAATGGCTCTGGGCTGCGCGCTTCTTCAAGACCCGCGCTATCGCCAAGCAAGCGATTGAAGGTGGAAAAGTTCAGTGTGAGGGCGCAAGAAGCAAACCCAGCAAGGAAATCACGGTTGGCACCGTGATCAGCCTGCGCCAGGGCTTCGACGAGAAAATTGTTGTAGTCGCGGGGCTGTCGGAGCAAAGGCGCAGCGCGCCAGAGGCGCAAGCGCTCTATGCGGAGACTAAGGAGAGTATTGCAAAGCGGGAGCTGTTGGCAGAGCAGCGCAAGTCTCAACCCAATCACTGGCCATCGCCCAGCAAGCCAACTAAGAAGCAGCGTAGAATGATCCATCGTTTCAAGCATGGCGAAGGAAGTTAAGCCGGCGTATGCAAAGAAATCGGAGGTTCGCAGCGACTGGGTTATTTGTCATAATGCCGAACCCGAATTAGTCAGCACCTTGTCTTTGCTACGTTATTGCAGTGGCACTCACCGAGAGAAATCAGGCAATGTGTTGTAAAGGAGCACATGACTAAGTCCATTGAAGCAAGCCTGAGCCGCTATCAGCTGTCTGAATTTGATTCGGCCTGGGGTGCCGTCCAACGTGGCATCGAAAAGGAAAGTCTGCGGGTGTCTCCTGAAGGCAGCATTTCGCTCAGACCTCATCCTGCCGCACTTGGCTCCGCGCTCACTAACCCTTACATCACCACAGACTTTTCAGAATCTCTACTAGAGTTCATCACCCCAGCCTATACCGATATTGACGAATGTCTGTGTATGCTGGAGAACATTCATCGCTTCACTATGCAGAACCTCGAGCAAGACGAGCTTCTATGGGTTGCGAGCATGCCCTGTCCGTTGCGGTCAGATGCGGAAATACCACTGGCTCAATACGGCTCTTCAAATATTGGCCGGATGAAGACGCTGTATCGCAGCGGCCTCCACCATCGCTATGGCAGCCTGATGCAGGTAATTTCCGGTTTGCATTACAACTTTTCGATGCCGGAGTCTTTTTGGCAACCGTTTAAGGAGATATGCGGCAGCGAAGATTCCCTGCAGGATTTTAGAACCTCACGTTACCTGCACCTGATTCGTAATTTCCACCGCTTCTCCTGGCTACTGGTTTATCTGTTTGGTGCTTCTCCGGCGGCGTGCAAGTGTTTCGTGCAGGGTCGAGAGCACAGCCTTGAACGGTTTGACGACAAGAGTCTCTACCTTCCCAATGCGACTTGTCTGCGTATGGGCCGGCTTGGCTACAAGAGTGAAGCGCAGAAGTCTCTCTTCGTTTGCTATAACGAACTTGGCTCTTATGTGGAGTGTTTGCACAACGCCATCCACACGCCCTATCCAGAGTATGAAAAACTCGGGCTGAAGCAGGGCGACGAATATCTGCAGATCAACACTAACCTGCTACAGTTGGAAAATGAGTTTTATTCAACCATTCGACCCAAGCGCAACGTAGCGAGTGGCACCAGGCCGCTTGATGGCCTGATGAACGAAGGCATTGAATACATCGAGGTGCGAGCGCTGGATCTGAATCCTTACCTGCCGCTTGGAATCGACGCAGAACAAGTCAGATTCCTGGACAGCTTTTTACTTCATTGCTTGCTCAGCGACAGTCCCGAGTGCAACAAGGATGAGTTCTTCGAGGTTGCCAACAATCTTACGCTCGTTGTAGAACAGGGCCGCGACCCTGAACTGGAGCTAAAGCGTGAAGGCAAGGCCCTGAAGCTGAGAGACTGGGCAGGTGCACTGGTAGAAGATATCGAGCACAGTGCGGCACTGCTGGATAAGAGCCATGGTACCAGCGCCTACAGCAATTCAGTTGCCGCGCAAATGGCCAAGGTTAAAGACTCCGAGCTAACGCCTTCTGGCCAGATTCTCAAGGATATGAAAGAGGGCCACATGTCTTTCTTTGATTTTTCCATGGAAAATTCAAGAAAGATCAGGGATTACTTCCAGCACGGCAATCTTGATCAGGCCACCGTATTGCGCTTTATGGCCGCCGGGGAGCGCTCGATAGAAATGCAGGAGGAAATCGAGGAAGCTGATGAGATCAGCTTTGCCGACTACTTGACTGCCTGGAATGAAGGCTGATTCCAGTTAACTACCCTGCTCATCACTGCTGCGTAAAAAACTTGGTGAAGTAGAGATCTTTGATCGCTTCAGCACCACCTCGCTTCATTTGACCCAATAAACGTTTCAATTCATCCAAGGCCTCCCTGCACAGGGTCTCACGGCCGACGGTGATGGTCAGGTTCTCTTTGGCCAGCGCCGAGAACTAGATGATGGGATGGTGCTTGTTAGAAGACAGATGGTGACGCTCCATTTACTCACCGAGGGATTTAACCTTCAGCGACACCGATGCCTTCAGCCCAGTTTAACATCGCGGTGCCAACATCTTAGATCTGGAGGCAGGTGAAATTCACCTCTATTTTCTGATCACCAGCTAATCGAAGACTAGGCGCCTCGCTGCCAGCGAAAGAACTTCTCAATAATAGGAAAATACTTCTCGGGTAACCGTGCACTACGCCAGGCATTGGCCGCGAACTTGTTGGACTCCGACAGGGTCGGATAGATATGAGTCACCGCCGAGATTTTCTTCAGACCCATGCCGTGGGTCATAGCGAAAACGAATTCGCCAATGAGTTCTCCAGCATGGTAGCCCAATATCGTGACGCCGAGAATCTTGTCCTTGCCTGGCACCGTAAGCACCTTCACAAATCCATGGGCCTCACCGTCTGCTAAAGCGCGATCATGATGATCCAACTCATAGCGCGTAATTTCATAAGGAATATTGCGATCCTTCGCTTCCTGCTCACTCAATCCAACCCGCGCGACTTCAGGATCTGTGAATGTCGCCCAGGGTACTACCCTGTAGTTAGCCTTCATTTGCCATATGCCACCGAGCAGGGAGTTGAGCGCAGCGAAATAGGCCTGGAACGATGCCATGTGGGTGAACTGGTAAGGGCCTGCCACATCACCACAGGCAAATATATTTGGATACGCAGTCTGCATGGCATTGTTGATCTCGATAGTCCCAGACGGCGTCAGTGGCATATCCAGTTCCTCGAGCCCAAAGCCCTCGGTGTTTGGCTTGCGGCCAATGGCCAATAGCACTTCATCAAACTCTACCGTGACCGTTTCACCATGATGCTCGGCTTCCATGAATTTGACGCCGTTGCTGTTTAAAAATCGGGTGAGACGATGGTCGGTAAGTACATTAATGCCATCTTTTTCAAACTGCTGCATCACCGCAGCGGAGACTTCAGGATCCTCCCGGGGCATGATCCGCGATGCCATATCCACCTGGGTTACCTTGGCACCAAGATTACTAAAGGCCTGGGCCAACTCGCAGCCAATTGGCCCACCGCCCACTACCAGCAAACGCTTCGGTAATTTCCTTAACTCCCAAACGCTATCTGAAGTGAGATAACCCACGTCTTCCAGCCCAGGAATAGGCGGCACCAGGGGACGCGCACCGGTAGCTACAATAATCGAACGGGTGGTGACAGTGCGCCCATCTACTTCAACCTCGTAGGGTGACTTGATATTGGCATCCCCTTGCACACACTCCACGCCAAGCGAGCTAAAGCGCTCGACGGAGTCGTGCGGCTCAATGGTTTTAATCACGCCCTGCACACGCTCGATCACGGCCGGGAAATCAACTTTTGCCGAAGCATCGGTCAGGCCGTATTCCTTCGCACGTCGGATGTAGGACATGATTCGGCCACTGCGAATAATTGATTTGCTAGGAACACAGCCCGTGTTCAGGCAATCGCCGCCCATCTTGTGCTTCTCGACCAGCACTGTTTTAGCCTTGGCACCTACCGCAATGATAGATGCCACCAGCCCCGCCGAGCCCCCACCGATAATGACCACATTGGCGTCGAACGACTTCGGCTTTATAAAGCCCTTCATGATCTTGTTTTTCTGCAGGGTATTAACTATCAGTTTGCCCACCAGGGGAAAAATGCCGAGCAACACCAGTGAAAAAATAACCGGGCCGCTGACCAGACCTGACAAGGAGCTTATCTGCGCCAGTTCAGAACCAGCGTTTACGTAAACCGCGGTCCCCATCAGCATGCCAATCTGACTGACAATATAAAAAGAACGCACCGGAATCGGCGTCAACCCCATTAACAGGTTAACCATAAAAAAAGGAAACAACGGTACCATGCGAATACTGAACAGGTAAAAGTTACCGTCTTTCTCAATGCCCTTGTTAATTGGCGCCAGGTAGTCCCCAAAGCGAGACTGCACCCAATCCCGCAATAATAACCGCGAAACCAGAAATGAACAGGTAGCACCAATAGAGCTCGCAAAAGAAACCAGCAATAGTCCCCACAATAAACCAAAGATCGCCCCGCCCAACAAAGTCACTATCAACGCACCCGGCAAGGACAACGCCGCCATAGCGACATACCCAATAAAATATATCGCCGCCGTAAGAAAGAAGTTCTCGTCCCTGAACTCCTGCAAGGTCGTAATCTGCGATTGCGCAAATTCCAGGGTAATAAAGCGCCCCAGGTTGAACACATAGAAACTGCCAAGCGCCGCGATAATCGCGATGACAATAGTTACTTTGGTTTTATTCACTTTATCTACTCTTCAAAAATTGCTGTATTTCACTACACAGTCTCTGCAAACCGTGGATATGCGATAGGTGCTTGCCTAAGCGAAAGCTGACAGCGTTGATGAGGCAAGCCTCTCTCAAAAAAATTACTTGAATCCAGGGTAGCCGCCACATCCAAGAATATGTGATTGGTATTTTATTTCAGCGACCGTTGCCCTCATGGATGGGTTTACGGCGTGTCGCAGAGACAAAATACCAATCATATATCCGCCACAGATGCCAAAGCACAACTATTCTTGCCGTGATCGATGCACAACAAGACCCGGTTTCCTACAGACTATTTCGTTGCACCAAAAAAATCTTATGATATAACGCTGGTAGTACCCAATTAGCGGCGACAGCTAACGCCAGCCCGCGCTATCATCCTGCTTCAACCTGAAGATAACAAGTAACCCAAGCGATAAGACTAAAATCGTTAAGTGAGACCACCGTGCCAAGCTTTGATATAGACAGAAAATTCCCATCCGCGCGCATGCGCCGAATGCGTCGCGACGAGTTTAGTCGCCGCATGATGCGGGAAACGCGCCTGACCGCAGATGACCTGATATTTCCAGTTTTTATCGTTGAAGGAAGCGGCGAAAAACAAGCCATCGACTCCATGCCGAATATGCACCGTCTGAGCATCGATCTCCTGCTTGAAGAGGCCAAAGAGCTGGTGAGTCTTGGCATCCCGGCAATCGCCCTGTTCCCCTCTCTCGGACAATCTGCGAAGAGCCTGGACGGCAGCGAGGCTTTCAATCCGGATGGATTGGTCCAGAACGCGGTCAAGTCACTCAAAGACAAATTTCCAGAATTGGGTGTGATCACGGACGTTGCCCTTGATCCCTATACGACTCACGGACAGGACGGCATCATCGATGAAACTGGCTATGTCCTGAATGAAGCGACCGTGGAAGTCTTGTGCAAGCAGGCTTTGTCACACGCCCAGGCCGGCGCGGATATCGTAGCACCCTCAGATATGATGGACGGCAGAGTCGGCTCGATCCGGCAAATATTGGAGGAAAGCGGCGAGATTCACACCAGGATACTGGCCTATTCCGCCAAGTATGCTTCAGCCTACTACGGCCCGTTTCGAGATGCCGTAGGCTCTAGTAGCAATCTGGGCAGCGGCAATAAATACAACTACCAGATGGATGTTGCCAACAGCGACGAGGCTCTGCAGGAAGTCGCGCTGGACCTAGCCGAGGGCGCAGACATGGTAATGGTTAAACCGGGCATGCCTTACCTGGATATTGTGAGCCGGGTAAAGCGCGAATTTGGCGTGCCTACTTTCGTGTATCAGGTCAGTGGAGAATATGCCATGCATATGGCGGCGTTCCAGAACGGCTGGCTAGATGCTGACAGTGTAGCCATGGAATCCCTTGTCAGCATCAAGCGGGCCGGGGCTGATGGCATCCTCACCTACTTCGCCAAGCATGTTGGCAAGCTGTTGCAGGAAGGCTAGCTGCGCGAGCCGTACGATGCATCGGTAGGGGGATTTTCGAGGATATCGGGGCTAAGCCTTGAATCATTCGGATTTAGCCTTATTATTAGCACCCTACAGAGATCGCCTCGCCGCGGCCAGGCCCACTCGAACTGCTAGTCCACCCGGTTATTCGTAACCGATTATTCACAAAAGACCCCTGAACAAATAAGGATTTATCTATGAGCGACAACATCGTTCACACTTCAGACAGTAGCTTTGAACAAGACGTGCTGCAGGCCGAAGGCCCTGTATTGGTAGACTTTTGGGCTGAATGGTGTGGTCCCTGCAAGATGATTGCCCCCGTGCTGGAAGAAGTTGCCGTAGATTACGAAGGCAAACTCAAGATCTGCAAGATGGACGTAGACTCGAACACGGAAACTGCTCCAAAGTACGGCATCCGCGGTATTCCAACCCTTATTCTCTTCAACAATGGCGAGAAAGTAGGCGAGAAAGTGGGTGCCTTGTCCAAGTCCCAACTATCCGCTTTTATTGACAGCGCTATTTAAATTGCGTTTAATGCCGGTGTCTCGTTACCTACGAGGCACCGCAGGACGTGGCTGTGCAGTGGAAGTAAGCGGTCAATAAGTTATTGATCCGAAAAGAAAATACCCCTAGCAACCACTTTTTCCTGAACAGATTACCCAGGCATCTACAGACAACTCGTGACGAGTTAATTCTACGCAGGCGCCAAGAAAACCCTAAGCAGTTTTTAATTATTGGACTCCGGGAGGAGTGGAACTGTATTGAATCTAGGCCAGATGAATTTGCGTACTGTATAAACATACGCGGCGATAAGACATAACGAAAAATACGTCGCTGCAAATTCACATATTTCCGAGTTGTCGCATAACAATCAAAGCTAAGTCAGAATCTGACGATAAACTCGAGACGCCGATTCCACTTCCAAGAATCCAGAGCTAATACCCTGACACTAACCTGGCTGGTTTTTTAACTTCTTTTTTTAGTAGCAAAAATCTTCCCAAAGAATTTATCCATTTGACTAACACTAAAAGTGTTAAGACGTGAGCAGCTTCGGCAGCATCAGTCTGACCGAATCCTATCCATCTAATCTGAAAGACTCCCAACTATGAATCTCACCGAATTAAAACAGAAACCCATTGGCGTACTTGTTGATACCGCACACGAAATGGGACTGGAAAACGTCTCCCGTACCCGTAAGCAGGACATCATCTTCAGCATTCTGAAGAAACACGCGAAAAACGGCGAAGACATCCATGGCGATGGCGTTTTGGAAATCTTGCAGGATGGATTTGGATTCCTGCGTTCGGCTGACTCATCCTATCTGGCAGGGCCAGACGACATTTATGTGTCACCAAGCCAGATAAGGCGCTTCAATCTTCGCACCGGTGATACCGTAGCCGGCAAGATCAGACCGCCAAAAGATGGCGAACGATATTTTGCCCTGCTGAAGATCAGCGAAATTAACTTTAACAAGCCAGACAACTCCAAGAACAAAATTCTCTTCGAAAACCTCACCCCCCTCTTCCCAACAGAAAGATTAGGACTTCAGGTCGGCAACGGCAGCACTGAAGATCTCAGTGCACGCGTCATCGATCTGTCTGCTCCGATCGGAAAGGGGCAAAGGGGTTTGATCGTATCACCCCCCAAAGCAGGCAAGACGCTAATCCTGCAGAACATCGCTCAGTCCATTACTCGCAATAACCCTGAATGTCGCTTAATCGTATTACTCATTGATGAGCGGCCGGAAGAAGTAACCGAGATGCAACGATCGGTGCGTGGCGAAGTTGTAGCCAGTACTTTTGATGAACCCCCATCGCGTCACGTTCAGGTAGCCGAGATGGTTATCGAGAAGGCAAAGCGCCTGGTGGAACACAAAGAAGACGTGGTGATTCTGCTCGACTCAATCACTCGTCTCGCCCGAGCCTATAACACGATCGTGCCATCATCCGGCAAGGTGCTCACCGGTGGTGTGGATGCGCATGCCCTGGAGCGGCCCAAGCGCTTCTTCGGCGCCGCTCGTAATCTGGAAGAAGGCGGCAGTCTGACCATCATTGCGACCGCGCTGATTGAAACCGGTTCGAAGATGGACGAAGTTATTTATGAAGAATTCAAAGGCACCGGTAACATGGAACTCCATCTTGACCGCAAGATCGCTGAGAAACGTGTCTACCCAGCCATTAACGTACGTCGTTCCGGTACCCGACGAGAAGAGCTTCTCACCTCCGAAGAAGAGTTGCAGCGCATGTGGATCCTGCGCAAGCTGTTAAGCTCCATGGAAGATGTGCAGGCCACGGAATTTATCCTCGACAAGCTCAAGGACACCAAGACCAACGACGAATTCTTCAACGCGATGAAGCGCAAGTAATACGCTGCGCTAACTACTTATCCGGGTAGCCTGATGTCATTTAAAGATTTGCGAGAGTTCATTGACCTGCTGGAGCAGGCAGGTGAACTCAAGCGGATCAAAGCCGAAGTTGATCCCTTTCTGGAGATTACCGAGATCTCTGACCGCACCTTGCGAGCGGGTGGCCCTGCCTTGCTTTTCGAAAACCCTAAAGGCTCCTCTGTACCGCTGCTGGCAAATCTGTTTGGTAATACCAGGCGGGTAGCAATGGCCATGGGGCAGGAAGACCTGGAGGGTTTAAGAGACGTCGGTCGCTTACTGGCATTTCTCAAAGAACCTTCTCCACCTAAAGGTTGGCGCGATCTGTGGCAGAGCCTGCCCAGTTATAAGAACGTGCTGAACATGCCACCTGCGGTGCGTAAGTCCGCACCATGCCAGGAAGTGGTGGTTGATGAAAAAGATGTAGACCTTGGTTTTCTTCCCGTGCAAACCTGCTGGCCCGGCGATGTCGGCCCATTGGTCACCTGGCCGCTGGTTATAACCCGTGGGCCGGAGAAAGAACGGCAAAACCTGGGTATATATCGAATGCAGGTCATTGGCCGCAACAAGCTCATCATGCGCTGGCTATCCCATCGAGGCGGCGCGCTGGATTTCCGTGAGTGGCAGCAGAAACACCCTGGACAGGGGTTTCCCGTATCGATTGCCATTGGCGCGGATCCCGCCACAATCCTTGCCACCGTCACCCCGGTGCCAGATACTCTGTCGGAATACGCTTTTGCCGGACTGCTCAGGAATAGTAAAACTGAGGTAGTTAAATCTCTGACTAACGATCTGCAAATTCCCGCCAGCGCCGAAATAGTGCTCGAAGGCGTGATTGAGCCAAACGAAATGGCAGATGAAGGTCCCTACGGGGATCACACCGGTTACTACAACGAGGTGGAACGCTTCCCCGTGTTTACGGTGAAGAAAATGACCCACCGCAAGGATCCGATTTATCACAGCACTTATACCGGACGCCCACCTGACGAGCCCGCGATGCTGGGTGTGGCGCTAAATGAAGTGTTTGTCCCTCTGCTGCAAAAGCAGTTTCCGGAAATTACAGATTTTTACTTACCCCCGGAAGGTTGCTCTTATCGGATGGCGATAGTCAGCATGAAGAAGCAATACCCTGGTCACGCCAAGCGCGTAATGATGGGCGTGTGGTCGTTCCTGCGACAATTCATGTATACCAAGTTCGTCGTTGTGGTAGACGATGACGTCAACGTGCGTCAATGGGAAGATGTCATTTGGGCAATCACGACTCGCATGGATCCGGTTAGAGACACCGTCATGATTGAGAATACGCCCATCGACTACCTCGATTTTGCCTCACCAGTGGCTGGACTCGGTTCTAAAATGGGAATGGACGCGACCAACAAGATGGAAGGTGAAACCAATCGCGAGTGGGGTTCCACCATTACCATGACGGATGCAGTGAAGGATCGTATCGATGCCATGTGGAAAGACCTGGGCATAGACGACTGACCCAGGCTGAGTGGCTCTGATTTAGTAGACCAGGTTTAGTGCGTGATCTTATCTGGCTCAGGCATGGGCAGATTGGATAACTGAGTACCAACCAGCTCATCGTAATTCTTCAGATAACTCTCGCCCGCTTCTGTTTCGCCCAGATGTTTCAGCAGACGCCCCAGTTCGCCATAAGCTTCGGCCGATGGCGATATCTTCAGACTAGTTTCGTAGTATTCTCGCGCCTTGCCCCAGAGCTGATTGCGCATTGATATGCGACCCAGGCTCAATAGTAGATCCGCATCAGCTGGCCGGGATCTTAGCCAATTCTCAGCTACCAGCAGTTGCCTGGCGCTGTCGCCAATCTCTTGCGCACCATAGCGCTGCACCAGTTCAACATTCCATGTCTTACTCAAAGCATATTCAATTGCCTTCGCGGCTTCCTCTTGATCACCCAGTTTTAACAAGAGATCCACATAGTGTTTGACGACCTTGGCGTCTTCCTTATAGGGCTGCGGCGCCTTCTTCCAGGTCTTGCGTAATTTGCCCAGGCCTTCTTCACCCTCGGCAGTCGTCGCCGCCTGGAGCCTGTAAAGGTTTTCCATAAAAACGCGCTTATGTATCTGCCGCGCCTCTGCCTTATCAACAATCTTGTTCTTTTCCAAAGCCGGAAGCAGCTCTTCTAATTGCGACCAATCCTCTAACTTGACGTAAACATCCTTGAGCAAGGTCATCAGTTTAGGGTCGTTCAGAGAATTCTTCTTGGTCTGTTCAAGTACTGCTAAGCACTGCTCCAGCTGACCAGATTTATACAATAGCTGTGCGCGTAATGAGCTGATTGTTGACCTTGCAGTTGGAAATTTCGTTTCCGCAGTATCCAGAAACTGCATTCCGCTTTCTTTGTCTCCAAGCTCGTAAGCAGCAAATGCCGCTGCCAAATAATTGACAACAGTGGCATCTTTCTCGTCCATGCCCTTTTTCAAGAGATTGAGGCTGGACTGCCAGCTGCCGCGCGTGAAATACAGCAGGCCTTCGATACTGCTGCTTCGGGTTCGGCGCCGGTGCGAAATCTGTTTACTTGCAGCCAGTAGCCGCATTGGATTAACCCAGTCCAGAAGCAGCAACAGGAGACGCGCCAGCAGGTAAAGCACTATCACCGCCACCAGCAAGGCGAACAGGCTGGTCTCAAAGGTGTAGCTGCCGAAGGCTATTAGCATATAGCCGGGATCGCCGGGAAAGCCCAGATAGAGTGTGACCCACAGCGCGAGAACAATAGCCAGCAGGCTGAAAACGAAGAGCCGAATCATCTCTAGCGCACCGTGGCCGCGAGCTGCTCCAGGGCGCTCAGGGAGGCAGAAAGGCCAGGCAAGCTCGGATTCACATCCAGACTCCGCAGGTCGGTCAACTCAGCTAGAACCGATTGTCCGGAAGCTGACTCCAACAGTGTGTATCTACGCAGCCATTCAATGCCATTATCAATGTGGCGCTGATAGAGCCCGTTGTCTCTGCCAAGCACGGCAAGCTGCGCTTGCTCCAACATGAGCCTGAAACTCTGCTTGATCACAGCCTCCTGCCCTGGCACCAGCATCGCGTCGGGAGTGTCTTCCCATTTACGCCAGACAAAGACCGATCCAAGAAACTCCAGACTCGAATCCAGCATACCGTCAGCATCACTTCCTATGGTAATCGGTTCGGATTGCTCACCGCGACGATTCATATAGTTCTCGCGCTGGGAGCTTAGCAGGTCAAGCTCATCGATTCGGCCTACTAGGTTTTGCAGGCGAAACACCACGGCCTGTCGATCGAAAGTAGGGGTATTGCGCAGGGCTTCAATATCTCGCGCCAGTTGCTGGCGCACACCTAGACTGTTGTTGCTGTTTGATTCCACCAGGGCGGTGTCTGCCTGCTGCATAAGCGCGAGGGCTGTAGGCATATCACCTTCCAGCTGAAGCTTTTGTGCTGCCAGCCGCGCCAGATAATTCGCCTCCAGAATTTTCCATAGGGAATCCTGTGGCGAAGCAGTCTGCAGGCGCTGCAGAGACAGCTCTGCGAGCTGAGAATTTAAATCCTCGAGCTCAGTGCCAAACCTGGTTTCCAGCGTTCGTAACGCAGGCTCGAGGCTATCACCCGGCGCCGGCAGGTTGGCAACCGTATCCCGTAATGCCTGCAGCTCTGCCTGCTGTGATTGGATGGTAGCCTGCAGCGCTGCAACGCGTGGATCCTCTGTAGTCATGCTGGAAAATTGCGCCTGCATCTGGAACTGGGTATAGCCAAGAAATCCAACCGCGCCAATGAGAGGGAGTAACAACGCCAGCACAATCAGAAAACGGCGTCGCGCGTTCTGCAGCTTACGGGTATTACTGGTACCGGCGTTCGTGCTCTTTGATATTTGGTCCAGTATTTTTGGAGTTTCAGTCTGTTCTGTCACCGATGTTTCCGTTGCACGCTATTGCTACCTTTCAACTATTAGCTAGTTAGTCGGCATTTGAGTGAATTCTCTCAAGCGCCTTGATCATGGAGGCGTCATCCGCCCCGTGCGCACTAACAACTTGCTTGAATCCTGATTGCTCGGCTTGTTTGGCAACCCTCATTGACGGTACCACGATTGGTATTGTCAGAATACTTTTGCAAGCAGCACCCAGCAAGCCCGCCAATGTTTGCAGCGACTCACCACTATGGACAGTGATCGCGTCAATTTTGTCCGGTGTTACGAATGCTTCAACGTCTACTGCGTCATGCTGCACTTGCTCACGTCTATACACTTCGATGTAGTCCACACGTGCACCGCGCTCTCGCAACGTGTCAGCCAGCAGCTCTCGCCCGCCCTGGCCGCGGAAAATCGCAATGCGCTTATCGGCAAGCTGTTGTAGTTCCGGAATCGCCAGAACCGCTTCACTGTCACTCCCGGCCTCAGGACAAATTACTTCACAGGCGAGCAAGTCAGCCACCAGTGTAGCAGTGCTCTTTCCGATTGCGATGATAGATTGCTGCACGGGAAGTTGGGGCCAGAGGTCTGCGATCAGGTCGGCACCAAGACTTGCAGCATTCAGACTGACGAAAACCAATACATCATAGTTATCCAGGTCCTGCACATGCTGACGCGCAGCCTGCAGATCTGAACCGGTGAGCGGCACAATCCTGAGCAAAGGCAGGCTCAACCACTCTCCGCCATGACGCTCAATTGCAGTTCGCAAAGAGGACTGCTGGGCTTCTGGTCTGGTAATAAGTGTTACCTGGCCCTTAAGAATTTCATTGTGAACAGAGAAGTTTGTCATTGAGCAAAGACATGAATAATCACGCCAGTTTGATTGCGTCCAGGATAGTCTTGGCACCCTGCTTTAGTAAGTCTTCTGCTACCTCAATGCCAAGACGCTCGGCATCATGCTGTGAGCCATTGCGTTCACTTCGATAAATTACTGAGCCATCTACTGCACCCACCAGAGCGCGCAGATTAAGACTATCGCCTTCCAGTTCCGCAAAGCTGGCGATTGGCACCTGGCAACCACCTTCAAGCCGTGCATTGACCGCACGCTCTGCGGTTACCCTGGCCGCAGTCTGAGGGTGATGTAAGCAGTCCAGCAGTTTTAGCGTTTCCAGATCATCGTTACGACACTCAATGCCCACCGCTCCCTGGCCACCCGCCGGCAAACTAAGTTCGTAAGAAAGCCGTTCTCGAATACGTTCCGCCAAGTCAAGCCTGATTAGTCCTGCCGCTGCCAGGATAATGCCGTCGTACCCCCCGCTGTCCAACTTGCCCAGGCGAGTCCCGACATTGCCACGCAGATCCAGTATTTCAAGATCGGGTCGCAGCTCCTTTAGCTGGCATTGGCGTCGAAAGCTGGAAGTGCCAACCTTAGCCCCTTCCGGCAGCTCCTTCAGTGAGCGATAGTCATTCGATACGAAGGCATCGGCGGGGTCTTCGCGCTCACAGATAACTGCAAGTCCTAGACCTTCTGGAAACTCCATTGGCACATCTTTCATGGAATGCACGGCAATGTCCGCCCGGCCATCCAGCATGGCTTTCTCAAGTTCCTTGACGAACAGACCTTTACCCCCGACTTTAGCTAGCGGTGAGTCTAGAATCTGGTCACCCCGAGTAGTCATCGGCACCAGTTCCACGGACAGCGCTGGATGATGCTGGTTCAGCGCATCCTTCACAAAATTCGCCTGCCACAGCGCCAGCGGGCTTTCCCTAGTGGCGATACGCAGAGATGGCTGCTTGTTCATAGAAAATTCCGCTCAGTGTGAGAACACGAATTCTAATGGAATTAGGGTGATTTGTCTGAGGGAATTACCCTGAGTTAAATAGAAGGCAAAAGACGCTTATTCCACGTTCTTCATCCTGCTATTATCAGGGCCCTCAATTTCAAACCACAAGCAAGAACATGAGCCAGGACGAAAACGACAACAGCAAACTCTGGGGCGGCAGGTTTAGCGAATCCACGGATGCATTCGTGGAGCGATTCACTGCTTCGGTTAATTTCGACAAACGTCTGTATCGCTATGACATTGAGGGCTCCATCGCTCATGCACGGATGCTGGCGAAAGTTGGCGTGCTCTCGGATGCTGAATACGCGCAGATCAGCTCGGGCCTTGAGGCAATCCAGTCGGACATCGAGAGCGACAAGTTCAAGTGGGATGTTGGTCTTGAAGACGTGCACATGAACATCGAAGCGGCGCTGACTCAGCGTATCGGAGATGTTGGCAAGAAACTGCACACTGGCCGCTCTCGCAATGATCAAGTAGCCACCGATATTCGGTTATATGTACGCGCAGAAATAGACAAAGTTACTGCGCAGATTGATGAGCTTCAAGCAGCGCTGCTTGATGTCGCCGAACGCGAGGCCGAAACTATTTTGCCCGGCTTTACTCATTTACAGACAGCACAGCCAGTCAGTTTTGGTCACCATATGCTGGCATGGTTTGAAATGCTGGACCGTGACTACCAGCGCCTGCTAGATTGCCGTAAAAGAGTAAACCTGTCACCTTTAGGCGCCGCCGCTCTTGCCGGAACAACTTTCCCCATCGACAGAAATTATACTGCCGAGCTACTAGGCTTTGACGCGCCGACCGCCAACTCACTGGATTCAGTTAGCGACCGCGACTTTGCCATCGAATTGGCGGCCGCAGCCAGCTTGATCATGACCCATCTTTCCCGGTTCTCAGAAGAGCTGGTTCTGTGGACCTCGGCGCAATTCGATTTCATAGAATTACCCGACCGCTTCTGCACCGGCTCGTCCATCATGCCGCAGAAGAAGAACCCGGATGTACCTGAGTTGATTCGCGGTAAATCCGGTCGCGTCACGGGGCACCTGGTTTCTCTACTTACCCTGATGAAGTCGCAACCACTGGCCTACAACAAGGACAATCAGGAAGACAAGGAGCCGCTATTTGATTTGCTGGATACGCTCAAGGATTGTCTATACGCCTATAGCAATATGATGCCGGCACTGGTTTGTAAGCGAGAAAACATGCGAAGCGCGACTTTAAAGGGTTTTGCCACCGCTACTGATCTCGCCGACTACCTGGTTAAGAAAGGTGTGGCGTTCCGTGATGCCCATGAAGTCGTTGGCAGTGCGGTGGCGGCAGCAATTGCCGCAAACAAAGACCTGGCAGAGCTGTCGTTATCTGAACTGCAGGATTTTCACGACGATATCGCAGAAGATGTTTTTGGCGTGCTGACTCTCGAAGGTTCACTCAATGCTCGCGATCACCTCGGCGGAACAGCGCCGAGACAGGTTCGAACAGCTATAGCCCAGGCACGAGAAAAACTGCAGCGCCGTTAGTGACCCCAGGTTTTCGATTCTAGGGTGCGGGTGGCGCCTGCAATTCTATATCGTACTCCAGAGTTCGATTGTCGCGCCGGGTCGTTACCGTAACGGTCTCACCCGCCCTGCGGTTTTCAAGAAATGCGGCAAGATCGTTCTCACTGCGAATCTCTTGTCCCTCAATACCGACAATCACATCGCCAATACGAATACGCCCCTTGTTTGCCCTGCTTAGACCGCGCATACCAAGGCGTTCCGGATCACCACCGGCAACCGTATCCAGCACGATTACACCTTCCAGATTCCACAGCTGGCGATAGTAGTCCGGCTGCGGCAGTAAATTAATTCCCAGGATCGGCGTTTGTACGCGTCCATATTGGATGAGCTCGGGAATGATGCGTTTGACAGTGTTGGCTGGAATAGCAAACCCAATACCGGAGCTGCCGCCGCTTGGACTATATATTGCCGTGTTTACGCCCACTAACTGGCCCAGGCTATTAATTAGAGGCCCGCCTGAGTTGCCCGGATTTATCGCAGCGTCAGTCTGTATGACATCGCGAATCTTGCGACGCGTCACCGAATCGATCTCACGACCCAGGGCACTCACTACCCCGACCGTCATAGTGGTATCAAGGCCGAAAGGGTTACCGATGGCCACCACCTTGCGACCCACTTCCAGCAGGGAAGAGTCACCGGGCACAATAGGGACGAGATCAACATCCTCCACGTCAATCTTCAAGACCGCCAGATCGTGGTTAGGGGCGACCCCAACTGGAATAGCATCGTAGGTCATGCCATCTTGCAGAGTAACCAGCACTCGATCGGCCTGCTGCACGACGTGGAAATTCGTGACGATGTGGCCCTCTTCATCCCAGACAAAACCAGTGCCACTGCCCTGGGGCACATCCTGGGGATTCAAAGAATAGAATGAGCGGACACGGCGTGCATTGGTGATATTTACCACAGACGGACTGGTGCGCTTGAACACCTCGATATTATTGGCCTCATCATCGGTACTGAACTGCGCATAATCCTGTGCTTGTGTATTCCCTGTGACAGGTGCTGCGAACGGCAGCAGCAAAGCAGCCAGTAACACTGATGCGGATTGCAGGGTTTTCACGAGTTGATTCCTCTAAAAAACTGGATGAATGATTACTAAATAAGTCTTTCTACGGCAGATTCAAGGCATTTTTCAAATAGTGACTACCAGCTCCCAGCACTGTCCCCATGCGGTGTCGTCCGTATCTTCGCTCATCTTACCCAACTCTCAGGTTTGCAGTGGCCCAATCCTACGACCAGATCGGAGCTTGCTATG
Source organism: uncultured Pseudomonadales bacterium (assembly GCA_938091935.1). Taxonomy (GTDB): domain Bacteria; phylum Pseudomonadota; class Gammaproteobacteria; order Pseudomonadales; family Pseudohongiellaceae; genus UBA9145. The sequence goes on from CALKNV010000001.1 coordinate 35,844, forward strand.
CCAGCACGTGAATTGCCGACCAGCGAATCGTGACGCGCCTGGTGGAGTTGCTCGAATTACCAACCGGGAGCCGCCTTGTCGGCTGGTAGAGGCGGGGTTCAATGTGTGGGCAGTCGAACCCTCAGCGGTGATGCGCGATCAGGGCAAGGAGAGCTTTAGCTTGAGCTGGCATGAGGGGCGAGCTGAAGATCTGCCGCTGCTATCCGGCGATTTCGATGCAGCCGTGATGACCCTGTGTATACAACACACCTCGGACTGGTGCCGGGCACTACAAGAAGCCATGCGCGTCACCGATCAGGGTCCACTGGTGATCTTCATGTTTGATATCAAGTTCAAGCACGACTTCTGGCTGTTTGAATATTTCCCGGAATTGGTGGTCATTGATGCCACCCTCAAGCCTGATCTCCACGACCTCAAGACCTTTGTTGGATGCGAACTGGAGTGCAGTTTCTACCTCGATAGCTTTCTGCTTTCGCAAGATCTCAGTGATCATTTTCTTTGCGCCGACTGGGCCAGACCACAGAATTACCTGAGAGCAGACATTCAGGCGGGCATTTCCCCTTTTCACAAGCTGGCTGAACACGCGCGCTCGGAGGGCCTCGAAAGGCTGGCGCGAGACATCAATGATGGCAGGTGATCCAGCATGTATGGCAAGCTTCTTAAACAGGAAAGCATAGACTACGGCTATCGCTTCGTACGGATAGGATAGCGCTGCAGATTGATTTCACACAGCCATATTCGTACTATTGCTGGGCTGACAAGGGAAAACAATAAATGAAGCAAATACTTATCATCGACGACGACGAAAAACTGGGCAAGCTCCTGGTTCAGTATCTCGAGCGTTATGATATGAAGGTGCATGTTGCCCTGACGCCAAGCAAGGGTTTCGAGCTCATTAAAAAGATCAAACCCGATCTGCTCATTCTTGATGTGATGCTGCCGGAGAAAGATGGCTTTGAGATTTGCCGCGAAATACGCGCCAAGTCATCCATTTATGGCCAGTTACCAATTCTTATGCTGACTGCTCATGCTGAGGTCACCGACCGCATAGTTGGCCTGGAACTCGGTGCAGATGATTACCTGCCAAAACCTTTCGAACCACGCGAGCTGGTGGCACGCATCCATAATATCCTGCGCCGCAGTAGTGATGACAATTCTGTTCGCGAGATCAAGCCAATCAACGGCCTCGAAGTTGATGTGTCACGGCGCGAAGTCAAACTCGATGGAGATGTGCTGGACCTGACCACTATGGAGTATGAGCTGCTCATTCTTTTTATGCAGTTCCCCAATAAGACCTTCACCCGCGATGAACTCATGAACCGCTTGCGCGGAATTGATGCGGAACTCTTTTCTCGTGCAGTTGACACTCTGGTAAGTCGCTTACGACATAAGTTAAAAGACACGTCCAAAACGCCACGTTTTATTAAAACGGTGTGGGGACGTGGCTATACTTTTGTCGGCGAGCAAATATGACCACGCTAGTTCAGCAGGTAAAAAAATCACTTTTTTTCCGCCTGCTACTGATCTTCGGTTTTACCGTAGTCAGCTTCTTTCTCATCATCTCTCTGTCACTGCGCGCTATAAACCAAAGTGAGATAACTATTGAAACCATACCTGACTTTTACATGCGCAATGTAGAGTCAATTATCGAAGACATTGGTACGCCGCCCAATCTAAGCAACGCGATGCGATTGGCGGAGGAGTTGGACTGGACGATCAATATTCGTAACCCCATTATGCGCTGGAGCTCCGACCCTGATTACCGCCTCGATGTGGATAGCTCTACCTTCAGTCGAAACCTGACGACTGATGCGGAAGTCCGCAACATTAATAATGAAGACATTATTCGCGTAAACCGCGGCGGCTATGACTTCTATCTTTACCAGAGATCGCTTGATGAAAACCGCATTAATTTCTTTGTGGTTTATATGGGTTCGGCCCTGGCGGTGATTGTACTGTTTCTTAACTATTTTATGGTCAACAAGCTGCTCGCCCCGGTGCGCATGCTACGCCGGGGGGCTGAGAGAATTCAGAAGGGAGACCTTGGCTACCGCGTGGAAAGCAATCGACAGGATGAACTTGGTGAACTGACGGAAAGCATTAACCTCATGGCAGATTCTCTCCAGTCAATGCTTGAAGCGAAGCGACAGTTACTCATGGCAATTAGCCATGAACTACGCACCCCAATCACCAAAGCCAAACTGCGCCTTGAGTTTATGCCGGAAAGTGAAGAGAAAGAGCAGCTGCGGGAAGATATCGATGAAATTGATTTGTTAATTTCAGACCTGCTGGAAGCAGAGCGCCTCAACAACGAACATGCCGTGCTGGCTGACGAACCCGTATTTATCTCTGAATTTATTCAGGGCGTCTCTGAGCAGTTCCTGGACTATGAGGGCGGCATCAATATCGAGTGCCCGGAAGAAGACCGCGAGTTTTACATGGACAGGCTCCGCATCCGTCTGTTGATTACTAATCTACTCAATAACGCGATTCGTCACGGCGAGTCCAATCCGATCACCGTGCGACTGGAATACCACGGGGAGCGGGCTGTTCTCGAGGTGATCGATCAAGGCGAAGGCATTCCGGAGAAACACCTGGGTCAGATTACCGAACCGTTTTATCGAGCAGATAGCTCGAGACAGCGCAACACCGGTGGGTTCGGCCTCGGACTTTACCTATGCCGACTAATCGCCCAGGCACATGGTGGCGAGTTGATGATTCGCAGCAAGCCGCGAGAAGGCACCCACATCACTGTGAACCTGCCTTCTCACCCACCCGACAGCAAGAGCGCTAACGCGGCATAAAACCTCGGTAGCGAGAGGCTGATGACTACGGCGAGCTAGTGCGCCAGGCGCCGACGCCTGATGCGGGAAAAGTGTGCAACCAAAGCGATTATAGTGAGCAGTATCGGCACCAACAGCGCATTGATTGCCTTCAACCATGAACCCAGTGCATCGATATCCTCGGTAAGTTGGAACTGGACGTCACGCAGCCTTCGGCGGGTATCCACCATCTCATTGTTGAAGCGATCAATCTCCGCCTGGATCTCTGGGGTCAGTTGACCCAGTGGGTTACCGCCCTCGTCCTGATTCAGTTGCGCCAATGAGGCTTCAGTTTCCGCCAGTCGATCCAACAATTCAGCCTCTTCAATTCTCAGTCTGTCATCAGCCTGGCGCTGCATTTCCACTACCCGGGTAAAGGGTCGGGAGTAGGTACCGCGACTGCGGATGCTGACCAGGTCAGCACCTCCACTGAGATTATCGAGACTGTTGATTAGAAAGTCTCCATTGTTAGCGAATGGCTGGGGAATACGCTGACCCAGGAACTGGGCAACCTGAACCCAGAGCCGATCAGAAAGTAAATCAGAATCGGCAAAAACAACGATGCTGGCTGGCGCCTCCGTGCTCGCGAGATGAACTTCTGCTTCGGCAGGGGCCTCCTCGGCAGCGCGATCTTCGGGCTGCGCGGGATTATCTGCGTCGACGGTGGACTCTGCTGTGGTCTCCTCGGCAGCTTCTGTTTCTCCTGCCGTTTCTTCCTCTATCGGCTCTTCCTCTACCGGCTCTTCCTCTATCACCTCAGGCCGACCATCAGGGAATGCCGTGTTAATGGTGCCACTGACTCGCGCCGCAATGACAAAACTCTCATTCTGGGATTCAAACTCATCGAACAGGATAGAAGGTTCCGTCATGTTTTCGACCAGGGCTGCATCCATCAGCATGGCATTGTTAGAAGACCGAATTAAGGGTTCGAAGCTCGTGCTGGCCCCTTCTGCTTGCGCGAGCGCGCCGGCAGAAGAAACGTTAATTGATTCCAGGCGGCTGGTAATGATGTCTTCCTGAGACAAGTTGCCGCGCTGCACGCCTAGCATTCCCAGATGCGGTGATGGCCTTTCGTTCTGGCTCATGCGGACTCGCAATGCCAGGTCACTGTCGGTCAGCACTTTGCTGGCGTCATAGCTGACACCCCATGCATCCAATAGCACAGCCATATCCGAACTCATACCGGCAGGAATCAATGCGCCCTGAGGTGAACGCGTCACCATAGAATCGGCGTTAGGGTCGAGAAACACGAGAGCCTCGCCGCCGCCCATAATATGCTGATCTATTGCGTACAGCATCTGATCGGACAGATCCTGGGGATGGACGATCATCAGGATATCGATGTCCTCCTCAATGCTGTTACCGGTAAGGTCAACCCGGCGAACTTCATAGAGCTGTCGAATCAAGTCCATCACGAACCAGGGCGGGGTCGCCTGACCCACAGCAGGATTGAAGCCACCATCTATTTCGAGCTCGGTCACCAGGCCAATCACCGTGCGATCCGATTCGCTCACGGTAGTGATTAACTTCATGAATTCATATTCCAGAAACTGCTCCTGATCGGGCCGAATCAGTGGCATGGCTTCCACTGCCGGTGGCGCGAGCGGATTCAGATCTGCTTCATCAACAGCTTCTGAGACTACCAGACCAAAGTAGATGGATTGACCACCCTGGCTAACTGGCACTGCCTGAATTCCAAATTGCGTGGCCAGATCCTCGTCTTCCGAAAAAGGCTCTGGATCAATTACGCTCAGGCTGAGATTGCCATCGCTCGCGATAACGATTTCTTCCAGCAACTCCTGCACACGCGTGCCATAAGCCCGAATCTGCGGCTGATCTTCAGTAGCGCTTTCCGAGTAGAAGAACCGCAACTCAATAGGATTTTCCAGCTTAGAAACAATATTCCGGGTACCCTCAGACAGGGTATAGAGTTTATCTTCGGTTAAATCGATCCGCAGACTGGGCAGAAAGCTGATTATCACGACGCTGATAACTAGAGCGACCGCGATACCGACCAGGCCTGCAGGAGAAAAAAGTGCTTTGCTATTCATCTGCATCTCTCCCTAGTTCGCTTTCTTCATTTCGATGACGATTGCGCTAGCCAATAGCCAGGCAGCAATAAAGGCGCTGAAAAACAGAAAGTCCCTGATATCCAGTACGCCTTTGGCAATCGAATCAAAGTGAGTGAGAAAACCCATAGCCGAGAAGGCGTCCACCAGTATCTGTGGCATCCAGCCTGGAAAGGCATTGAGCAATATGGGGGAACCCATGATGACAAACAAGAAGCAGATTGCGACGGTGAGAATAAAAGCTATCACCGAGTTCTTGGTACAAGCCGACATGCATGACCCAATCGCAAGAAAACCTCCGGCCATAAACCAGCTGCCGATATAGGCCGCCAGGATTACACCATTATCCGGGTCGCCAAGATAATTCACAGTAATCCAAATTGGGAATGTGAGGGCCAGGGCGATACCGGTTAGTACCCAGGCTGCAAGAAACTTACCCAAAACTGCATCGGCAAGCCGCACCGGTAGGGTCAGGAGTAACTCTATAGTGCCAGTCTTGCGCTCGTCGGCCCACAGCGTCATGGCAATAGCGGGCACCATGAACAGGTAGAGCCAGGGGTGGAATCCAAAGAATGGCAGCAGATCGGCCTGGCCGCGGAGGAAAAACCCACCCAGATCGAATGTGAAGATACCATTAGTAATAAGAAAGATTACGATGAACACATAGGCCAGCGGAGTGGCAAAATAGCTCATCAATTCACGCTTGAATACAATGCCAAGATTTCCCATTAGTGCGCTCCCTCTGCCTGTTGGGTCACGTTGCGGAAAACATCCTCAAGCTGCCCTCTTTCAACATGAAACTCACTCACTGGCCAGTGCTTGTCCTGGGCTATTTCAGATACCTGCGAGAAGATTGAGTGCCCATCCTTGGCAACAATGGTATAGCTCAATCGCTCGTCTTCAGATACCTCAACAGTCTCAACATTGGCTAGGTCATTGAGATCTGCGGATAAATCGTACTCATCAGTAAGGGTTACCTTTATCGCCTGGTGATAGCGAGACCTGGATTCTAATCCCGCAGGTGTGCCGTCAGCCACGATACTTCCTTTTGCGATGATAATGGCGCGAGTGCAAACGGCAGTGACCTCTTCAAGGATATGGGTCGAGATAATAACGATCTTGTCTTTGGCGAGATTTTTAATCAGTTCACGCACGTGGTGCTTCTGATTAGGGTCCAGTCCATCGGTAGGTTCATCCAGGATCAGCACCTTTGGGTCATGCATAATGGCCTGCGCCAGTCCTACTCGTCGCTTAAAGCCTTTCGACAGCGTTTCAATAGACTGTTCGCGTACTGCCTCGAGCGCCACCTCAGCAATGACGTGCTCGACGCGTTTATCAATCTCGTCGCCTCGAAAGCCTCGGACCTGAGCTATAAACCGCAAAAACTCGATGGTGGTCATATCTCCATATGAAGGCGCACCTTCAGGGAGATAGCCAATCAGGCTCTTGGCCTTTAGGGATTTCTGACTAATATCATTGCCATCAATCGTAACCGATCCCGAAGTAGGAGAGAGAAAGCCAGTAATCACTTTCATCGTGGTCGACTTGCCGGCGCCGTTCGGGCCCAGAAAGCCCAAGACCTCGCCCTCTTTCACTGTAAAGCTCAGATTGTCGACTGCGACGAACTGATCAAATTTCTTGGTTAAATTATTAATTTCAATCATCGTAGTTTACAAATTCAACTTGTTTGGTGGATTGTCCCATAGCCTGCCCCCAATAAATGCGGGCCGACCCAGCCAATTTTTGCTGCCATTGGCTCTTAAGATCGGGCCCCTTGTGCAGGCAGTGCTGTAGAGAAGGAGGAATATAGGGTTGTTGCTTGGAATTTTCAAGGCAAGCCAGGCAGGCAAAAAAATCCCTGAAAATCATAAGCCTGAGAAACATCTGTGTATCTGTTATGGGAGGCCAAAGCACTGTGTTTATGCTTGCCTCAACGGTATAATCGCCGCCTTAAGAGTTCTATCCTTGTCTTCAGCGGTATAGTCCATTGCGCCAGAGATCCCCGAGCAAGAGTTCCACGAGCGAATCCAATCAAGCTCGGCAATGTTATCGACCCTACTTCCCAATCCTGTGGTCGAGCCTGCTCGTAAGTGCCTGTTTATTGGCAAGTGGTTGCGGGCAGAAAGGTGGTTTGACGAGGCCGGAAACCGCCAACAGCAGCAGTTTTCAGCAATAGTCGCTAGCCAGCTACATCCTAATTTCGAGCTTCCTTATGGATCATTTTAATTATCAAAGCAATGCGCTATACGCTGAAAACGTCTCAGTTCAGGCAATTGCAGAAACTCACGGCACCCCTTGCTTTATTTATTCCCGGGCTACCCTTGAGCGGCACCTGCGGGTGTACCAGGAAGCCATGGCGGATCTTCCCCACCTGATTTGTTTTGCGGTAAAAGCCAACTCAAACCTTGCCGTGCTCAACGTGTTAAGCAGGTTGGGAGCTGGATTTGATATTGTTTCTGGCGGGGAACTGGAGCGGGTAATCGCGGCAGGTGGTGATCCTGGCAAGGTCATATTCTCGGGTCTGGGCAAGTCCACCGCAGAGATTGAGCAAGCGCTGCAAGCGGGTATTCGCTGTTTTAATGTGGAGTCGGAAGCGGAACTAACCAGGATCAATGAAATTGCCCTGGCGCACGGTACCCAGGCGCCTGTCTCTATTCGCGTCAACCCCGACGTTGATGCAGGCACTCACCCCTACATTTCCACCGGCCTGAAGGAAAACAAGTTCGGCATCGCCAGTGAGTCTGCGCTCGACGTCTACCGGAGAGCCGCAGCTATGGAAGGGATATCAATCATGGGAATCGACTGCCATATTGGATCGCAGCTGACCAGTATAGACCCGTTCCTCGATGCCATAGACAGGCTGCTGCAGATGACCGACCAGCTAGCTGGCGAGGGCATTACCATCTCGCACTTCGATATGGGGGGTGGTCTCGGGGTCACTTATGGTGGTGAAGAGCCGCCTCACCCTTCGGAGCTGATTGCGGCTGTGAAGGGAAGATTCAGTGAGCGCAATATGACCCTCATGGTTGAGCCTGGCCGCTCAATTGCCGCCAATGCGGGCATTTTTGTGACCCGGGTAGAGTACCTCAAGTACAACGACCACAAGAATTTTGCCATCGTGGATGGGGCAATGAACGATCTCCTGCGGCCTGCTCTTTATGGTGCCTGGCAGGAAATCGTTCCCGTCTGCAGGCGCGCAGACTCGACTCTGGTCTACGATGTGGTGGGCCCGGTCTGCGAATCAGCTGACTTCCTTGGCAAAGACCGTGAACTGGCCCTGGCTGCCGGCGACCTGTTGGCGGTGCGCTCTGCCGGGGCCTATGGTTTCGTTATGAGCTCAAACTACAACACGCGCCCCCGCGCTGCGGAAGTTATGGTGGATGGCGACCAGCAATACCTGGTAAGGCAGAGAGAATCAGTACCCGCGCTATTCGAACTTGAAAGCTGCTTGCCGGACTAAGTAGCGGATCCTCGCAATGACACTACTTTTCACAAAGATGCATGGATTGGGGAACGACTTCGCTGTAGTTGATGCAGTCACCAACCCCGTGAAGCTCACACCAGATCAGATCAGGGAGCTGGCCGACCGCCATTTTGGCATTGGCTTCGATCAATTGCTGTTGGTAGAGCCGCCGAGCCAACCCGACGTGGATTTTAACTATCGCATCTTTAACGTGGATGGCGGCGAAGCAGAGCACTGTGGCAACGGTGCGCGCTGTTTCGCCCGGTTCGTCTGGGATAAGGGACTGAGCAGTAATAATCCACTGACGGTGAAGACCCAGAATCGCATCCTGTCTCTGCGGCTCGACGACAGTGGTAATGTCACCGTGGACATGGAGAAACCGATACTGGAGCCCGCTGAACTGCCCTTTCGCACCGAAGCGATGCAAACGAGCTATCGGCGCACGCTAACGCTGGCCGGCACAGCGACCGCTATCGAGTTCGGTGCAGTCTCCATGGGCAACCCACATGCGGTAATTATTGTTGAAGACCTGGATAAGACTGCCGTAAAAGATATAGGGGAAGCACTTCAACAGCACCCCGACTTTCCCGAAAGTGTGAACGTCGGATTCATGCAAATCCTCAGCCGTGACCATATTCGCCTGCGCGTATTTGAAAGAGGCGCGGGCGAAACCATGGCCTGTGGAACGGGCGCTTGCGCAGCCACGGTGAGCGGTTGCCTGCGAGGTCTGTTAGGTGATACCGTCAGAGTGGACTTGAGGGGCGGTAACCTGCAGATAAACTGGGCTTTTTCAGAGTCCAGAGAATCATCTGTTTTTATGACGGGGCCGGCGACGACCGTCTATGAAGGGACTATCGAGTAGGGAATACCAGGTAGAGAACTACCAAGTACCAAACGATCAAGTAAGGACCTCTTGAGCAGGTTTTTTGCAAGAGGATCAATTGAGTGAAGGATACCTGAGCCATGAGCAACGAAGCTTCTGCCGCTGAACAACTGGATAACAGCGAAGCTGAAATACTGAGTGAAGAACAAGTCGCGGAGTATCTGCGCAATCATCCAGAGTTCTTTCTTGCTCAGGACGACGTTCTGGCAGACCTCACGCTACCACACGAAAGCGGTAAGGCGATCTCATTACTGGAACGCCAGGTCACTATCCTCAGGGAACGCGGCATTGAAGCCAGACAGAAATTGAACAATCTGCTGGAGAATGCACGTAACAACGATCAGTTGTTTGATACTACCCGTAACCTTGTACTTGCTCTTTTACGCGCGCAAAACATCACCGAGATTGCTGAAGTCGCGCAGGATCAACTGGCCACTCACGTCAATATTGATGCCTGTGAAGTGATTCTGGTGGATCGCGCTGATCTGGAGGTCGCGCCTTCGATTCACGTCCAGAGCCTGGACAGCCTCAAACAGGATTTTGAAGATGTATTCCGGCTCAAGCGCACACACTGTGGAGCACTTGATGAGGACCAGATTGCGCAGTTGTTTCAATCGGCTGGTAAATCAATCCGCTCCACTGCCTTGTGCCCGGTAATCAACAATAGCGAAGTGCTCGCCATGCTGGCACTTGGCAACAAGACTGAGAACTACTTCAACATTAATCTGGACACTCTTTTCCTCGACTTTATCGGCCACGTGGTTGGCGCCGTGCTGGACAAGCAGCTTCTGCTCGAGAAAGCCTCTTGAGGCAGTAGCATGTCAGGCGGTCAAGACCCTACTGCGGGCACCAGTAAACTTGTCTCTGTCATTTGCCGAACGGTTGGCAGAGCAACCCTCACCAAAGCCCTGGCATCTATAGCAGATCAAACCCATCGCGATATTGAAGTCGTCCTGGTTAACGCGTCTTGCGTTGCCCTTGACTCGATGTTGCCCCCGGCCTATCCATTTCCGATCACACTGATTGGCGGCGAAACTAAATTAGGGCGTGCCGACGCCGCCAATGCTGGCCTGGATGCCAGCTCCGGTGACTACCTGCTTTTCCTTGATGACGACGACTGGATCGCGTCGACACATATCACCAGTTTGTTGAGCACCCTTGAAGCAAACCCGCAGGTTGGAGCGGCTTACAGTTCTACAAGCAAGGTAAGTGCCAACGGCGAGCCTGCAGGTATTGATTTCGACCAAGACTTCGACCCAATCCTGTTAATGCGGGATAACTTCATCCCCATTCATTCCGTCCTGTTTAGAAAATCTTTGCTGGCTCACCACTGCCGCTTCGATACTGAACTGGAAGTATATGAAGACTGGGATTTCTGGATCCAGCTTTCTCAACATACTCGTTTCCTTCATGTGGATTCATTTACTGCCTTCTACAGAGAGGGAGGTGACTCCGAAACTGATGCCAATAACATCGAAGACCGTTTCAGTATGGACAATATCCTCGGAATTTCACGGGCCCGGGTTTATGAAAAATGGAAAAACTCATGGAGTGGTGAACAGATTAGCGCCTTGATCGAGAATAGTCTCGCTGATGATGCTATCCGCTCACTCCATGCAGACATTGCAAGGAAAAACGCAGAGCTGGATCGAGTAGCGGCGCGCCTGGAGAAAACCGCCTCTGACTATGAGCTTATTCAGTCGGACTACAAGGATATACAAACAGAATATGAGCTTATCCAATCGAACTACAAACTTATCGAGTCAGCCTATCAGACTACAAAACAGCAGCTCGAGGGAACCCAGACCGAACTTGCGGCAGTCAGCGAAATTGCGGGTCAGCGGGAAAGTGAGTTGCGTAATTTGCGAAAGCGCATGCGGGAACAGCAGAATCACATCAAGCAGGTAGAACATGCCCACTCGCTCATTGAAAACAGTCTGTTCTGGCGCGCCACTTATCCGCTGCGTAAGCTTAGGGATTTACTCAGGCCAGCTGCGCCTTCCCAACCGATAGCAAGCCCTGATGCTGCCGCCGAACCGCCTGAGACATTAGGGCATGCGGATATAGACTTTAAGGCGGCCTACTCCCGGCAGGCTTTGCAACATTTCGCCGACTTTCTAAAGAAAGGGATCCCATTAACGCTCCCCAGCAGCGAATCGCCAAAAAAAGTCAGTATCGTGCTGGTGTTTTACAACCAGGCCCACCTCAGTCTCCTCTGCCTGCAATCGATCGTCAAACATGCGGATAACGTTGAAGTGATCATCGTAGACAACAACTCTACGGATGAAACCAATCAACTGCTGGACCTGATCGAAGGTGCCGCCATTATTCGCAACGACGAAAACCACGGCTTCGTGAAGGCGGTCAATCAGGCCATAAATGTGGCCAATGGCGAAATGATTCTGCTGCTCAACAATGATGCCAGCCTAGAGAAAGATGCTATCACCATCGCCAGCGCCACCCTGGATAGTGCCGATGATATCGGCGCCGTCGGCGGCAAGATCCTCTTGCTAGACGGCAGTCTGCAAGAGGCTGGCAGCCTGATCTGGCGCGATGGTTCCTGTCTTGGCTATGGTCGCGGAGATGATCCGAATAAACCAGAATATATGTTCCGCCGTGACGTGGACTACTGTTCCGGTGCCTTCCTGTTATTTAGCAAACGGGACTTTGACGCGCTGGGCGGATTCGACGAAGACTTCGCACCGGCTTACTATGAAGAATCTGACTTTTGCGTGCGGCTGAGAAAGGCGGGGAAACGCATAGTCTATGAACCGCGTGCGGTGATCACGCATTTTGAATTTGCCAGCACCGGCGGCATGAATAAGGCAAGTGAATTACAGCAGGAACATCGCAAGCTTTTCTGTGAAAAGCATGAGGAGTTTCTTGCTCATCTTTTTGATAATCAACAGCACAGTCAACTTGAGGCAAGATCTCCCGCTGGTGTCGAAACTGTGCTGATGATTGATGATCGGGTGCCCTACCCCAGCATGGGATCAGGATATCCACGTAGTTGCCATATTGTCCACGAACTGGTGGCAAGGCCCATGCGCGTCACCTTCTATCCCCTACAATTTCCCCATGATGATTGGCTGGATATTTACACCGAGATTGGCGTCGATGTGGAGGTCATGTTGGATCATGGTCGTGAACGGCTACAGGAATTCCTGGAAGAGCGCGCTGGGTTCTTCGACTACATCCTGATCAGTCGTGACCACAACATGGAATTCTTCAATACGGCCGCCATCCTTGAGCCGGCCATTGCGAAGCAAGCCCAGGTCATCTATGACGCCGAGGCCCTGATCGCGCCGAGAGAAATTATGCAGCGGCGATTGCGGGGAGAAGACGTGTCAGAAACCGAATTGAACCGCGCCGTCAAAGAAGAGATACAAAAGGCGAGACTCGCTGACGCGGTAATCGCCGTCTCAGAGGCTGAGGCGGATTCCTTTCGACGTATCGGTAATAAACAAACTGTGGTCGCGGGTCATGCTATTTCTGCTCGACGCGGTGACAAGAGTTTTGAAAAACGCCGTGACATGCTTTTTGTTGGTGCCCTGCGCGAAGATGAGTCACCCAATGTTGATTCACTCCTGTGGTTTATAGAAAATTCTCTGCCTGCGATTGTTGCCACCGAGCCTGACGTAAGGCTCATCGTGGTCGGCGAGAATACGGCGCCTGCACTTGAGTCGATCAAGCAAGACAATGTCGTATTCATGGGTAGGCAAGCAAGTATTGAAGAGTTCTACGATAGCTGCAGAGTGTTTATTGCACCCACTCGCTTTGCCGCAGGGATTCCCCACAAGGTGCACGAAGCCGCGGCTAACGGCATTCCTTCGGTGGTCACACCCTTGCTCGCCGGTCAATTGAACTGGCATGATGAAACCGAATTGCTGGTGGCGGAAAGCGGTGACAAATTTGCCAGGCAGTGTTTGCGCCTGTACCAGGATGAAAGCCTTTGGCAGGCAGTTCAGGATGGTGGTTCGGCAGCAGTCGCGAGGGATTGTTCAGAGCAGGGCTTTCGAGATTCGCTGTATACCCTGTTCGATAAACAGGCAAGCTAAGGGCCAACCCCAAACTATCAGGCTTAGACCTGCAATCCTTATCTCTTCTTCAGTTTTCTAGTTGCTGTTCTATGCTGCTCTTTTGACGAGCGACTTGCTTCGCCCGGGGATTACGCGCGCAAAGCCTAGTTATAAACTTGAGTTTACAGACTTCACTTGCTGCCTGAACTAAAAGCTGCGAACGAGACGAAACAATAGGTTCTGCAGCAAACCGAATCGCAGACCCAGAAAACCGGCAAGGAGCAGACCCATGCGTTGACGCGTGCTTAACGCGCCGCCATAGACTGCCCTGATAGCTCTGGCCTGCACTGCGACATCTGACAGATGGGGATTAACCTCATAGGCTTTAATCTTGGCCCATAGACCTCCGGCCACCGTTTGCGCTGGCTTAAATTGCTGGGCACCGATAGCGTTTGCATCATGTTGACGATAGCGCACCAGGGGCTGGTCGATGAATTCACGGGCACCGAATGCGGCGGCGGTTACCGCAAGCCACCAGTCATGCATGATGGCATCGGTCGGCATGGGCAAGGCTTTATTAGCCAGCTCTTCGTTGATGACAGCGGTGCAACCCGTTACCAGGTTGCTGAGCGCGAGATTAACCAGATTGCCTCGGTCTATCTTCAATCCCTGGTAAGCAATAAATGATTCCGCTATACATTTGCCGTGCCGGTCTATTACTTCAAGGTCGCTGTGTACCAGGGCTGGTACTAGCGAACTCTCGCGCCGCTCGATCTGCAGCAAGCGTTGAAATTCATACTCAACCTTTTGTGGAACCCAGATATCGTCCTGATCAGCAAACATCATATAGGCTCTGTCCAGCCCCAGCGCCTGCTTGTTTTCCAGAACGTACTGCATCAAGCACGCGAAACTGCCTTTCGCTCCCAGGTTCTGATCATCCGAGGGCAATAGACAAAACCTTTCGAGATAGTTTTTTTCGTATCGCGCCAGAATAGCCATGGTCTCATCGCTTGAGCCATCGTCGCGGACGACAATCACAATATCTTTCACGCTTTGATCCAGGATGGAATCCAGCTGCTCACTGAGAAATTCTCCACCATTGTAGGTGGAGAGCAAGATCGCGAGACGAGGAAGAGATGCCATAGTAATTAGCTCAGCGATTTGGCATCGCGTATTCCAGAACGAATGTTCTGCCAGTACTGCCGCCGATCATGAGAAGAAACCAATAGCCACGCCGCCTTGACCAGAAAACGGGCCCGATCACGCAACTTCCAACCCGCTGGAGAATACTTCATGCCATAAAGGTGGGTGCGATTTCTACTGGAATAGTAAGTCCGCGCGGGGTTGTGTTGCGCCATAATCCCAGCCCGTACCAGCGGATTCTGGCTGCGTTCGCCGATGGCGTGATAGAGCACTGCCGAGTCGGTGCCGATGAGATCAAAGCCAAGCGACTTGGCACGAAAACACCATTCCAGATCCACATTGTCGATAAAGTAGCTTTCTTTCATATCCCCGATTGCTGCAACATGCTTGAGCACCAGCAGAGTCCCCGAGGTAATCAGAAAGTCTGCCATGAAATGGGTAGAAGATCCCTTGAACCCGCGATCGGAGCGCAGCATCAATCGATTAAAGAGTTTGAAAGGAGTCTGGCGCATGGTTTGCGGATTGATAATCCTGGGGCCAACCGCAGCAACACCCTTGTCACTTTGTGACTCCGCTGATCTGTAGCCCTCGATCATACGCTCCACAAACAGGTCGCAGAGGCTACTGTCCTGGTCAAACAGGAAGACATAATCACAACCCGACTCCCGAGCTGCCTGAATACCGATATTCAGTGCCCTGGCCAGGCCCTGGTTTTCGCCCAGCTTGCGCAGCTCAAGGCAGCGTTCATACACTTCAATGGATTCCGCCAGCGCATCAATTTCCGGCGTGCCGTTGTCGATGACGAGGAAGTTGGTTTCCTTGTTGAGTTGGCCTAGCAGCTTGAGCAAAGCGGTAATGTCCGGATTGTAGGTCACTACAACCGCCAGGCAATTGTTATCAGCTGCCTCCACCGCTTCGGTCATAGCGTGGCAATCTCCACCGGCTCCGCGGAATCGACTGACTCCTTAGATTGTTTCGGCTCCACTATTTTTCCGGGTACTTCAGGGGACATGGTGAGCGCCTCAGGCCTGAACCTAGCGAGACCGAGAAAGTAACAGATCGACAGTATGCCAATGCCAAGCCCTACGACGACGCCTGCGTCCAATATGCCACGCCAGGGTTGTGCCAGTGTCCGAGCAAGAAAGATGAAGCAAATAATCATCAGGGTCAGGCCGATAGACAGCAGCTGGCGCTTGCGGGTTGCGTGTATATAGCCCATGCAAAACAGCGGTGCCAACAGGATATGCAAAGGCTTTGGGTTGTTCTTCAGAAAAGAAGCACGCACAACGACTCTGGGAGCAAACCCTTTATGGAAGCCCTTATAGCCCTCCGCGTAGGCCATATAGACAACACTGAAAACCAGCGCCAACCAATGCAGCGCACTCAGCTCAATCTCTGCCAACTCAAATGCCATGGGTGCCAGTCGATACAATGCAAAACAGAGCAGCAACAGCACGCCGACAATGCCCCAGATAAACCCCAGTGATTTCAAAGAAAAATCCCGCCCGTGAGAAATACAGCTATTATAAACCGATTCCCCGGTATCTCGGAAAATACCTGAGCGGCTCACCGTCGCCATCCTGGGCAAAGTGGGATATTATCTGCCGGTGAAAAACAGCCTCCGTCGCTGTATTCCCCCGCACTAGCGCAAAACCAACTATTCAGCACTACATCCCGTGCCCAAAGCAGCAGAGAGAAGCTATGACCGTAAACCTTGGCGTTGTGATGGACCCCATCGAATCCATCACCGTAAAAAAAGACACCACTCTCGCCATGTTGTTGGCTGCACAGCGAAAAGGCTGGACTATTCACTACATGCAGCAAAAGGATCTCTGCTCAGCACAGGGAATCAGCCGTGCCAAAATGACGGTGCTGGAAGTAAGAGATGACCCCCAGAGCTGGTTCACTTTCGGCGAAGCAAGCGATAAGGCGCTTTCCGAGCTCGATGTAATTCTCATGCGCAAGGATCCACCTTTCGACATGGATTATGTCTACTCTACCTATTTACTGGAGCAGGCGCACCGCGAGGGAACGCTGGTAGTTAATAATCCCCAGAGTCTGCGGGACTGCAATGAGAAGATGTTTGCGACCCAGTTCCCGCAGTGTTGCCCGCCGGTTCTCGTCTCCTCAGACGCAGAAATGCTAAAGGCCTTCTACCAGGAGCACGAAGACGTTATATATAAACCTCTCGATGGTATGGGAGGCACATCAATCTTTCGTGTTAAACAGGGCGATGCCAATCTTAGTGTGATTATCGAAACGCTCACCCTGCAGGGCAAACGTCAGATCATGGCACAGCGCTACATTCCCGAAATAGTTGACGGTGACAAAAGAATACTCATGATTGATGGAGAGCCTGTAGATTATGCCCTGGCCCGAATACCTGCGATTGGTGAAAACCGTGGCAACCTGGCCGCAGGCGGCAGCGGCGTGGCCCAGCCTTTAAGCGACAAAGATCGCTGGATTTGTGACCAGATTGCCCCTGTTCTTAAAGAAAAGGGGCTATTGTTTGTGGGTCTTGATGTGATTGGTAATTACCTGACCGAAATCAATGTGACCAGCCCAACCTGCATCAGGGAAATCGATGCGGCCTTTGATCTGGACATCGCAGGTGATCTGATGAGCAAGATTGAAGAAAAACTCGCCGCCGCATGAACGGGGAACGCGATTGACTGCGGAAGATGAAGAACTTTCCCGGGAAAGATTCGGCTTTACTGTATTTCTCTCGGCCTGTTTTCACGCCATCATAATTCTTGGTGTTGGTTTCACTTATCTTGAAGAACTCAACAGTGAGCCTGCACTTGAAATCACTATGGCTCAGTACCGCAGTGAAATTGCACCGGAAGATGCGGATTTTCTCGCCCAGGAGAACCAGATAGGCAGCGGCGTGTTGGACGAGGCAGCCGCACCCAGTACGCCCTTCGAATCCGACTTCAACGACGACAATATCAATGAAGTATTGCCCGTGCCCGAGGCCCCGAGAATCGTCAATGAACTGCAGCAACAAGATACCGCGGTTATTACTGCACTGCAGGACGATAACAGCATCGCACAACAACTGGAATTGCTGGAGCCGGAAGACGAGCAACCGGTAGCGGAAGAAGTCGCACCGGACGATCTTAGTCTTGCCATAGCAAGTCTACAGGCACAACTCGACTTAAAAAGACAAGCCTATGCGAGACGGCCACGTAAATACACGATTTCTTCGGCCTCAACAAAAAAAAGCCATGACGCACTTTACTTAGACAACTGGCGCCGCCGCATTGAAGCAGTAGGCAATATAAATTATCCAGATGAGGCGCGCCGGCTTCAGACGTATGGCAATGTCAGAATGCTCGTCGCCCTGCAGCCAACCGGGCGCATAGACGAAGTTCGAATCTTGCAATCCTCCGGTCATACTGTGTTGGATCAGGCCGCCCTCAATATCGTCAATCTCGCTGCGCCTTTTGAGCCATTCCCCGATGAATTGCGCACGGAAGCTGATATACTGGAAGTCATAAGAACCTTTCGGTTCCATGAGGGCAATTCCCTCACCAGTTATTAAAATCTAGCCAAAGCCTCAATCCGGCCTGCTTATGAGTGACAACACTCAAATCCATTACCTCGAAAACCAGTTTCTGATCGCGATGCCGCAGATGCTGGATTCCTACTTTGCTAACACTGTGACTTATCTCTGGAAACACAATGAGCAGGGTGCTCTCGGCATAGTCATTAACAAACCCCTTCAGGCTTGTATCTCAGACATTTTCGATGAATTGGAAATTGAATGCGCCGCAGCAGAGGGCCCGTTCCGCGAGCAACACGTTCTAGCCGGAGGTCCGGTTGAGCGAGATAAGGGATTCATCATCCATGATGCGGGCGAGAATTGGGAGTCATCAGTATCCGTTACACCCGAGATTTCGGTCTGCACTTCGAAAACGATTTTACAAGATATTGCCAAAGGCGCCGGCCCGGATAATTACGTGGTAGCACTGGGTTGCGCAGGTTGGGAGGCTGGCCAACTGGAACGAGAGATCAGCGAAAATGCCTGGCTCACTGCGCCCGCCAGCAGCGAACTGATCTTCTCCAGTGATTACGCAGACAAAGCGCATGAGGCCGCAGCTGCGCTGGGCATAGACCTACAGCAAATTTCTCCAGAAGCCGGTCACTCGTAAGCACTTATGGCACTCGAGTCTTTCCCTAGTCACTTCGCAAAACCACTGACTGCCCTATCTTTCGACTTCGGGACTCAACGCATTGGCGTCGCATTCGGTCAAAGCCTTTCAGGCACGGCGAGGCCAGTGTGCGTGCTCAGGGCCAACGATGGGATTCCTGACTGGGAACAAGTAGGCAGGGTAATTGCCGAGTGGAGTCCAGACGTGCTGGTGGTTGGCTTACCCTATAATCTGGACGGCACCGAAAGCGAATTGCTAAAGCGTGCAGTCAAATTCGGCAATCGACTCAATGGACGCTTTCATAAACCCTGTTACGGAATGGATGAACGCTTGTCCTCAAGGGCTGCCATCGAACAAGTCATGGAAGAGACTGGCAGTATGAATAAGAAATCCGGTATTGATGATATAGCCGCGCAGATTATCCTTGAGAACTGGTTTTCGGAATTAAAACGCCAGGTTGAAAACACCAAGTAACCAGGGCTGCCCGAGACAAGCAGCGCTGGTTGTAAAAAAAGCAGCTCTAGAAGTTTTCAGGCATCTTGGCTTTAAGCTTTGCGTCTTCCCGCGTCACCATACCTTTTGCCAACAGGTCTTTAAGACACTGATCGAGGGTCTGCATGCCTGAACCGGCGCCAGTCTGAATAGCAGAATACATCTGCGCCACCTTATCCTCACGGATCAGGTTTCGAATCGCCGGTGTGCCAATCATGATTTCATGAGCTGCGACACGGCCGCCGCCCGGTTTCTTCAGCAGGGTTTGGGAGATTACTGCCTGTAGTGATTCCGACAACATGGAACGTACCATGTCTTTTTCTGCTGCCGGGAACACGTCAATCACACGGTCAATAGTTTTTGCCGCTGATGTTGTATGCAGCGTTCCAAAAACCAGGTGCCCAGTCTCTGCAGCGGTCAGTGCCAGACGAATGGTTTCCAGGTCACGTAGCTCACCAACAAGGATTATGTCAGGGTCCTCACGTAGCGCCGAGCGCAGGGCCTCATTAAAGCCATGGGTATCTCGATGCACCTCACGCTGGTTAACCAGACATTTCTTACTCTGGTGCACAAATTCGATTGGGTCTTCAATCGTCAGTATATGCTCGTACTTATTGTCATTGATGTAATCAACCATGGCAGCAAGCGTTGTACTCTTGCCGGAACCTGTTGGCCCTGTAACGGCAACCAGGCCACGCGGTACATTAGAGATCTGGCGAAATACCTCGCCCATACCAAGCTGTTCCATAGACAGGACTTTGGACGGAATAGTACGAAAGACAGCAGCTGCGCCACGGTTTTGAATGAAGGCGTTGACACGAAAGCGGGCCAGGTTGGGTACTTCGAACGAAAAGTCAGTTTCGAGAAACTCTTCATAATCCTTTCGCTGCTTGTCATTCATGATTTCATAAATGAGCGAGTGCACTTCTTTGTGGTCCATTTCCGGAACGTTGATCCTGCGGATATCCCCATCCACACGAATCAATGGCGGCATGCCGGCGGTGATGTGTAAATCAGACGCACCCTGCTTCACACTAAAACCAAGTAGTTCTGTAATATCCATAGCCTTACCTATAACGCGAGTTTTTAACTTCGTTGTCCTTATAGCTATCAATAGTAGCTATAAGAAATAATGCGCAGTGTCTGGCATCGTGATAGTCAAGCCTGGGTGACATATCCCTGGCTGAGAGCTGCAGTTCGCGAGCAGCGGCAGTTCCCCGCGGCTGGCCAATATGAACACTGTCGCCTATAGTACCCCTCCTTCAGTCAATATCCCAGACCCGGAGATTGGGATAAGCCGGTGAAAACGTGATCGATGTAACAGAAAACATTCGCGCCGCAAGCCAGAGAATACGTGCACTTGAGCAAGAACACGGCCGGCCTCAAGGTGCTGTCAGCCTGCTCGCCGTGAGTAAAAGGCAATCCATTGCGAAGATTCGTGAGGCCGCTGCCGCCGGCGTGTTAAATATTGGCGAGAATTACCTGCAGGAAGCGCTTGATAAAAAGCAGGAGTTGGCTGGTATACCGCGGTTGATCTGGCATTTTATTGGTCCAATTCAATCGAACAAAACCCGCGGCATAGCCGAAACTTTTGATTGGGTTCACAGTGTGGATCGCATCAAGATTGCGAAGCGTCTGAACGACCAGCGCCCAGCCGATAAGGGGCCACTCAATGTTTGTGTACAGGTCAACCTGTCGGCAGAGGAGAGCAAGTCAGGAACCACATCCAGTGAGGCGTCCAAGCTCTGCCAGCAGATCGCCGAACTCCCAAATTTGACCCTGCGGGGACTCATGGCAATTCCCGCAGCGACCGATGATGAGGCTGCACAGCATCGAGCCTTTAGAATCCTGGCCCACCTCTTCCAGTCGCTCCAGGAGAGCCATTCTGAAATGGACACGCTTTCCATGGGCATGTCGAACGACTATGCCGCTGCCATTGCCGAGGGCTCAACAATGATACGACTGGGCACCGCGCTTTTTGGTCCCCGCGAGTCTTGAATGTGCCAGGTCTGATGGGGAAAGCGAAATTATCCCTGCCACGCCTAATGCGCTAAAATAACTCCTCTTCGCGAGCCCCGTCGGCATAATCAGGGAGACAGTTTGAACAACCCAAGCATTGGATTCATCGGCGCTGGCAACATGGCGGGCAGCCTCATTAAAGGTCTGCTCGCCAAAGGATTTGGTAGAGACTCCATAGCCGCTTCCGATATAGATACAGAGAAGCTGCAACAGCTCCAGCGAGACAGTGGAATTCGGACTGCATCCAATCAGGAGCTAGCCGACAGTGCCGACATATTGGTGCTTGCTGTCAAGCCACAGGTCTTGAAGGCAGTGTGTGAAGGCTTTTCGCTGGGCACGAATCGGCCGCTGGTGGTGTCGGTTGCTGCCGGAGTCACGTTGGACAATTTGGCGGCATGGCTGGGAAACGACGTAGCCATCGTGCGCAGCATGCCGAATACACCAGCCCTCATCGGCAAGGGCGCGACGGGGCTTTATGCGAACGCCCATGCCAGCGAACAGCATCGAGAGATCGCTACCGAACTCATGAACGCCGTAGGCTTGAGCGTTTGGGTTGATAGCGAGTCTGAAATCGATGCAGTCACCGCGGTATCGGGTAGTGGGCCAGCCTATTATTTCCTCTTTATGGAGGCGATGCAGGAGGCGGCGCTGGAACTTGGCCTGGCGCCCGAGGCTGCCAGAACACTATGCCAACAAACCGCAATCGGTGCCTGTGAGCTGGCAAAGAGCAGCGCCGATGACGTGGCCGAGTTGCGCCGCAAGGTGACTTCTCCTGGGGGCACCACTGAGCAAGCAATCCTGAAATTTGAATCAGGTGGTCTCAGACAACTGGTGAAAGAGTCACTGCAAGCTGCCCGGGACCGGTCGGAAGAGCTTGCGAAAGAGTAGCCACCAGGTCGGTAATAGAATTGGTTTAAGCGCGCTTGTGAATCAAGCGTATCAGTGAAGACAAAACAGGTAAGAGAAATATCATGGGTGTATTTGGAAGTTCCGCGGCTCTCATCATCAATACCCTGGGTGGCCTTTATTTGCTGGCGGTGTTGTTGCGGTTCCTGCTGCAAATTGCAAAGGCGGACTTTTATAATCCGGTTTCTCAAGCAGTGGTTAGAGCGACTGACCCCTTGGTCAGAATTTTCCGCAAGGTCATCCCAGGTTACCGCGGCATCGATTTTTCAACCCTGATTCTGGCTATCGTCATTGAGGCGATAGCGATCTGCGTTCTGATTATTCTCTATGGGGGAAGCATTCCCACTGCAGGATTTATTGTTACCTGGGCGTTTGTCGGTGTGATTTATTTCATCGTGAATATTTATTATTACGCCATCATTGGCTCAATCATCATGTCCTTCGTGATGCTGTTCTCCGGCAACATGAACCCTCATCCGATTCTGCGACTAATCTGGCAGCTCACCGAACCGGTGATGGGACCAGTACGAAAAGTTGTGCCTCCCATGGGTGGGCTGGATTTTTCACCGATTTTCATTTTCATCATCATTGGTCTGATCCAGAACTTATTGATTCAAACTTTTGGAATTAGCGAGCAGATCGCCGCCGTCGTAATCGGGATTTAGTTGAGTAACCAAGCCAGGTCTCGAAATCCTTTGCAAGCTACAGGTTGCTGCAGCCGAATAGAATTTGTACCTGCGCCATGCTGGATCATCTGATTCTATGTGTATGCGTCCGGCCAGTTACAAAAAAGTGCGGGAATACTCTGGAAATATAAAATCCCATGCCTAACACCATACCCTCAGACTCAGTCGGCATCGTCACGCCACAGTGCATTCATTTCAATGAAGAGCTGTCTCTGCGCAGCGGAAATGTGCTGTCAGGGTTTGAACTGATGATTGAGACTTATGGTGAATTGAATGCGGATAAATCCAACGCTATCCTGATTTGTCATGCCTTAAGTGGCGACCACCATGCGGCGGGATACCACGATGAAGAAGATGCCAAGCCAGGATGGTGGGACAGTTGCATTGGCCCTGGCAAACCGATTGATACCAATCTGTTCTTTGTAGTCTCACTTAATAACCTTGGAGGTTGCGCCGGCAGCACCGGCCCTGCCAGCATCAATCCCGAGACCGGCAAGTATTACGGGCCCGACTTTCCCGTCGTGACGGTGCGCGATTGGGTAAAAAGCCAGGTAATGCTGATGGACCATCTGGGGATTACCCAGTGGGCCGCAGTGGTTGGAGGTAGTCTGGGTGGCATGCAGGTTTTGCGCTGGGCTATAAGCTTCCCCGAACGTTTGCGCCACGCCGTCTGTATCGCAGCGGCGCCCAAACTCTCTGCCCAGAATATCGCCTTTAATGAAGTAGCTCGACACTCGATTGTTAATGACCCTAACTTTCATGAGGGCCGATACCTGGAAGCTGGCACCTACCCCAAGCAGGGGCTAATGCTAGCGCGGATGGTCGGTCACATTACCTACCTGTCTGACAATGCCATGCGCGAGAAATTCGGGCGTACTATTTCCGATCTTGACAGCTCCGGTTCTAACTTCGGCCGAGACCTTCGTACCGGCACGCTCAGCTTTGGATTCAATGTAGATTTTCAGGTAGAAAGTTATCTGCATTATCAGGGGGAACGCTTCTCTGAAAACTTTGATGCCAACACCTACCTGCTAATGACCAAGGCGCTGGATTATTTTGATCCGTCCGTGGACTACGAAGGTGACTTCAGTGCGGCCTTCAAGAATGCAAACTGCAAATTCTTGCTGATGTCATTCACCACGGACTGGCGTTTTCCGCCGGAACGATCCCGCGAGATCGTCAATGATCTGCTGAAGGCCGGCAAGGAAGTCACTTACTTGGAGATCGAAGCAGATCAGGGGCATGACGCCTTCCTGTTACCTATTCCCCGTTACGTCAATGCGCTGTCCGCTTACCTCAAACGAGTTCACACAGAGGGTTCCGCGGATGCGTCCTGATCTGGAAATTATCCAGCAGTGGATCCAGCCAGGTAGCCGTGTGCTAGATCTGGGTTGTGGTGACGGCAGCCTGCTGCACTATCTCAATACGTCGAAGAGTGTCACATCCATTGGCCTGGAAATTGACGAGGGCAATATCGAGCAGTGCATCACCAACGGCGTCAACGTGATCGAACAAAATATGGATGAAGGACTGGGCAATTTCCAGCCTGACAGCTTTGACACTGTGCTGTTAGCGCAAACGCTGCAAGCATTGAGTAATCCCCATATACTGATTAACGAGATGCTCAGAGTCGGCAAATATGGCATCGTGACATTTCCTAACTTCGGCAACTGGAAAAGTCGCCTCTACCTGGCGTTTCGAGGCCGCATGCCGGTGAGCAAATTCATGCCAAATGAATGGTATGACACGCCCAATATTCATTTCTGCACGGTGAAGGACTTCGATGCCCTGTGCCGGGAGAACAACATTAAAATTCTTACCCGCACGGTAGTGGATTCACAGCACCAGGGTAACTGGGCCATGAAGGCCTGGCCGAACTTCCTGGGCGAAATCGCTATCTACCACATCACCCGAGATTGAGAGCTTGAGGAATGAGCGGATGACAGCGAGAAAAGTCGTGTTGGCGAGCAGCAACAAAGGCAAGCTCAAGGAACTGCAGAACATCCTCGCAGCGAAAGATATCACCTTGATTCCCCAGTCAGAGTTTAACGTGAGTGATGCCGATGAAACTGGCTTGAGCTTTGTGGAAAATGCAATTATCAAAGCACGCCATGCATGCGAGGCAACTGGACTGCCAAGCATCGCAGATGATTCTGGTATCGAGGTAGACGCACTAAATGGGAGACCTGGCATTTATTCTGCGAGATTCTCTGGAAAAATCGGAGCAGAAGCTGATCCTGCCAACAACGCAAAACTGCTTCAAGAGCTTGCAGATGTCCCTGAAGCGGAGCGAACTGCACGCTTTCAGTGTGTGATCGTTTATTTGCGACATGCGCAGGACCCCATGCCGCTGATTTGTCAGGGAACCTGGGAGGGTCGTATTCTGTTTGAAGAGCAGGGAATAAACGGCTTCGGCTATGACCCTTTGTTCTATGTCCCCACCCACCAATGCGCGTCGGCAGAGTTAGCAGCCGATGTAAAAAATGCCATCAGCCATCGTGGCCAGGCACTACAAAGACTGTTGGTATGCTGGAACAACCCCCCTTAAGCCTGTACGTGCATGTACCCTGGTGTATTCGCAAATGCCCCTATTGCGACTTCAATTCCCATGCCGTCAAATCCGATATCCCCGAGCAGGCATACGTTGACGCGCTCTGCCAGGATTTTGAGTTGGAGGCTGCCCGCCGCGGACAGCAGTCTTCAGGAATTAGTTCGATATTCATCGGTGGTGGCACACCAAGTTTACTGAGCGCAGATGCCTATGAGCGGTTGCTCTCACATATAGATGCCGTGTTTGGCATTGAATCCGCAGCTGAGATAACACTCGAGGCTAACCCTGGAACCGCGGAGGCAGACAGATTTCGTGAGTATCGCGCGGTCGGTATCAACCGCCTGTCCATTGGTGTGCAGAGCTTTAACGAAGCGCATCTGAAAACTCTTGGGCGCATACACTCCGGCAATGATGCCCGACGCGCCATCGAATATTGCACTAGCGCAGGGTTCGACAACTTTAATCTTGACCTCATGCATGGCTTGCCAGATCAGACTGAAGACGAGGCCCTTGAAGATATTGCAACTGCCCTGCACTTCGAGCCGCCTCATCTTAGCTGGTACCAGCTCACCATAGAGCCAAACACGGAGTTCTTCTCCAAACCACCGGCTCTGCCAACAGAGGGTCTACTCGATACTATCCAGCAGCAAGGACAGCAGGTGCTCGAATCCGGAGGATATGGACGCTACGAAGTCTCTGCCTTCTGCCAGAAGGGAAAACAGTCGCGACACAATCTTAACTACTGGCTATTTGGGGATTACCTGGGAATTGGCGCCGGCGCCCATGGCAAGCTCACCCAGCCTAATGACAATCTCATCCTGCGTACGCGCAAGAAGAAACAACCTGATCACTATCTCGCCAGCGAACTATCGAGAACTGCTGAAGTGGCGCCAATAAAGCCAGAGGATCGGGCACTGGAATTCCTGCTTAATGGCTTGCGCTTGGTAAACGGCTTCAGCATCCAGGAATTCGAGACTCGCACTGGCGTCACTTTTAGCCAGATAGGAAAGCGGGTAGAATATCTCGCCTCACAAGAGCTGCTAAATGTGAATAAAGGCAGAGTGCGCGCGACTGAGCACGGGTACCGCGTTCTCAATAGTTTGCTTGAGGAGTTTATCGAGTAAACATCACATTATTTCTTCGCCCGATTAGCGGCACTATTTCCAGCATCAACAGAATTAGCAACACCGGGAAGAGGCTATGGAAAAACTCTACAAAAGACGCTGCGAACCCTGCGGTTTGGGCGCGCCCGTCGTCACTGAGCAAGAAGCCAACGACTTGTTAATCAGCGTGCCCGGATGGAAAAAAGAATTCCACGATGGCGTAGAAAAACTGGTTAGGGAGTTTTTCTTTGTAGAGTTCGCCGATGCCTTTAATTTTACTTATAAGATAGCGAGCCTATCCGAACGCGAAGACCACCACCCCAGCATCATGACTGAATGGGGCAAGGTAACTGTCTATTGGTGGACGCATCGAATTAACGGACTTCACGTAAACGATTTCATCATGGCAGCCAAAACTGACATGATAGCGAAGCTGTCCGCGCCATCCTGATTCCAGCAGAGTAAAATTACCCATGTCAAACCTCAGTTCCCGACTGCTGCAACGACTCGATGATGTAGTTCGAGTACCGAGCGTCAGCTCAACAGCACCTGAGCTGGACATGAGTAACCAGGGAATTATCGACTACCTGGCAGAGCAGTTTGCTAACCTGGGGTTCAGCTGTGAGATTGTACCGTGCAAACAGGCTGGCAAGGTCAATCTCATTGCAAGCAGAGGTACCGGCCCAGGCGGTCTCGTTATGGCCGGGCATACTGATACTGTACCTTTCGATAAAGAACTCTGGTCAGTCGATCCTTTCTGCCTGACCGAGAAAGATAATCGCCTATACGGTCTCGGCATTACCGACATGAAGGGCTTCTTTCCCGTTGTGATGAGCGCTATCGAAGCACTGGATGCCAAGGCATTCAAACAGCCATTGATAATCCTGGCGACCGCAGATGAAGAAACTTCCATGGAAGGTGCCCGCACGATTGCCGAGTTGGGGCGGCCGCGAGCCAGGGCCGCGGTGATTGGCGAACCCACTGGGCTCAAACCTGTCATGGCACACAAAGGCATGATGATGGATGAAATTCGGCTGCTTGGTCAGAGCGGCCATTCATCCGATCCTAGGCTCGGCAATAATGCCATGGAGGCAATGCACGCCGTGATTTCTGATCTCATGCGCTACCGGGAGGAGCTCAAGTCACGCTATCAGAGCAGTCTGTTTGACATTCCCTATCCGACCTTGAATCTGGGCAGCATTCATGGTGGTGATAATCCAAACCGAATTTGCGGACACTGCAATCTGCAGTTCGATATGCGTCTCATGCCGGGTATGCACCTGGAAGAAGTCCGCGCTGATATTCGCAAGCGGGTACACACTATTGTCGATCCACTTGGTATCGAATTCGAACATGCCGTGCTGTTTAATGGTGTGCCGGCTTTCTTTGCTGAAGAGAATAGCGAACTACTAGAGACCGCAGAGAGCCTCACTGGACATGCGGGCATTAGCGTTGGCTTCGGCACCGAGGGGCCGTTTCTTCAGCAACTCGGCATGGACACCATTATTATGGGTCCCGGAAATATTGATCAGGCGCATCAACCTGATGAATATGTTTCTATGGACATGCTCGAGCCGGCAATTGATGTCATGCAAAAACTCATCGTGAAATACTGCGAACCGAGCTGAACCCCATGTTAGAAGACCAAGAACTCATCCAATGGTTTAGGGCGTCGACGGCCTATATCAATGCCCACCGGGGCAAAGTCTTTGTCGTTTACTTGGGCGGCGGGGCCCTGGCCTGTCCCAATTTTGCCAATATCGTGCACGACCTCGCCCTGTTGCATAGCCTGGACGTAAAGCTGGTCCTGGTTCATGGCGCGCGGCCCCAGATTAGCGCAGCACTTGCTGCCGAGGGCATTGAAAGCAGCTATCAAGGTGCGCTGCGGGTGACTGAAGCCAGCCACATGGAGACTATAAAGCGCGCGGTGGGTAGCCTTGGCCTTGATCTGCAGGCCCATTTTTCGATGGGGCTGAGCAGCTCACCTATGCATGGAGCGAATATCAATGTCAGTCAGGGCAATTTCGTTACTGCCCAGCCGATCGGGGTAATCGATGGGGTCGATTTTCACTACAGCGGCAAGGTGAGAAGGGTTGATACCGAGGCGATAAAGCACTTGCTGGCGGGCCAGCAAATCGTGCTGGTATCGAACCTTGGATATTCAGTCACAGGGGAGGTCTTCAATCTCGCCGCGGAGGAAGTCGCAACGGAATTAGCGATTGCGCTAAACGCCGAGAAATTCATTCAATTTATGCCAACTCCAGGCATTGTTGACGACACACAGCAATTGATCACAGCGCTCAACGCCAGCAGTGCGCGCAAACATCTTGCCGGTCTTTCACGGTCATTAGACGAAGAGTCTGTCGCTCAGGCCAACTCACTGAAGGCCGCGCTGCGAGCGTATGAGCAAGGCATTCATCGCTGTCACTTCATCAGCTATAAAGAGAACGGTGCCCTGCTACAAGAATTATTTACTCGTGCCGGCCACGGCAGTCTTCTGAGCAGAGACAGCCTTGATGAATTAAGGCCAGCAACGATTGAGGATGTTGGCGGCATTCTCAATCTGATACAACCATTGGAACAAGCGGGTACCCTGGTGGCACGTTCGCGAGAGCTATTGGAAACAGAAATCGAGAACTTCATCGTAATCGAACTGGAAGAAACCATCATCGGTTGTGCAGCCTTGTACCCGCTGAGTGGCGACGCTGCCGAAATCGCCTGTATCGCGATTCATACTGACTATCAAAAAAGTACCTTAGGCGAGCGCCTGCTGCTCGCGCTTGAGAAACAGGCGCGCCAAATAGGAGTGGCAACGGTTTATGCGCTGACTACAGTAGCTTCCCACTTTTTCATGGAGCGGGGTTTCACAGAAATTTCAGTCAACGAATTGCCGCAGTCGCGACAGGAACTGTACAACTACCAGCGTAAATCAAAAGTGTTCACGAAAACTCTCGGCAACTAGGAGCGCTTTTCCAGAATACATATACTGTAGTCGAAGGGATTGGCTTCGTTACGCTGGAAATCATCACGCGATACCTCTCTCCATTCAGACTCGTCGAAACCCGAAAGCACCGTATCGCCCTCGACCTCTGCATGAACGCGCGTAAGATGAAAACGATCAGCGATTGGCATGGCCGTGGCGTAAAGCGCAGCGCCTCCGATTACGAACGCCTCTTCAGTTCCATCAATTACCGCTATTGATTCCGCCAGCCTCAGGGCGTCTTGCATGGAATACACGACCTTTGCACCTTCAGCGACGTAATCAGCATCCCTGGTAACGACTATGCTAGTGCGTCCGGGCAAAGGTCGACCAATAGACTCCCAGGTTTTCCTGCCCATGATTATGGAATGGCCCATGGTTGTGGCCTTGAAGTATCTCAGGTCTTCCGGCAAGTGCCAGGGCAGACCATTATTGCGCCCAATAATGCCATTACTAGCCATTGCGCAGATCAGGGAAAGTTTCATGCTGAGGATTTAATTCTGAATGTTAAACGGAAACCCGATTGCTAAACTGAAAACGGATAGGCAATTGGGTCATGGTGTTGATAGCCAACTACTTCAAAGTCATCCAGCGTCACCCAGGTTTCGATGTCCTCGAGCGTCTTAATGTCGGGATTGATTTTGAGTTCCGGCGGATCAAAAGGATCGCGTTTCAACTGAACCGAGCGCATCAGCTCCAGCTGGTCCTCGTAGATATGGGCATTAACAATCTTGTGGTAAGCCATGCCGGGGGTTTTGCCGGTAATCTGGGCCATCAGGGCCAACAAAGTAAACACCTGAATCTGATTGAAATTAAGCCCCAGTGGGACATCGCAGGAGCGCTGGTAGCTGGTCAAGTAGAGTGTGTCTGCCAACAGCGAAAAATTGTGTGTATGCATGCAAGGCCTTAAACAGCCTACATCAAATTCACCGGGATTATAGAAAGTGAGTATTTCACCCCTGTCATCCAATCCCTTGTTCAGATTATCGACAATCTTGCGCAGCTGATCTACTGTGTCGCCATTAGGCTTGCGCCAGTTCCTGCCCTGCACGCCATAAACCCGGCCCATGTCATCCTCACCCTTGCGGACTGGGTTGTTGAGCCAGGCTTCATTCAGGTTGGCATTGGCATCCCAGGATTTCGTGCCCAGTTTTCGAAAATCAGCCGCGTTATCATAGCCACGAATATACCCAAGCAACTCTGCGATAGCCGCTTTCCAGTAACTCTTTCGAGTGGTGATGATGGGAAACTTGTTGGCTGCGACGTTGTAACTCAAGTCCGCATTGATCACTGTCAGGCACTTCTTACCCGTGCGCTGATTTTCAATCCACACGCCTTCATCGATTATGCGTTGGCAAAGTTCCAGATACTGGTGCATGGTCAGGAGCTCCTAATGACTAGTTCGTTGCCTGCGTTTTAGAGCGGCCGTAGGCCAGAAACAGAAACAGCAGCCCCCCGCCGATAAGCGGCAAGGATAATATCTGTCCCATTGTGAGCCAGTCGAAAGCGAGATAGCCAAGATGGGAATCAGGCTCACGAAAGAACTCAATAAAGAATCTGAAGCAGCCATAGCCCAGCGCAAATACACCGGCTACGGCGAATTTAGGCCGAGGCTTGGCAGAAAAGAACCAGACGATCACAAACAGCGCGGCACCTTCAAGGGCAAACTCATAAAGCTGTGAAGGGTGCCTGGCCAGCTGATCGACATGAGGAAACACCATGCCCCAGGCAACTTCAGTGGGCTTTCCCCATAACTCACCACCAATGAAATTCCCGATGCGGCCGGCTCCCAAGCCAAATGGCACGAACGGGGCGATAAAATCGATGGTGGTCCAGTAATCCTTTTTGATATGACGGGTGTAGAGGAACAGGGCGAAGAGCACACCCAGGAATCCGCCGTGGAATGACATGCCTCCTTCCCAAACCCGGAATAACCAGATCGGGTCTTCAATGAAGCGCCCGAAATTGTAAAACAGAACCGAACCTACACGGCCCCCAATCACGGCCCCCAGGGCCCCATAAAAAACCAGATCTGAAATTTGTTCCGCCGTCCACTGGTCAGCTGATTGACGCGCACGGTAACTGGCAAGGAACCACGCCCCGCCAAAGGCGACGATATACATGATGCCATACCAGTGAATACTGAGAGGACCCAGTGAAATGGCTACAGGATCGAATTGGGGATAGGTAAGCATCTAAGGTGCAGGCAACCTGAGAATAGACAAGCAATAACACAAGTATACCAAGATTGTTTCAATCAACGGGCTTTTGAGGATAAGATTTCCTGATTCAAGGATGGCTCTCAACACATGTGTCTCATTATTTTTGCCCATAGGGCTGATCCAGCTTATCCGCTTGTCTTGGCGGCCAATCGGGATGAGCTTTTTGGGCGCGCGACTGCTCATGCGCAGTTTTGGCAGCCAGACTATCCGCACATTCTGGCCGGCAGAGACCTGGTGGCTGGCGGTACCTGGTTAGGCATTAGCCGCACTGGCCGTTTTGCCGCTGTGACAAATATTCGCGACCCTTCCCAGCCAGAGCGAAAAGCCCGCTCCCGTGGCGAGCTAACCCTGAATTTCCTTAACAGTAAGGAATCTGCTCAACAATACTGCGAAGGACTGCGAGAACACTTCGATGAGTTCGCAGGATTCAACCTGCTGGTGAGTGATGGGGAAACCCTTTGCTACGTCAATAATTTCGAAAACCTGGTTGAAGAGCTGAGGCCAGGAGTCTACGGTCTCTCCAACGGTCTTCTGAACAGCCCCTGGCCGAAGGTCGAGCGTGGCAGGGAATGTCTGCAGCAACTCATTCAGGCCGTTTCGCCTCTTCCCACAGACTCGCTTATCAACATGATGAGAGACCGCCAGCGGGCTCAGGACTCAAATCTGCCCGCCACCGGAATCCCGCTGCAACTGGAGCGCGAGCTTTCCGCAACCTTTATTTCTAACGAGAGACGGGAGTACGGTACGCGCTGTTCCACCGCGTTGCTTATGCAAGCCGGAGGGTTGTTCCAGTTCAGTGAGCAGAGCTATGACGACGAGGGGCAGCCTACGTCAGCCCATTTCTATGAGTTTGCGCAGGCGGAGCCCATCTATAACACTTAGTATCAGATAACCATGCTTGCTTTTTCGTCTGGGCATCCCACTTTTGTCATAAATCAATCACTTGTCCCACACTGATGTTAGGATATTTGAATTGCCAGATATCTTGTAATGTTCAGGAGTAATTATGAAAACAATCCGTTTCGCACTTGCCATAGTTTGCAGCGCACTGCTCGCTTCATGCGCGCAGTACAGCACACAGATCGGCTCTAATCTGACGGTCTGCTGTCCTGGTAACTACGGTGAATATCAGGAGTACAGCGTGCGGACTGTGGATATGCCAGTCTTTCTTCAAGAATATGTGACTGCTGAATTTGACGCCGCATTTGCGGAGAAAGGGCTCACTCGCAATGATCGCATGAACGACCTACAGATATTGTTACGCTACAATCATATCAACCTCTCCAGCGCACAGGAGTCCATAGACCCCTTTGTACGTGTTGAGGCAATGAATGTTGAGCTCAACTATGTCGCAGCAATCGACATAGAAATCAGAGAAACTGCAACGGACGATATTGTATGGGCTGGCACCATTAGCCGCATACATCAGGTGGTGCCTGGAGAGTACATGCATGAGGATCGCGCCCGTCCAGCATTTCGACAAGCATTCAGGGCATTGCTATCAAGCTATCCGCCGCTAAACGCTGACCCGTCTTAAACCAAATAAGGAGAACGTGCATGGCTAATGAAGGCTACCATGAACCCATCGCAGAGCTTTCCGATGCAACCCGCGATATGCACCGCGGAATCACGTCCTTAATGGAAGAGTTGGAAGCAGTTGACTGGCACAACCAGCGCGTCGATGCCTGCAAGGATGAATAATTAAAACGGATTCTTGCACACAATCGGGACGAGGAAAAAGAACATGCAGCCATGGTGCTGGAATGGATCCGGCGTCGCGACCCTGCCATGGATAAAGAACTGAAAGACTTTCTTTTTACCGACAAGCCGATTGCACACGGCTGAACCAGCTAGTTGGTGCGGGATGAGCGCAGCAGTCGGTCTACACCCGCGTTGTATAAAGTCAGGTCGACTGCACTCCGGATCATCTGGGCATCATCCATCTGCATAACTTGATCGAGAAGGTCCTGCGCAGCATCCAGGCTGACGCTGCGAATGACGGACTTTACTTTCAGCAGCGTGGCGGCGTTCATCGACAACACATCGAAACCCATGGCAACCAGCAACACAGCTGCGCCCGGATCACCGGCCATCTCTCCGCAGATACTCACCTGCTTACCCACCTTCTGGGCCTCGCTGACAACGTGATAAAGCGCATGCAAGACTGCTGGATGAAATGCGCTATAAAGATTCGCGACGCGCGGATTGTTCCTGTCAACCGCCAGTAAATACTGGGTCAGGTCATTACTTCCCACCGAGACGAAATCCACCATCGAAGCCAGGGCTCTGGCCTGATATACCGCGGCGGGCAATTCGATCATCACCCCCACTGGCGGGAATTTTACCTCCAGACCTTCCTGAATGAGTTCGCGATGAGATTTCTTGATTAACTGCATCGAGGAATTCACTTCATTTACATTGCTAATCATCGGCAACATGATCTGCAGGTTTTCCAGACCGATGCTGGCACGCATCATGGCCCGAATCTGGGCGGTGAAAATTTCCGGATGGTCGAGTGTGACCCTGATCCCTCGCCATCCGAGGAAGGGATTCTCTTCTTCAATAGGAAAATACGAAAGTGCCTTGTCACCACCGATGTCGAGCGTACGCATGGTTACCGGCATCGGCGCAAATGCAGCTAGCTGCTCACGATAGATATCAGTCTGTTCCTGTTCACTGGGAAAGCGCTCACTCAGAAGAAACGGTACTTCGGTTCGAAACAGGCCTACACCTTCAGCGCCCTGATCAAGAGAGTGAGCGACATCTGCTATCAAGCCAGTATTTACCCAAAGGTGTACGCGATGGTTATCGGCAGTTGTGCAAGGCAAGTCCTTCAGTTCTTCAAGGTCAGCAATCAGCTCTGCCTGTTCCTTGATCGTATTCTCATAGCGAGTGCGTACGGTATCGGAAGGGTTACCGATGATCTCGCCTTTGTAGCCGTCCAGGATGACTTCTCTGCCATCTAACTGCTTGATGGGTAAATCAACCACACCCATAACCGTTGGAATGCCCATAGTGCGAGCCAGGATTGCTACATGTGAGTTTCCTGACCCCTTTACGGATACGATACCTTTGAGCTTGCTTTTTGGCACTTCGGCCAACATGGCCGGTGTTACTTCTTCGCCGACGAGGATAGTGTCTTCGTAGTACTCG
This sequence comes from uncultured Pseudomonadales bacterium, assembly GCA_938091935.1. Taxonomy (GTDB): domain Bacteria; phylum Pseudomonadota; class Gammaproteobacteria; order Pseudomonadales; family Pseudohongiellaceae; genus UBA9145. The sequence continues at coordinate 70,509 of CALKNV010000001.1, forward strand.
GTTTCTACCTGCTCTCCCTGCTGCAAGTAAAACAAGACGCGGCTGCATAAGTCCTTAATGTCGACCGCTCGCTCGCGCAAATACTCATCAGACATCATCTCGAAAGTACGCACGTGCTCACGGGCAACCTCGGCCAGGGCACCCTGTGCCCAATAGCCACCCCTGATTCTTTCAACCACTTCATTACCCAGGGCATCGTCATCAAGCATATGCAGGTAGACATCAAAGAGTTGCCGTTCTTCTTCTGCAACTCGACCGGCCAGACGCTCATGCATATTGCGCATGTCGTCTCGAACCTTATTCAAGGAACTTTTAAAATAGCCAATCTCCTGTTCAATATCTCGGGCACGGCGCACTGGGACCTGGTAAAGATTTGCCTTGGGGAAGACCACAACGATCTTGCCAATGGCTACACCCGAGGCGCCGGATACACCGCCGAATACAGTATCTGAGATTTTGTGACCTGAAGGGCTGACACCCTCTATTGCGCCAGTCGCCTCAGCCGAGGCAATTACACCGGCCAATTGTGCTGACAAGGTGATCAGAAATGCTTCTTCACCTTCATCGAAGCCACGCAGTTGTGTATGCTGAACGACTACCACACCAAGCACGTTGCGATGGTGAATGATCGGAACGCCGAGAAAGGAATGAAAGCTTTCCTCGCCAGTTTCCTGAATATAGTGATAGCTTGGATGGGTTGAGGCGTCCCGTAAGTTGATCGGTTCAGCATGCTTGGCGACCAGACCAACCAGCCCTTCTCCTACGGCAAGACTGACGTGCCCAACTGCTTCCTTATTCAGTCCCTCAGACGCCATCAGGACATGAGCATTGAGATCGGTGTCATAAAGGAAAATTGAGCATACCTCGGTAGCGAGTGATTCCCTTACGCGATGCACAATGATATCCAGCGCAGACTGTAAGTCTTGCGCAGCATTCACTTCCTGCACTATTCCGCGTAGTTGCTCGAGCATACCCTGATAGATTCCATGATCCGTTCAACCAGAAACAATTCTGCATTTGATATCAGCGCTAATCGTTGCGCGTAAATACACAAACTTAAATTTCGGGGTTGAATGGCCCGGCCTGAGTCCGGTGTTATTCTTGCTGCTTCTGTTGCTTTTATTTTTCTACGTAGTCATTAAGCGGGTTTAACAATTCTTTCAGTGCCCGACGGTAGACACTACGTTTAAACTCTATGACCTGATTGACTGGGTACCAGTAACTCACCCAGCGCCAGTCGTCGAACTCTGGCTCACTCGATTTATTCAGTTCAACGCGAGCGTCATCGGCCTCAAGCCCAAGCAGAAACCACTTCTGTTTCTGTCCTATACACATCGGATCTGCGTGACGGCGAATAAAGTTTTTCGGCAACTTGTACCGCAACCAATCGTTGGTTTGATGCAGGATTTTGACATCATCGGCGGCTAGGCCGACTTCTTCATCCAGCTCGCGATACAGCGCCTGTTCCAATGACTCGTCAGAATTGATGCCTCCCTGAGGGAACTGCCACGCGCTTTGCCCAATGCGCTTGGCCCACAGTAATTGGCCAACGCGATTGCAAATCACTATTCCCACATTCGGGCGAAAGCCCTCTGAATCAATCATCCCCATCGTTCCTTAGACACACTTCAGCGGTTATTGTTTCATAACCCGGCAAATTTGATCAATGGCGGTATTGCGGTAAATGACAATTAAATGTCGAATAATCAATGACTTATATGTCATATGGCGGTTGAAAGTAGCGCCTTCCCAACACAATTATCCCCTGCTGAAGCCGAATCCCAGGGGGTATAATAGGCTTTTCTGCCTACTTTGTTCTTAAATTGACCCCATGACTGCTCGGCTTGCACTATTTGATCTCGATAACACTCTGTTGGGTGGTGACAGCGACCACGCCTGGGGAGAATTCCTTATCAGCCAAGACCTTGTGGACGAGACTAGTCATCGCGCTACTAATGATCGCTTCTATCAACAGTACCTGGATGGTGAACTCGATATTGATGCCTACGTGCGTTTCACGGTCAGCCCAATCTTGGGGTATAGCGGCGAACAGCGCGCTGCCCTGCACGCCGACTTCATGAACGAAGTTATTGAACCCATGATTTTGAAGAAGGGCCGCGCATTGGTTGAACAACACCAGTCGCACGGTGATGTATGCGTAATTATCACAGCCACTAATAGTTTTATCACCGCACCAATTGCCAAGTCCCTTGGCATAGAGACCCTGTTAGCCACTGATCTTGAAATAGTGAATGATCGCATCACCGGAAAAATTAACGGAGTTCCTTGCTACCAGGATGGCAAGGTGAAAAAACTTAGTGACTGGTTGGGCGAGATCAGAGCAAGTACAAAGAATCTTCGCATGGAGTCAGCAACCTTTTACACTGACTCCATAAACGATCTTGCACTCATGGAAGTGGTTGCGGAACCTGTTGCTGTTGATCCAGACAGCTCACTGGAACGAGTAGCCATGACAAAACAATGGCAAATTATAAGTTTGCGCTAGTGGCGCCCAGCATCCGCAAGTTGGTGGCGCTGCTTGTGTGTGCTGCCATCATGCACGCTTGCAGTGAGCAACCCAATACTCCGTCCACCGTAATCACTGAAACCATCTCGAGTGCACCCACCGATCCTTCGGTGGCATTAGATTCAGCCACCAGTGCAGCTGTCACCGCCCTAATCGCGCAATACCTGGCGCGCATTGACTCTGATTTTAGCGCGGTGCAAAGCGAGCTCGAATCCATGCAAACTGAGATTGAGCGTCTTCTTGAGAACCCAGGCACCACTGCACTTAACGCAGTTAGAGCTGCCTGGCTGAGAGCTCATAGTGCTTATGAATTAACAGCAGTACATCGCCACTTTGTCCAGTCAGTTGTTAATGAAACCACCAGACTCAATCTGCTCAGCCTGGAATACCAAATCAACCACTGGCCTATCTTACCTGGGTATATAGACTATCTGAGCTCCTATCCTGAAAGCGGAATTGTTAATGATATGACGGTGCCGCTGACAGCAAATGAAATTAGAGCGCAGCACGGGCTTTTCGATATTAACGAAGCCGCGGTTGGATTTCATACTCTGGAATTTCTGATCTGGGGAGAAAACCGCGATCGTCTCAGCCCCAGACCGTTCACTGATTTTCAAGCAATTGCTGTTCTGCCTGCCGATGCAGAGGAAAGAGGGCTGGCTCTTGAAGAGCTTTCCAACAACAGAAGGCGCGTCATGCTGGCATTGAGCATAGCGATTCTAAACCAGGATTTTGAGAGCTTTATGTCGCTATGGGCCGCTCAGTCTAATGACTTACGCGTTAGGCTAGAAACCGCTGCCAGCCATGACTTATTGAAGAACCTGCTGATTGCATTGACTTCTCTGCTTACCGAAGAAGTATTAGCACGCTCCCTTTATCCAATGCTCAATGGAGACTTCACCGATAGTTTTCCGTCGGTCTTCAGTCACACTTCACAGAACGTGGTCTCTGCCCAAATGTTTGGGCTAGAACAGTTATTGCTCGAAACCAGCACCGAGTCGATGACTCTGGATCAAATCCTTTCGCATTTATCCAGGGACTATGCTGAGTACTTTTTTCAGAATTTTGACGCCAGCAAAGAATGCCTGGTTTTGCTATTCAGTACACAGGAAGCGTCACCTATTCCGACATCTGCCGCAGAGGCTGAATTCGCTGCGGTAGAGTGTATTAATCAGCTCACCAATATGATCGACTACGTTGAGCAGGTGCAATCTAAACTGATCGGTCCTGCTTAGTAAGGCTTACTTGATCTCAACCATGAGATCATCGGCCAACCGTTCCAGACTCTGCTGCAGGTCTTCGAGTGACAAGTCTTGCGGCACTTTCAAGCTGGCGCTGGTGCGGAACAATATGTCACTGGACATGGGTGCAGGCTCGCAGCGGGTGGAAAGCTGCTCGACATTGACCGAAAGCACTGCCAGCGCATGGGATATTTCTCGAACAATCCCCGGCCTGTCGTTACCGACCAGGCTCAGCTCAACCGTCCTGGGTTGCTCCCCGGATTCCTCGATCTCTACCTGCTCGATCACCAGCTTTAGCTCCGACGACAGCTTGTTAAGTGCCGCCACCAAGGCATCGACATCCTGCTGAGAGACACTAACGCGGAGAATCCCGGCGAATTTACCAGCAAGTTGCGACATACTGCTTTCCAGCCAGTTGCCCTTGTGCTCGGCAATCACTTCCGACAAGGATTCCACAAGACCCGGCTTATCATCCGCGATCACTGTGAGTACCAGGTATGATTTCATAGCTTATCTCTCGATTGTTTTCTCGGTTGTTTTCTCAATTTTTTCTCTAAGTTCCAGTCTCAGAATAGCCCTATCTGGCGGTCCAGAATTTTATCCATAGAGCTTTGTTGAAAGACAAGTATGGAGTCGGCTATTGGTGCCAATTGTTTATCAATATAAAAATCGTAGTCCACTGGCGATTGCTGATACTGCCTTGGCTCAGGTCCGGCTGTAGTCATCACATATTCTACCCAACCCCCATGCTCATAGAGCGCTGGCAGCTGCAGCGTTTTGCGTATTTCTTCAGCCTTGCGTGCCGCCTGTACGTGGGGCGGTATGCTTTTCACATACTCCGACAGCTTTCGCCGCAGTCGTTTACGTAGCACCAGCTCTGGCCCGAAAGCGCCGTTCTTAATGTCGGCCACGATTTGTTTGATATATCCGATAAAGGGCTCATTCAAAAATACTTTTCGATATAGCACCTGCTGGAACTCCCTCGCAAGAGGTGACCAGTCACTCCGCACCGTTTCCAGACCCTTAAACATGATCTCACCGTTTGCGAGCAATCCCGCATAGCGCTTTTTGCTTCCAGCATCTGAGCCGCGAACGGTGGGCATAAAGAAGCGCAAGAAATGGGTTTCGAATTCCATCTCAAGAAAGCTTTCAATTTGATACTCTCGCTGCAGTTTCTCGCGCCACCAGGAATTGAGATCCTGGGCAAGCCCAGCGCCCAGCTCATTCACTTTGCTGATTTCATCAGTAGTGCCAACATCACCAATAAGCACAAATACCGAATCGGTATCGCCATAGATGACTTGGAAGCCCGCAGCTTCGATGAACTGCTTGCTTTGCAAGATGATGTCATGGCCGCGTCGCGTAATTGAGCTAACCAGCCGCGTATCGAAGAATCGGCAGCCAAGGGTTCCCAATACACCATAGAATGAGTTCATAATGATTTTTATCGCCTGGGATAAAACCTTGTTGCCATCCGCTTTGGCCTTATCCCGAGCAGCCCACAGTTTTTCGATCAGCCCCGGCAGAATAGTGCGCGTACGAGAGAATCGTCCTCCCTCAAACCCCGGTATGGCGTCGTTTTCCTTGAGACCTTCAACCAATGCCAGCGGGTCAACGTGAAAGGTTTTGATAATGCTGGGATACAAGCTCTTGAAATCCAGCACGATCACATTGCGATGAATGCCTGGTTCAGACTCAAGGACATAACCGCCAGGACTGATGTTGGTAGACTCGAGCTGCTCCAACGCGGGTGCGACAACTCCCTGACGGTGCAAATGGGGCAAATAGAGAAAATCAATTGCGGCAACAGAGCCGCCAGAGCGATCCAGCTCCAGGCCAGTTAGAAGGCTACGCTCAACCGCAAAATCCAATAGTTTCTCAAGCGTAAAGATATCCCAAACCAGGCGACAGTCTTCCAGATTGTAGCGCGCCAATGCGATTTTATCGGTATGGAATAACTCGCTGATTTCAGCACCGCGTTGATCCACATCGTCAATTAATTTGCCGCGATCGAGTAGCTGTCTGGAAACATACTCCAATGAGAAATTTTCAAACTGGTAAGTCGCCGAGCGCATGAGATCAATGCCATCCAACACGACACGCCCAGGTACCAGCGCATAATACCTGTCGTTACCATCGCGAGATTGGCGCCAGCTAACAGGCTCATTATTGCGCCCGAGATTAAGTGCTACTTTATGGGCGTCCGCAAATTCCTGCAGGCAGCGCAGATCAAAGTTCACTACATTCCAGCCCATCACGACATCCGGGTCGATTGCTTCCAGTGTCTTCATCAGGGCCTCTAACAAACGCTTCTCAGACTCGAAAAACTGCAGGCTTAGACTGTCGGCAGCTGACTCAACGACCAGCTCATCCTCACCCTCACCTCGCATCAACACGATGCTGTGCTGATCGCTATAAAGCGCAATTGAGTAAAGCTGGCTGGCGGTCATGTCCGTTTCTATATCCAGGGACACTGCCTTGAGATTGGGTCGCACTTGAACTGGCGCCAGTCTGGCCTGCTCAACATCGAGGTAGCCAGCAGCGCTTTTAGCTCTGCCTTGCACCTTCGCGGCACCATTCAGAAACCGCTCCATAAGAAAGCGATCAGTCGGTTTTATATCTGCTTCAAGCAGATGGAACTGCTTGTTGGAGAGGCGGTCCCGCGCCGCGAATAGCTGGCGCTGGCTTTTGAAGTAAATCGCCGACACGGGGTTTCCGGCAAAGTCGGCGAGTCTGGTCGTGCCGACCCGCCAATTCGACAAATCAGCCAGTAAATTTCGTAGCCTGGATTCCTGTGCCGTGGGGAAGAAGGCTACAGATTCTTGTTGCTCAAGCACAAGTCGCAGAGGCCCTCGCGCCGACGTGAACCAGAAGATTAATCTATTACCAGAGGGGGACTCCTGCCACTGTCGGGTGAGCAACAAAGCGTCGACAGTGACAGTTTCAGAATCATGATCCGTCACGAGCGCACTCTATGCAGCGCACGACAGACTTCCGCGGGAATCCTTCAGCTTGGTCTAGCGCTATCCTAAATCGTAATAGTACGAGTGAACTGGCCAAAGTCTTCCCAGTAGCTGACTTTCTCCGGTAGCTCTGCCGGTGTCGCCTGCACGTTGCCATTTATGTCAGTCACACGTGAGACCAGTGTATGGTCTCCTGGTGTTGGATTAGTCCAATCCAGAGAGAACAATTTCCAGGAATACTGCGTGTTGTTTGTGTTCATTTCGGCGGTCTGCCAGGGACCATTATCTATCTTGATTTCAACACTACGGAGTGGTGTACCGTCATTCAGCACAAAGCCCTGAATGCTGTAACGTCCGCCCATTTCGGTGACCCGAACAATGGAAGATTTGAGATTCATTGTCGTCACTGAGTTTTCGACCCAGCGTTCAACTCCACCCACATTCTCCTTCTTCAGTGTGACATAGTCCCGCCCCATGAAGCGGCCCATATAGCGAGTGTTCTGAACATGTATCTGGGTGAGCCATTTCACATTGGCAACACCATACCAACCCGGCACGATCAGCCGGAGCGGCTTACCGTGGTAATGCGGTAGAGGCTCACCATTCATCTCGAAAGCCAGCATATTTTCTTCACGCATGGCATCTGGAACAGAGAGACCGCGCGCAAAAGCCTTATCCACTTCCCTGCCCCTGATCTCTTCAGTGGCTATATCAGCGCCGAAAAACACAACTTCTTTTGCGCCATCTTGTATTCCGGCACGCTGCAGAATGTCCCGTAGCGAGACACCGCGCCAGTTCGCGTTGCCAATCAATCCATGGAACAAGCGCTGGCTGTTGCCGCCACATTCGAAACCTACTTGCTGATCAACTGTATCCCCGTTCATCAGGTCACTGAGGCTGAGCTCTAACTCGTTATCGACCATACCAGTTACGCGAAGCCGCCAGGCATCATTGTCAACCTCCGGCTGTCCGTAATGTTGTACGAGATAAAAGTCCTCATTGTCAGTGACAAATTCGGAAATCTCGCGCGTATCCTGCCAGTAAGTAGAATTAGGCTGTTGCGGTGGGATCTGGAAACTTTCAGGCACATCAGTGAATGGAATCAGCCTTTCCCCCTGGGCCAATGCGGGAAGGATAAACGACGGAGCGGCCGCGGCACCCGCCGCCAACATGCCGCCTTTGAGTACTTTTCTTCTGCTAGTGTCTTCAGGGTTCATTATCGGTTTCTCTCGTTTTCATTATCTTATTAGCGAGCTTTATGTCTGATCAGATTCAGCCAGCGCATCAATCTCTTGACCTAAGGTATATTCTTTCGTGGTCACTATGGACTCAAGCACCCTGACGCGTTGTTCAAGGCTTTCGGTTTTTTGTCGCAGCTGTTCATTCTCTTTGTGCAGCTGTGAGCCCATGGTGTCAGCGCCATGCTCTAGCTGCTTGGTTCGGAACCGCAGATAGGCACTAAAGCTGACGAATCCAAATATGATGCCTACAATTAGGACTGGCTCCATATTAATTTCCACCTAAACTAATTCAAACTTCATTCATTCGTCAATTGTGGCTTGTTCATGGCCCTGATACCACCTCTTTTTGTTAGCATCCAAGCCATGGAAAACACACGACAACAGCAGCCATTTGCGACCCACATTCCTGTGCTCACACGAGACGTTCAGACAGCGGCCCCCTACGGAAGTGCAGAAGCAGTGTGGCTGGCTCTCGCTGGCATTGAGAGCTGGTGTGCATGGTCACCGGATCTCATTTCTGTTTCCCATCTCGATCCTCTACCCTGTGGCAGAGGCAGCCGAATTCGATTCGATTTTATCCATGGGCAAGAGGTGTGGACCATTAGCTATTGGTTGCCCGGGAAACGAATGGATCTTTACCGGGAAATTGGCGCGCTAAAAGTATTGCGCCGCTTCGAGGTTGAGAACGCCGCTGGAAACGGCCCTGTCACCCTGGCTTTAAGCTATCACTGCGCAGCAAAGCCCCCGTGGCGGTTATTGCTCGCATCGGCTATCTACCTGGAGAGAAAGCGAGCAAACAGGCTTTTCGTTGATCTCGAAACCCATCTGAGCGGCAGGTAGGACTCGCGACTAAACAACACTTTGAGCCTGGATACTCCTCTCACCCCTACCTGTTGAGGCTCTGTTATATCCAGGGTCGGGCATGATTTCTGATTACAAATAGCTGATTTTTAAGCGATTTTTGTATAATGTGCCTAAGGTCACACTCCGGGTACGGAATTCTGGTATTTTCAGTCCAAAGAATAAGACTGAGATTTCGATCAAACATCGGTGTAAGAACCCCATAAAAACTAGAAAGTCGTCACATTACGTGGCGCGGCCGCCATGACTTTGGAGAGCAGCGTAAACACGCTAGATAGGTTGGAAGGAGAACGATCAGTGCAGATATCGATCGATTCTCTATCCCGCGGTATTGATAATTATCATGTCGACATTCGCCTTAGCCGCCGCTTCTCCACCGACGTTAAAAAGCTATCGGCACTGCTCATCTCACAACTTGCTGTCCCCAAACCAAAGAACTGGGACAACTCAAATCTCTATGAGAAGCTGAGAGAAAAATATCTCGATCTCATGACGGTCTTGATTCACAGGGTCAAAACAGATTTCAGCGCGGATGAAATTTGCTTCCTGCAGTTAGCGCCGATCAAGCGTATAGTTTCTGTCACTCGTTCTCAGCTGGATGACGAGATTCGTAAGGTTAATGGCAAGCTAGCTGAGCATCGCAACAAAGGCTCTTCCCAGGCACTTGCTACGCAACAGCGCCTGTCTTGGCTGAAAAAAACTATGATTCAAATCTTTACGCGGTGAACAAGCAGCTCTTCGCGCAGCTACAGAGAGTTGAAGACCGGCAGTTGGAATCCATCAGGGAGCAGTTCCTTGGAGAAGACTATCGGTTTGTGGTTGACGTGATTCTGAATCCGTTGCTCTTCACATCTAATCTCAGCGCGCTGCCTTTGCTTCTGAATGAATACAGCATGTGGAGCTGGAATGGTGAAGATTCCGGATTCATCAATCTCAATTTGAAAGTTGAAGAACTCTTTAACAAGCGCCTCAAGGCACATGAGATTCCGCCGCTGCGCCCAGCCAATAGTAACAGCGAGATAGCCTCAGAAATTCATGATGAATTGAGCGGTCTGTTCCTGACCCAGAATTTCCTTGGGAAGGCAGCAGACACCAAGAGTTCAATCCCAGAGACTTTCAACTGGTTCGAGAATGCTGACAATCTGAAATCGCTTTTTGACTTTCACAAGCACGCAGATCGTCTTAAGGAAATCCGTAAGGAAGAGGGGCTGGCCGCATGGTGGCATGCCAGGGGTGAAGTCTCCACACTATCGGGCACTCTCAAAGCATTCGCCAAGATGCTGAAGAAGCAGAATGTACTACCGCAACTGCTTGCTTCGCATTATATGCAGCGATCTATAAACCCAACCATACTCGAACACGTTGACCTCAAAGTGATTTGCCAGTATCTCAGCGGAAAACTGACTCTGGAAAAGCTTCAGGAAAATATTGCTGGAGGGGCATCACTGAACAATGAGCAACTGAAGGCACTCGAAGCCCTGCGCGTAAAAATCACTGAGAAGGTCGCAAAGTCTGATCTCTCGGAAACACTGAAACTACTAGTGGATTTTAGCCACTATCGGAAAAACCTGAAGAACTACCGGTTTGCCCATCGCGCGTTCAACCGCATGACCATCCTCACCGCTGAGGATGACATAAAGCTTTCTAAGTCTGCAGGTACTCTGTATGCGTTACCAACTTCTTCAGAGATCGAGGAAGATGATGAACGCATTTGTCATCACGCAATACTTAAAGCAGACGTGCGCGGCTCAACCACTGTAACAGATGAATTATTGGCGAAAGGTCTAAACCCCGCTTCCTATTTCAGCATGCGATTTTTTAATCCAATCAATAAAGTGTTGGAAACCTACGGGGCTAACAAGGTATTCATAGAGGGTGACGCGATCATTCTCAGCTTCCTTGAATATGAGCACACGCCTCAGCAGTGGTTTGCGGTGTCGCGCGCCTGCGGGAACGCCAAGGATATGCTCAAGATAACGGGCTCTAATAATCGCTACTCTACCCAGATGGGGCTACCGCTATTGGAACTGGGTATCGGTATCTGCTACTCCAACGAGGCACCACGCTATCTTTATGACGGCGAGCATCCCATCATGATCTCCGGCGCTATTGGACTGGCCGACCGCATGTCAGGTTGCTCCTGGAATTTGCGAGCAGCAATTAAAAAGAGCCTATTTAATGTCAATGTCTTACGTATAGCCGAAGGCGAGTCCGGTAAAGGCGAGAAGGGCCAGCATTATCTTCGCTATAATATGAATGGTATCAATCTCGATGGTCTGGCCTTTGCCAAATTGAAATCAGAAATTCCTTTTAAGAGTCTTAAGATGAAGCTGAATGGTAAAGAGTATCTATTTCATGTCGGTCAGTATCCTGATGTTAATGGCCGCAAGAAAGACCTTGTGATACGTGAAGGCAAGATTGGTATTTGGCAAGATTCAGAGATCTTGGACGACCCAGACAGTGATGAAAGCTACTATGAAGTCGTTGTTAACAGGAAAGTCCTACCCCTGGTTATGGAGGCAGTGTCCAAGAAACAGGAAGCGCAGGTCGACTAATTCACGTGACTGACGATTTGCCTGAAAAGAATACTGATCACCCCGCACAGCTTGCAGACCCCTCGAGCCTACAAAAACTAAGCCACTATTTTTCTCTCACCCTATCTTTGCCGGAACGCACAGCGAGGGCGCTCAGCGCCGTAGTTGGCGGTGGCACCCTGTTGCTTACACGCACACTGATTCCCGGAGCCATAAAAAACTCCACCAGCTATACGTTCACGCTTGGTATGTTTGAGTCATTCCTGGTGAGAAATTTGGCAGGCATGGCCGAGATTAATGCAGATACGGAGCTCAAAGACAGTTTCGTCCAGCGTAAACTGCTGGGCTCGAGCCTCGAAGCGGCCGGGCTCCTCACCATGCAGCTATCGCCGGTTTGGGTGTTTGCCATAGCCTCAGATGCAGCCAAGGGCGGCCAGGTTTTTCTCCAGAGGCTAGTACTTCATCTCAAGGAGAACCGGGTCATTGCGCAGAACAGTCACCCAGAGACCCTTGAGCAGATACTACAATCTGTTCATGAAATGAGCAGACAGGGAGCCACCGCGATCGATACGCCGCCTTTGTCCGTGGAAGAAATCAACATTCTTGCTGATGAGCTAAGACGATCAGCCGGGAGCCTCGCCGACAACTACAGCAATCTAGTTCCGCACTTCGAGGCGCTGTGGAATCAAATCAGCGTTGTGGCCAAGAAGGATGATGTTAGCGTGCCAGTCATTCTCGGGATGCTATCGGTGCATGCCGCCAATATTCCTGAACTCGGTCTTGGCACAGCTGGCGCAGTCGGGAAAACTGGCTATGCGATTCTAGACGAGGTAATCCTCTCCGACTACAAAGAGACGCTCCAAAGCATCGCCAAAACCGGCACCCGGGAATATATGCGTGCCCACATGGCGCCTTTCATGCTGCAGGCGAGAACACATTTCGACTTGAATCAGGAAACCATGACCCAGAAATGGTTTAGTCGTGCAGTAAGCAGGCTTAAAGATAAGCTCTATCAAGCGGGTTAGCTCATATCTGATTCAGGCCATTCTTGCCTAAACCCTTGGCTTTCCGCCGATTTCGTTTTTGAAATTTCCATTTGCTATTGACTAGATTCTGAAATTTTTTGCCCATTTCCCGCTGATTTCAAGAAAAGATTGTCAATGAAACCCGCTGTGTTAGCTTGCTTGTCAATTCCCGGAAGACAATATCGGGAGCAACATTTCTTAGTGACTATTAGAGAACACATCAATCAGGAGGCTGAAAATCAGCAGAGAGGTATATTGCAAGACTTTGCTGAAAAGGGAAGCATCATGAACCAACCTCAGTATTCAAAATTTTCACCGATTACGGTGGCTGTGAAGAAAAATATCAGACAACTGCGATTGAATGCCGGCTACTCAATGAATGAGGGTGCTCGCTTACTTGGCGTATCGCGCAAGCAATTGGAAGACATTGAGACAATCAGAAACTATGGCTGTCACCTGGACCTGGAACTTCTGGCCAAGATGAAAGTGATCTATAAGACTTCACTGGATGAACTGGTCGGCGACCTGCCGGAAGACTACTACTCAGACTACTACCAGCGTCCGCGTAAACGCGTTGGCTCCAGCAACCGCTGATATCGACCATCTGCGCGAGCACGGCAAGTCGACATGGGAAATGCTTTAGCGCGGTCCCCAGGGCCTCAATCTGGTGCCAAATAGCCGAATGTGTCCGTTTTGTGTATAATTATTGATCCATTTTGCGCAATGAACGAGACAGTGTATTTATGAGTAATAAAGCAAAAAAAGAGGCGGCCGTAAGCACTCGAGATGACCTGGAAGAGCATATCGCTGCATTTTTGAAGTCTGGGGGCAAGGTCCAGCAGATTCCTTCCGGAGTAAGTGGACAAACCTCCACCAGCGGACCCAGACAGATCGTACTGAGCCACAAAACCAGTTCCTGACAGATTCGAAAGCGTTCCTTTTGATTGGAGCGATTCAGCAGATACTGGACAAGTTAGAAATCATCGAAAGCAGAGGGTAATCTTCCCTCTGCTTTTTTTGTGTCAGCGCTAAACTAAGTCGGCTGTTGGGATTCACCCAAGTTAGCTCAGGCTCAAAGCTGCGAGACTTCGTACCCCTTACTCTGCAGCAGCTGCACCAGCCCTTCTCCACCGATCAAGTGTGCCGCACCGACCAGAACGAATTCAGTGTCCGGATCTTCAAACATTGCTTCAATCTGGGGAATCCATCGGAGATTACGCTGGCGTAACAGTGAATCGAAAAGCTCTGGTGCGCGTTGCTGCATGTCGTCAACGAATAATTTTTGCAGTGCCCTCTCATCGCCATTGCGCCAAGCTGTGATCATCTCTTCCATCAATGCATTGGTATTCTCCAGATCCTCCAATGACAACAGAATGAATTCGCTTTCGTTGCCCTCGCCCATAGCGGCCAGAAAGCCAATCTGTTCCTCGATAGTCTCAAGCGCACCGATATCCTTGGCATCTCCTAAAGCCCGGGTATTGAAGAATGCATCCACACCCTGAGGGGTGAATCCGATGCGTTGAAATTCGAGAACCTGCAGCGTGGAAATAATCATGCCCGGCTTAAACTGCTCCAACATCATCAAAGGCATGCCAATTGTTGCGGTGTAATCCTCAAGCGCCGTATAAGCATCTTCACTCAGCACGGTCTTCAAGGTACGACCATCACTATAGGTGAGCTGCTGCAACATCTGCGCCTGCACACTAAGATCGCTCATCGAAGAGATATCGGTTTCAAAGTAAAGTTCAGAGGAGTCCTGATAGGCTTGTTCATACTCTTCTGGCAGGGGGTAATCGCTGGGGCGTAACAGGTGAACGGTACCTCCGAGATAAACCGTATTGTCGCCATTACTTACTCGCCACACCGAGGTCTCAGCCACGGAAACTCCACTGAATAGAAACGTTGCACTAAGTGAAAACAGTAAAGAGTAGAGACGAATCAATCGTCTTGCAGCAGGGAATCTCATTCCACGACCTCAGTAAATTTACAGGGTTTGAACTTAAAGGTAGCATGCCCTCCATTCTGGTAAAAGTAACCTCATACCACTTCGAAGGTTTCGTCACCATGGCCAAATTACTGTTTCGAATGCGTCACGTGCCTGATGACGAAGCGCAGGAGGTGCGGGCGCTATTAGAACAAAACAATATAGACTTTTTTGAGACCTTCCCAGGTAACTGGGGTATCTCCATGCCAGCACTCTGGCTTAAGGATGAGGATCAATACGCGGAAGCAAGGGACCTGCTTGATACTTATCAGGATGACCGGCGCCAGCGCGTGCAATCTGAGTACCAGGCCAGCAAACAACGCGGTGAAGCCAAAACCACCTTGCAGGCATTCAAGGAATCCCCTATCCGTTTCATCAGCTACTTTACACTGATAGCTATCGTTCTTTACCTCTCGCTTCGTTTCTTCCTCTCGTTTTAGAATTTCAGTCCAGGCATTGGCTTGGGGTCTGGATAAAAGAGGTCTGAATAAATGGGATCTAGATAAGTGGGATCTAGCTTTAGAAAGCCAGGCATTCGGAGATCGTGCTCAAGTCTATGCTTTGGTCCAGGGATTAAAGACCAGGATCTCGGTCAGAGGTTTCACCTTGCGCTAAGAGGGTGGTTCAGATCATATACTCAACAATGAGAGTGAAATTTTACGATTAAAAAGCGCGAGAGCTACTGGCCATCTCGGTTTCGTCAGAATCATCAAGCATGTGCATCTTGTCAAAATCATAGCTCGCATCTGAAATGGGCATCCAGAAATCTTCACAGCTATCAAGGAACCTGATTGCAATTCCACGATTTTGAACTCTTACAACTTGCACAGGTAGCGCAGGCATTGAGTCATCCCAACCTTCGCCGTGAATTCGCACATCCAACTCCACCATCACAAAAAAAATTCATTTCTTCGTCAAGTGTAAGAGAAAGTCCGCTCACCGACATATCTTGAATATCGCCGGTAACCGTGCCCGGTAACGGATGCTCCAAACTGGCCCAAAAGTCGACTTCGACTCGCCTGTGTTGTCTACGCTCAATCATTTCCGATGGCCTGTCGTCCTGAGATTCACAATTGTGGTTGAAATACCTCTCAACGAATGTTGAATTGCACCACAATTTGTAAGGTTTATGGCCTAACGGCCGGTCTTTTCAGGTATAGAGAATACAAGTGCAGTGTCGCTTTTTATGTGATCTCTTCCTCAATAACCAAAATGAATTATCCGCTTTACTCATATCAGTCAGTGTTATATAAAATGAGCAGGCTTTTGTTAGTGGTTCTAACAGGGAGGACCTTCTAGCATCCTTTGCTACCCTGGAATCGAAAGGAGGTGATCCCATCAATAGTCAATCTATTAAGGGAGCCTCCGGTTATTTAATCTGATTCGCAGTTTTAATTAGATTGGGTGACTGGAGGGGATAGTCAACAGTGTTGTTATCCTTCGCTCCCATACGTAGACGGTCCCGCTGTCGTATAACTTGTGTGCACACTCGTTACATGGCAGTGGGATTTTTTATGCCCTGCTTTATCGTTCTTTTTTGTATTGCCTACATCCAGGTTGCGAACTAGTGGCTATCTAGCGGACAAGGTGAAGTAGCACGAAAAGGTGAAACTACTGGACGAGTGAGAATACGGATAAACAAACCTGCGGTGCGAGATACTCTGCCAACACCAAAGAGTTTAGCTACTAACGAGTTCCCAGGTAACTTCTTAGTCTGGGAGGAAACACACGCTTGGTAAGCATCTGCTGAAACTGCCACTGCTCGTCGGCACTGACTTCCCTGAGAAAATGTGTTTCCCCCGACTCCATCAGGGCAATCGGAATACCGCCTCGATACAGCACGCGGTTACTGGCAAGGCGCGGTAACTTTCGATTGGGCATGGTGAGATTAATGAGATTGGCAGGATCTGTAGCCGCCAGGCAATAGAACGGTGCTGTAGCGGCCGCTTCCCGACTGCGCTTGAATTTTCGCAAGCTGTCGACAGTTTCCGGAAAAGCGAATTGTTCACCCCCTACACCAGCAACAAATCGTCCGCCACGGACTTTGCCTCGGAGCTCCATTTTTCTTAGCGTCACCAGTAGGATACGCCATGGCGGCGCCAAGGTTTCCTTATCAATGAGCGCACGAAAAACCACACCCCAACGTTGTAGATAGAGCAACGCCAGGCGCTCGAGTTGTTCTTCGTCCAGCGCATCCCAGCGGGAAGGCTTTTGCTGCCCAGCCGCCTGCTCGAAAGTATCAAGCAGACTCCAGCGACCCGCATCCTCAACCCCAAACATCGCTTTACGACCCCGACGTTTATGGCTTGTCGGTTTCTTGTGATTAGGAGTGAGCAGCGCGCGCAGACCGGTGAATGAATCACTGGAAACCTGGCCAAGGCTCACCAACTCGGCCAGCCCTTCTTCCAGCTGGGTTTTCAGCAGACCGGTCCGACTCTGAACCTGGTCAAAAAAGCTGGCTCCATGTTGTGCCAGATCCGATGCGATACGGGCAGCGCTTGCACTGGGTGCTGCGACTTCGCCTTCTCCCAGCTGCGCCTTCGCGAGCGCTTTCCAGATATCCAGATTGGATCGGGCCACCAGACTAATGGGTGTGCTCTTGACCGGCCCAGCATTGCGTTTTCTCTGCAGCGGCTGGTTTTGCCGACGTTGATTTATCAGTGGCAGCACATAGCGACCCCACATGACCCTGCCACTGATACAGAAGACATCTAACCAGTTCGGGTCGTAGTTGGGAATGCGTGCCGGATAGATATCTGACTCCCAGCTAACCGCAGGTGCTGAAATGCCATCGAGCAAATTAAGCATGTTCTGCAAGCGCGTCTGGCCATCTAAACCCGGTTCAGTGCTTCCATCTGATTGTTGAATCGGAAGTAGCTGCTGATGATCAAACAGATATTCTGTAAAAGTCTCCAGGGAAACCGGTTTAATTGCCTTGCGATGTTGATCAATGGTGTAGCGATGAATTCGCTGCAGCAGCCTGCGCTCGCACCATTCAATCGCTGCGCTTTCTGCAGAAAGCATAGCCGCGCCGCTGATTGGAGTGAACTGTCCCTGAAAGGCAAAGCCTTCCACCTCAAGCGCTGTCAGAGCAAAGCTAATGTCAGATTTATCGAGCTGCAGTTCATCGGCCAGCTGCTCAGCCGTTACCGGCCCAAGGCAGTCCAGTCGCCCACGCACGATTTCACGCAGCGCATCTTCTTTTTCCCAACTCTCCGCCTGCAGAAATTCTGGTAAAGGTATTGTGGCTAGCTGATCTCCGCATAGCGCAATAAAGCGCGGTAAGTACTCAGTTGCAATCCAGACTGGTTTTTTCAATTGGCGCAGTAGCACGATCCGGCCACTGTCCACCAAAGCCTGCTGCCAGCGCACGTAATCCCCTTTCTCGAATTCAGCCGTTGTGAGGTAGGCTGCGGTCATCAGGGCGTCATGAAGTTCCTCTGCATTGCTGATATAGGGCCAGGCTTCGTCCCGCACCCGTTGAATCGCTTCCGCATCCAGTAGACTGAAATCCTTGGCTTCAGCCGGGTCTGCCCAACTCCGGTTACGTATCGCATTGGTACGACGTTCTTCAAACGGCGCATCATCCAGGAATGCATAGGGTCGCGCATTGATGATTTCCTGCGCGAACGGTGACGGCTCACGCAGATCTTTGGCGACAAGCGTCAGCTTATCGTTCTCGATCGCATCAATGAGCTGTTCCAATTCATCAATATCCATGGCTTCAGTTAAGCAGTCATGAATAGTCTGATTCACCAGTGGATGATCCGGCACATCCCGTCTGCCGGTGATGTTTTCCTGACAGGCGATTTGATCCGGAAACACGTGCGCTACCAGATCTTCCGCATCCATGCGTTGAAACTGCGGTGGCACACGTTTGCCATTGCGATTGCGCTGCATAGCCAGGGAACGGGTTGCATTCCAGCGCCACCTCACCTCAAACATAGGTGCATCCAGCATGGCCTGTATCAAAGTATCACGCACCGTTGCAGTCTGCAGATATCGATAAACTTCATCTAACGGGAAGCTGTGCACCGAGCCTAATGAGATAACAATGCTGTCCTCATTAGCTGCAGCTTGCAGCTCAAAGTTGAAGGACTTACAAAAACGTTTACGCAGAGCCAGCCCCCAGCCCCGATTGAGACGGCTGCCGTAAGGAGAATGAATTACTACATGCATGTCACCAACTTCGTCAAAGAAACGCTCCATGACCACAGTGTCCCGGGTTGGCATCACACCCAGCGCGTTCATGCCACTCTGCAAATATTCGACCATCTGCACGCTGGCGCTACGAGGCAAGGCAATTGTATCTTCTAGCCATTGCACTGCAGCGTTTGCCGACTCGTTGATAAGCAGCTCGGCGATCTGATTACGTAATTTTGAAACTGCTTGGGATAGCTCTTGTGTGCGTCCTGGCCCCTCTCCAAACCAGAATGGAATTGTAGGCTGCATACCCTCCGCATCACGAACCCGCACCTTTAGCCCATCCACACGCAGCAGTTGCCAGGCGTGAGTGCCGAGAGTAAAGACATCTCCGGGCAGAGCCTCAAGCGCAAAATCCTCATTCAAGGTGCCGACAACAATATCTTCCGGATCCAGCACGACCTGATAATCAAACATGTCAGGGATCGCACCGCCGTTGGTTAGCGAAGTGAGGTTAGAGCCGCGGCGTGCTCGTACCTTGTTATTTATCATATCAAGATGCAGATGAGTGCCACGTCTCCCTCTTCGAGTCGTATATCCTTCAGCGAGCATTTTTACCAGTGTGTCAAACTCTTCACGGGCCAGGTCACGATAGGGATAAGCGTTGGCAAAAAGCTGGAAGAGCTGATCCATATCCCAACCAAGAAAATCCTGGTCGCCATCACCTGCTATCACTGGCGATGACACCTCGGCAACAATTTGCTGGGCGAGAATATCTGCAGGTTTCTCTGGCATGATAATCCGATCCAGCTCACCCTCCCTGATGCCTTGCAGCAATGCGCTGGCTTCCACCAAGTCATCACGCGTAAGGGGAAACAGAATCCCCTTGGGGGTTCCGTGCACGGAGTGACCGCTGCGGCCGACACGCTGCAGGAAAGTTGCAATACTTTTTGGAGAGGAAAACTGCACCACCAGATCTACCGACCCGATATCGATGCCGAGTTCCATTGAAGCGGTCGCCACCAGCACCTTCAGGTCGCCAGCCTTTAAGCGCTGTTCGGCGTTGTGACGATGATCTTTACTCATGCTGCCATGGTGCGAGCACACGCAGCCTTCACCCAACCGATCACTCAAGGCCAGAGCCAGGCGCTCCGAGAGTCTGCGAGTGTTTACAAAAATCAGCGTCGTCTCGTGGCTATTAATCAGCGTCACGAGCCGCTCATAAAGCTCCTCCCAGACCTCATTACTCATCAGGGCGCTCAGTGGTGAACCAGGCACTTCGATGCGTAGATCCAGCTTGCGCCGGAATCCAGAGTCGACGATTTCACAGTCTACTGAATCATCGCTACAGTTAGAATTACCAACCAGGTAGCGCGCCACCATGTCGATAGGCTTCTGGGTTGCAGACAGGCCAATGCGCTGCAGATGCTGGCCGCTGCAGCTAAAACAAAGTTGCTGCAGTCGCTCAATCGATAGGGCCAGGTGTGACCCGCGCTTGTCTCCCAGCATGGCATGGATCTCATCCACGATGACCGAGGACACAGTTGCCAACATTTTGCGGCCACTGGCGCTGGTGAGCAGCAGATACAGCGACTCCGGCGTCGTTACCAGGATATGGGGCGGGTTCTTCGCCATCTTCTGCCGCTCATTAGCGGGCGTGTCGCCTGTTCGCACCCCAATTCTAATATCCACCGGTGGCAGCCCCAGCAAATGCAGTTGCTCAGCAATGCCATCCAGCGGCATATCCAGATTCTTGTGAATGTCGTTACTCAGCGCTTTGAGGGGTGAGACATAGAGAACATGGACACCGTCCTCCAGCTGGTTGTGCAGCCCTTTATGAAGTAGCTCATCAATGGCGCCGTAAAATGCGGCCAGCGTCTTACCGCTGCCGGTAGGGGCCGAAATCAGGGTGTGGCGCCCGGCTTTAATAGCAGGCCAGGCCTGGGCTTGGGCCGGCGTGGGCTCGCCAAACCTGGCACTGAACCAGTTCCGGCAGGCCGGATGGAACTGGCTGAGAGCCTCTATTTGTGCCTGATCCTGAGTCAAGAAGTCGTTCCGCTATTCACTGTACAAACGTACAGGGTATTGAAGGGGGCAAAGGTTTTCAAGCGATGTGCAACAAGAGCGGCCAAATTCACCGACTTGCTGTGTCACTGCACACCCCAAATGAATCAAGAATTTTTGGGATGACGATTCAGCGCTGCGCTAGCTCGAATTGACAAGCAGCGGCGCGCTGGCTAAGTTTATAGCAAGGTTTTTGTCGTAAGAAGTCTATGGAAGAGTTAAAGCAAGCCAATTTACCTACTCGGGTTCGTGCCCGTTTTCGGTCTTTCTGGCTCGAGAATCGCCAGTTTTTCCTGCTCCTCACTTGTATCGTGTTTTTCAAAAGTGCAATCGCAGACTTGAGCTCGATCTCTGGCGCGTCCATGCTTCCGACCTTGTTGGACGGCGATAAAGTGTGGGTCAACAAGCTCGCCTACGACGTAAAAATCCCCTTCACGGAAATCTCTCTGGCCGAAGTCTCAGACCCGGACCGGGGCGATATCGTCATCATCGACTCGAAACGCGCAGGCAAGCGTCTGGTGAAGCGCATTGTTGGCGTGCCAGGCGATACCATCTACATGCAGAACAATACTCTGGTTATAAATGGTGTTCCGGCCAATTATGAAGTTCTGTCCCGTGACGCTGAATCCATTATCATTCAGGAAGAGTTGCCCGATGGCGCCCATCAGGCAAGACTCTCCAGCCGCTATGTCAATCGCTCCAGCCGCAGCTATGGCCCAACCGTGGTGCCGGCAGACCAGTACTTCGTGCTGGGGGACAACCGCGACAACAGCGCTGACAGCAGAATTTACAGCTTCATACCCCGCGGCGAGATAATTGGGCGCTCCAGTTCGGTGGTGTTCTCCCTGGACAGCCATAATAACTACCTGCCTCGTGGCGAACGCTTCCTGGCGGAGCTTGAGTAACTTTCTTCAAATATTTCTCTCTTCTGCTGTAAGAAATCCCCCACTTGTCCGGTATTATTAACTGCGCGTTGCGCAATTCGTTATACGGATAAACCAAGCGGTGTCCCCGCAAGGAAAACTGATGACAAAAAATAGGATTACTGGCACAGGCCTGCCCGGCAGATCACTGCTGGCTCTGGTTCTGTTGGCTGTTCTTCAGGTGTCGTTGGCACAGGATTATGTCTGGGCACCAGACTTTCCTGTTGGCTCCGCGCTACCTGAGGTTGTGGCTTTAGATCAGAATGGCGAACTGCGTCGCTTCGATGATCTAAAAGGTGAGAACGGCATGCTGTTTATGCTCAGCCGTTCTTTTGACTGGTGACCATTCTGTAAAGCTCAGCTCGTGCAGCTGACAGATATTGCAGACCAGTTTGAAGCCATGGGCATTTCCGTGGTTGCCATGACATTCGATTCGGTTGAAATGCTGAAGAGCGTCGAAGAAGATCAGGGAATTGAATTTACGCTGCTTCACGACGAGGACATCACCCACGTTAACCGCCTGGGCATCCTCAATGACATAGATTTTGAGCCTGACCATAGATTTTATGGCGTGCCGCATCCGGGTATATTTCTAGTTGATCCTGATGGCACCATTCAGGCGAAATTTGCCGAGGAGGGCTACCGAACCCGACCCGATTTTGCCAATGTGCTGGAAGCAGCGGCAGAACTCTAAAGCCCTAAACAGCATTAAAAAAGCAGGTAGTGAAAGCTACCCGCTTTTTTAATGCCACGACAGTTAAGGCTAAAGCCGGGAGTGCGACATGCCCCGTTATTTGCTCCTCTCAAGGCAGCGGCTCTGCTTGCATTTAAGTATTTGCCAAATTGTCGTCTAATAGCACTACAATAACTAATTAAATAGTCAGTACCTGCCCCGGTACCTACATCCAGTGCTTCCTACTTTGTTATGCTTAAATTCGCTCAGGCGAAATCGACGCCTTGTAGCCTGTGCGATGGCTCTGTTTTTGTTTGGGTGTCTTTCCATCACACCGGTACTCGCCCAGTCGCGGTTTGAGATTCCCCGTATCACGTCAGCCCCTACTATCGATGGTGAGGTACAGGGTAGTGAATGGCAGCAAGCCCTATCCATAGAAATCAATATTGAGACTGAACCGGGTGAGAATACAGCTGCCCCGGTGACAACCGAAGGGCTGGTCATGGAGGACGGCGAAACGCTATATGTCGCGTTTATCGCTCAGGATCCTGACCCAGACCAGATTCGCGCATTTTATCGCGACCGCGACTTGCTCTGGGACGATGACTGGGTTGCTGTAATACTGGACACCTTTAATGATGAACGCCGAGCCTTCGAGTTTTACACTAACCCCGTTGGTGTCCAGGCGGATGATATTTGGGACGACGTGAATCAGCGCGCCGACGAAGCCTGGAATGCAATCTGGGATAGCGCAGGCCAAATTACCGATTTTGGATACACGGTAGAAATGGCAATACCACTCAAGCAATTGCGGTTCACGCCTCAGCAAGGCTCGCAGACCTGGGGCATTAACCTGCGGCGCTACTACCCACGCGATCGCGAAACACAGCTTTCAGACATCCCCATAGATCGAAACGTGTCGTGCTACCTGTGCCAGGTAGCAAAAGCCAGTGGCTTTGCTGAGCTGGAACCCAGCATGAACCTGATTCTCATTCCTACTCTTGTCGCAGCTGCCAACGAGACTCGCGATCCGGATAACGGAAAATGGATTAGTGGAGGCATCGACCCCCAGGCCAGTTTCGATGTGCGCTGGGGAATTACGCAAGACACCTATCTTAACGCGACCATTAATCCAGATTTTTCCCAGGTAGAAGCGGACGTTGCGCAACTGGATATTAACCAGACTTTTAGCCTGTTCTTCCCTGAGCGACGCACATTTTTTCTCGACGGTGCTGATTACTTCGACACTTTCCGTAACCTGGTTTACACCCGCAATATTGCTAACCCAGACTACGGCGCCAAGATTACCGGCAAAAATGGGCCACACACTTTCGGCCTATTAGCGGCAAATGATGAGACTACCAGCTTTATCATCCCGCGCAGCCTGAGCTCACGTATTGCCAGTCTGGGTGAGCAGAAGAGCGACGTCGCCATCGCGCGCTACCGCTATGACATATTCCAGAATTCGACCGTAGGTGCCCTGGTAACAAACCGGGAAGGTGATGGTTATAGCAACCGGGTAAGCAGCCTCGATGCAACCCTGCGCCCCACTGAGCAGGACACGATCTATATTCAGGCCATGCACTCCGAGTCGGAGTACCCCCTGCAAATCCAGGAACGTTTCAACCAGGCGGCAAATCTCAGCGATTCCAGCACCGTCATTGAATACCAGCATAACGATAGAAATTGGGACTGGCGCTTCGGTCACTACGACTGGGGTGAGGACTTCAGGGCCGATCTCGGTTTTATCAATCGCGTTGACTACATCTACCAGGTTGCCACGGTCGGACATACCTGGTGGTGGGGTGGCGACAGCTTCTTCAATCGCATTCGTTTCGCCGCAGATTATGATCGCACTGAAGATCAATCAGGTTTGTTGCTGGAAGAAGAAACCGAGTTCTTCCTCAACATGAATGGACCGCTTCAGTCTTCGCTGTTCGGCTTGTTTGGCGGCAGCAAGACCTACTGGAATGGCCAGTATTTTGATGAGCAGTTCAACAATCTAAACCTCAGTTTCGTGCCCCTGCCAAACCTGCAAATAGGCATCAATATGCGGGTCGAGGACGTTGTAGATTTTGCCAATACCCGGCTCGGGCACTCCAGACGCTTTCGTCCTGAAATCCGCTATCAGTTCGGGCGCCACCTGCAGCTGGACCTGGAGCACACGATTCAGAATTTTGACGTGGATGGAGGCCGCCTGTTTACGGCGAATCTGACCAACTTCCGCACCACCTATCAGTTTAATAACCGTAGTTTCCTTCGTGTCATCGTGCAGTTGGATGATCGCGAACGTGATCGAGATCTCTACACATTCCCGGTGGACAGTGTTAGTAAAGAGCTGACCACCCAACTCCTTTACAGCTACCGGGTCAATGCAGCCACGCGCTTCTTCGTGGGCTACTCTGACGCTGGCTTTCAGGACGACAGCCAGGACTCAATCTACCGGACCAACCGCAGCTTTTTCGCCAAGTTCAGCTACGCCTGGCAACCCTGAGCTCGCCGACTTACTTTAACTATAGCAAGTTGCAGTTTTCCTCGACTTTGGGCAAACCTTCTCGTGTGCCAACTGTCGAAGCTAACAAGAAATTATGCCGGGCATCGACGCAAAAACCATCATTCAATCGCTGAATAATCTTTTTAGCGGTGACCCTGAGCAGAGTCAGCTCGAAAACGCCCTCAAAATCCCTCGCAACGGTGCCCATAGTGAAGCCAAGGAAGTCCCGCAAGACTTCGTTTTCTGACTAGCCCGACAGTCAAGCCCAAAGCTGTCATTGGCGTCGAGGGCCGGGTAAAATGCCGTTTCCTTTTCAATAACCAGAAGTAGGCAGCTTTGGGACAACGTACCCCCCTCTATCAGAAACACCTGGACGCAGGCGCGAAAATCGTCGATTTCGCGGGCTGGGATATGCCCATAAATTATGGATCTCAGATCGAAGAACATAACCAGGTCCGCACCGCGGCCGGTGTCTTCGATGTTTCCCACATGACAGTGGTCGACGTGACGGGTAATGACGCCCGTAACTATTTACGCCATCTGCTGGCCAATGATGTTGCCAAGCTCGATGAGGTAGGGCGCGCGCTTTACAGCGCGATGCTCAAACCTGACGGCGGCGTTATTGATGATCTGATTGTGTATCGCACGAGTTTTGGCTATCGCGTAGTGGTGAACTGCGCGACCCGGGATAAAGACCTCGCCTGGATGCGGCAACAGACCGCGGATTTTGAGGTGACAGTGAACGAGCGGCCGGAGCTGGCGATACTTGCCGTCCATGGCCCTCTCTCGCTTGAAAAGGTCATTGGGCTGCTGGATGCGAACAAAGCAGAAACCGTAGGCACACTCAAAAATTTCCGCGGTGCAGAGCTGGGAGACTGGTTCATTGCGCGCACCGGCTATACCGGCGAAAAAGGTCTGGAATTCATTTTGCCGGCTGCCGATGCGCCTGCCCTCTGGGATCAACTCCTTGCGGTGGACATCAAGCCAGTTGGACTCGGCGCCAGGGATACACTGCGGCTCGAGGCCGGCATGAATCTCTATGGCCAGGATATGGATGAAACCACTTCACCAATCGTCTCAAACATGGTCCAGACCATTGCCTGGGAACCAGAAGACCGCAATTTCATTGGTCGAGCGGCGGTTGCCGAACAGCTTAAACAGCAGGTACAGGCCGCTCTGCCAGAGCTTACCGGCCTGGTTCTGGAAGAACGTGGCGTACTGCGTTCGGGCCAGAAAGTAACGACGGACAAAGGCGAAGGCGTCATCACCAGTGGCAGCTTTTCACCCACATTGAAGCATTCAATTGCATTAGCTAGAATCCCGGTAAATAGCACTTCCTGCGAGGTTGAGCTGCGAGGCAAGCCTACTCCCGTGAGAATCGTGCAGCCCAATTTCGTTCGCTTCGGCAAGAAAGTATTCGAATAATCCGGCACACTGTCACAGCAGGCGCCCCATTTCAGAGGACTCCCCATTGAGCAAAATCATCGATGATCTAAAGTACGCTGCGTCCCATGAGTGGGTCAGTGTTGATGACAACGGCATCGCTACCGTGGGCATCAGCGATCATGCCCAGGAAGCACTCGGGGACATAGTATTCGTAGAATTGCCGGAGCCCGGCACCACAGTGAACGCCAAAGACGAGGTGTCGGTGGTTGAATCTGTGAAGGCTGCTTCGGACGTATACAGTCCGGTATCGGGTGAAATAACCGAAATAAATGAAGCATTGCTGGACGCGCCTGAAACCGTAAACGCCAGCCCCTACGACAACGGCTGGTTCTTCAAAATCGCCATCAGCGAAGAAGCCGATCTTGATGAGCTGATGGATGCCGAAGCCTATTCGGATCATTGCGAAGACGAATAGCGGGCAAGCGCTGCAAACCGTCCTAATTTAGAACTTTTGTGCGGATCAGGCGTAGTCTGGTCCTCTTTATCTATTTCTAGAGTGAAGCGAATACATGTCTACCAAACAAGACTCTCTTCTATCAAATTCCAAAGCCGTGCCAAGTCTCGAATCCCTGCAACACCGGGGTGAATTTATCGAGCGCCACATAGGCCCGGATCAAGCTGAAATCCAGAGCATGCTGGATGAACTTGGACTGGAATCGCTAGACCGGCTGATTGAAAAGACTGTGCCTGCTGCCATCGCGCTAAACCAGGCCCTGAATCTGCCGGCAGCGATGAATGAAGAGACTGCGCTGGCTAAGTTGAAGGCAATGGCCAGCAGTAATCAGTCGTCACGCTCATTTATCGGGCTTGGTTACTACGACACCTACACCCCCAATGTCATTCTTCGCAACGTGTTAGAAAACCCGGGCTGGTATACCGCCTATACGCCTTACCAGCCAGAAATTTCTCAGGGCCGTCTGGAAAGCCTGCTTAACTACCAGCAGATGGTGTTGGATCTTACTGGCATGGAGCTCGCCAATGCCTCTCTTCTTGACGAGGCTACCGCAGCGGCGGAAGGCATGGCGCTCGCCAAGCGTGTGAGCAAGAATCGAAACGCCAACAAGTTTTTTGTGGATGCTGGCTGCTTCCCACAAACTATCGATGTCATTAAGACCCGGGCCGAGAACTTCGGCTTTGAACTGGTAATCGGTGGTTTTGATCAGGTAGACAAATCTGAGTTGTTCGGCGCCATATTCCAATACCCTTCAATGTTGGGCGATGTCACGGACCTAAGCGAGGCGGTCGAGCAATTGCATAGCAATAAGGCCATCGCAATCGTGGCGGCAGACTTGATGAGTCTCGCCCTACTCAAGCCGCCAGGCGAGATGGGCGCTGACGTCGTGCTAGGCAGCACGCAGCGTTTCGGTGTACCCATGGGTTATGGTGGGCCACACGCGGCCTATTTCGCAACTCGTGATGATTACAAGCGAGCGGTTCCAGGCCGCATCATTGGCGTCTCAAAAGACGCACGCGATAAGCAAGCGTACCGCATGGCACTACAGACCCGTGAACAACATATCAGGCGCGAGAAGGCCAACAGTAATATCTGTACCGCTCAGGTGCTGCTCGCCAATATTGCGGCATTTTATGCCATGTACCATGGCCCAACTGGATTGCGCCGTATCGCCAGCCGCATTCACCGACTTACTCAAATTCTTGCTATTGGCCTGCAGAGTAAAGGCATCAAGCTTGATAACGAAACCTATTTCGACACGCTGACGCTCGCTGTTTCCGAAGATGAAGCCATGCAGATTGCAGAGCGCGCAGGTGAAGCCAATATCAATCTGCGGCTGGATCGAATCGCCAGTCATCAGACCATAGGTGTCAGCCTGGACGAATGCACCAGCGAAGCAGAAATCGTAGCGCTGTGGCAGGTTATTATCGGCAAAGATGGTGCCTCACTTTCGGTAGCCGACATCGACAAACAGATAGAAACCGGTGCAGTAGAGCCAGTTGTCCCAGCTAAGCTTGAGCGCAGAACTGCATATATGACTCACCCTGTCTTTAACCGTTTTCATAGCGAAACGGACATGATGCGTTACCTCAAGCGGCTTGAGAATAAAGATATCTCACTCACTCACTCCATGATTGCGCTGGGTTCATGCACCATGAAGCTGAACGCAGCCGCCGAAATGATTCCAGTGACCTGGCCGGAGTTCTCCAAACCACACCCTTTTACGCCAGTTGACCAAATGCAGGGCTACCAGAAAATGATCCAGGAACTGGAACATATGCTGGAAGAGATTACCGGTTTTGATGCCGTTAGTATGCAGCCCAACTCCGGCGCTCAGGGTGAATATGCTGGCCTGCTGGCGATTCGTAAATACCTCGACGGTATCGGTGAGACGCAGCGCAATATCTGTCTGATTCCCACTTCGGCGCACGGCACCAATCCTGCAAGTGCCCAGATGATTGGCATGAAAGTCGTGCTGGTTGCCTGCGACGGCGACGGCAATATTGATTTTGCAGACCTCAGCGCTAAGGCCGAGGAGTACAGTGAAGCGCTGGCGGCACTAATGATCACATACCCCTCCACACACGGCGTCTACGAAGAAGCAGTGAAAGACATCTGTCAGGTGATTCATGATCACGGCGGCCAGGTTTACATGGACGGCGCCAATTTGAATGCACAGGTGGGTGTAGCCAAGCCGGCAGAGATTGGCGCCGACGTCTCTCACGTCAACCTGCACAAGACATTCTGTATTCCTCACGGCGGCGGTGGCCCAGGTATGGGTCCTATCGGTGTAAAAGCACACCTCGCGCCCTACCTGGCGAATCATGCCTTGATTGAGTTGGAGGGTCCTAATCCGGGTAACAGCGCGGTGTCAGCTGCGCCCTGGGGAAGCAGCGGCATTTTGCCTATTTCATGGATGTACATAACCATGATGGGCGCCGAAGGGTTGCTGGAAGCTACGCAAGTAGCAATCCTTAACGCGAATTATATTGCGGCCAAATTGGCGGCTCATTATCCCGTGCTCTATACCGGTCGCGGCGGCATGGTTGCCCATGAATGTATTATTGATATGCGCCCACTGAAACAAGCCTCTGGCATCACCGAAGAGGATATTGCGAAGCGCCTCATGGACTACGGCTTTCATGCGCCAACCATGTCATTCCCGGTTGCCGGGACCTTGATGATCGAGCCGACGGAAAGTGAGTCTAAGGAAGAGCTGGATAAGTTCATCGCGGCAATGATCAAGATTCGTGAAGAGATTGCTCAGGTGGAGTCGGGTCAGCTAGATGCAGAAAACAATCCACTGAAACATGCTCCCCATACGATCGAGGATCTACTGGACGATAATTGGGAACGGCCTTACACCAAGGCCCAAGGTGCTTATCCGATGGGTGGTAGCGTTGACTCGAAGTACTGGCCAAGCGTCAATCGTATCGATAATGTCTATGGCGACAGGAATCTATTCTGCGCTTGCCCGGCTTTGGAAAGCTACGAAGAGGCTTAGCTTTTACTGTCTATGTGCGAGTTACGCATCTTGCGCAACCTGTCCATTTGGGTCTGAATATTTTCCAGCCGTTCGTTGATTTCCCGCTTCGTGGCGATTATCTCTTCGTCCGGGGCTTCTTCGAATTCTTTAAATGAATTAAAAAGCCTGGCTTCCTCTTCTTTTAGCTGTTTCTTCCTGAAAGACTTGTAGTCTTTGACCTGTCGTCTGACGGCCAAACCGGGAACCAATACAATAGAGATGGCGAGTGTATAAGGTAGGCCCAACCAGAGAATGAACAGCACCTGTGCATAACCTTTATGCATATAGCTCCATTCCACATTGACCAGAAAGACGGATACCAGTACCCCTACAGCACCAACCAACGAAGCAAAAAACCAGAGCGCGTCTCCCAAGGCACCTATGCCGCCTGATCCGTCCGGGTTGTCCGGATTGAGAGTATGTTGAATATGGGGAGCGAAGCGCAGATGCAGCACAATCACTGAAATAATTGATAGCAGGCCCATGCCGGCAAAGAATCCCGACAAAAAGAAGCCAACATAGATCATCGCGAAAGCAGGCACCGAGCTGTGAAAAGCAGTCGGCACTCCTAACAGATGTCCTACAGAAATATTCAGCGTGGCGAAACCTGCGCCAGCCATCAGAAACCGCCCATCCCGCATCCAGACTTCGACTATACCCTGGCTTAGGCGCCCGATGCCTTCGATGCGATTTATCGTGTCCAGGCTTTTACGAAAGGCCATGGTTGCTGCATACAAAGCTATTACGGAAGTAGAGATAATGGCACCCAGCACCCAAATAGACTGATCGAAGAAAACAGCTTTTTCAGGCATAGCGAGATGTTGCACCAAGATATAGCCCATGCCAAAAACAAGCGATATGCCCACTTTAGCGGACATACTCAACATGTTCCCATTCCGGTAGGGGTCGAAGAATGGGTAAAAGACTGTGCTTTTCACTTCCATCGTGGTTTCTATTCTAGCTTTTTTTTTGCAGTTTTGACCCGTGAACAGGCTTATATATTGCCTTTTACGTGAACAGTGACCGCTGTGGATCAAACTCAAGTTGTAGGGGGGTATATGGATTCTATCGTCAATATGGGTGAACTTCCTTAGCTTGGCAGTACAGCAAGCTTAGTGCAAATAGTTCGAAAGCGCTCGCCTCCCAGGCTCTAGGCTAGCCGGCAAATTCTTCGATGAATGACCAGGCGGCATTCCCAACTGAAGTTTGTGGGCCAGGTAAGACACGTAGCCAACCGCAAGCTGATCGTCCAGGTAATCACGATAGGCGCTAAGTGAATGCGCCTTGTTCTGCAAGAACGCCCTATAACCATTGTGGGGAGTTAACCACGTGCTTTTCATACAAAAGGCATTGCTGCAGTAACTGGACCAATGGTGGGCGCCAGGATGATTCACAAGACCCAGATTTTTGGGCAGGGTTTCGATAAATTTTTGGCAATCCAGAGCTAGTCCATCGCCATGAATAAGACTGCTAGCCGAGCGCCAGTGACACTTCCTTGTCTGTCTTTCAAACCGCAAATTGTAATAGCCAGCGTACTGTGAATTCAGCGAATCCAAAAGGTGAGTCAGCCCAAACGGGGTGCTTGGCGTTAGCAGCAGGTAAATTTCGTTCGCCAGAAAACAATAGGCATGCAGATTTACCTGAAATTGATTGAGACTATGGTGAAGCCGCTTCAGATAATAATCATAGCAAGCTGCATCGTAGAATCCCTCGCCGCAGCGCGTGTTTTTTAAACAAACCAAATAGGTTTTCCCGGGCAGGTATAGCTCTTGTTTCATCACGTTTCCCTCCATGGACTGGTGATGGTAATGGTTCAACCAAGTCTTATTTGTGAATCTGCATAGTCGATCAGCGATTTGTTGTGAGTGACGAGTATCGTGGTGATTCCTTGCAACCGGACAAAGCGCAACACGTCTTTAGCCGCAGCGAGATTCAGGTTTGCTAACGCCTCATCCAGTATAAGTATGCTCGGTTCCTGGTAAAGAGCGCGCGCCAACAGAATCCGCTGGACCTGCCCAGCCGAAAAACTATTGCCCGTTTCACCAAGCTGAGTAGAAAAACCCATTGGCAGCTTTTCTATGGAGTCCAATATTCCCAAACCCTGACAAAGTGAAGTGAGCTTGTTCAAATCATAATCCCGATGATCCAGGGAAATATTGTAAGCAAGGTCTCCAGCCATTAATCCATCACCATGCAGAACAGCGCTTATCTCTCTCCTCAAATCTGTTCGGGTGAATTGCGTCAAATCTCTTCCGCCTATTACAATTTTTCCGTCCTGCAGTGGCAATAACTTGAGCAAGAGTCTAATTAAAGTGGACTTGCCGCATCCAGAATCCCCCACCAGTGCTGTCAGTTGGCTATTCTCAATTCGGCAGCTGAATTTTTTTAGTACAAACGCGTGATTGTCATGATAGCGAAAGCTCAGGTTTCTAAATTCAATGTCAGACGCAAGGCTGTGGGACACCAATGCACACCCTTGGTCTTCCGGTTCGGGCTCTGCAGAGGTTATTTCTGCCACCCGATCCAGTTCCAGGCGCAGCAACTTGAGCTCAGCAAGCTTGGGAATCATTGCTGAGACAGAGGAGATAAAATGTTGCTTGAGAAATACGATACCCATCAGTTGGCCAAGAGTGATGTTGCTACTGATGACGCCCTGTGCACCGAGGTAGATGACTAGAATATTTTCCGCACCGAGGACCAACGATTTTAGAGTGCCGTAATTTAGCTGGTGTCTACTGAGCCGGAAACTCGCGTTGAGCTGCTCAATGTAGCTATCCTCCCAATGCGCCAATTTCTGCTGTTCAACACCAAAAACCCTGACGGTGGCAACATGCCGCATACTCTCGAGAAATCGCGATTGCTGTTTGGCGCCCTGCACCAGAACCTCTGCACGTAAGTCGCGTTCTTTAAGCACAGCGAAAAAGTTAATGCCGCACACCAGCATTACGGCAAGCAGCACGACCGAAGCGATACCAGAGTCATACCAATAAAGCAGCAGTAAAGCACACACGGAAAACACGCCGTCAACCACTACAGTGACCAAATCCTGAGTCAGCGTTTGCGTTATCTTTCCAGCAGAGTCGAAACGGGAGAGTATGTCTCCACTTTCCCTTCTTTCAAAATACGTGAGCGGTAAGCTAAACAAGTGTTTTGACAGTCCCGTGATGAGATCGAATCCCAACCGGCTGCCAAGACTCATCACCTTTAGTTCACGCAGATATGAAAGCAAGGTTTTCAATCCGAACAGGGTCAGGAAGCAGCTAGCCATGACCAACAACAAATCTACGTCACCCTTGAGGATTGTCTGATCAATCACTAACTGCAAATACAATGGGGTAAGCAGTGCGAAGGCTTGAATCACGAATGACATCGAAGCCAGTTTTAGGAATACAGTTGAATCAAGCACAGAACCGTTCAGCAGCTTGCGAAGACTAAGGCGTGGCCCATCGTGAGCTTGCTGAAATTCCGGCTTTGGAGTGAATTCGATAGCGATCCCCGTTACATGTAGCGGAAGCTCTTCCATACTGTAATGCCGAATGCCTACTGCGGGGTCAAACACCGTGATGCATTTTCTGGAAACTTTTTCCAGCACGACGAAATGATCCCAATCCCAGTGCAGAATTGCTGGTAGTCTCAATTCGGACAATTCGCTCAGCTCGAACTTTATGGCCCTGCCTGCCAAGGCGTATCGATTAGATACATCAAGCAAGGACTTAACACTGATCCCGTCTCCCCCAAGTCGAGACTGTGCACGCAGCTGCTGCAGGTCTGATTGCCCGCCAAAGTAACCACGAATCATCGCCAGACAGGCCAAACCACATTCACTGGCTTCTGATTGGAATACCATCGGCAGATGACGACTTGAGAGGACACCAATCATGTCAACTTACCTCTCAGACCAAGAAACGGTTTGAACATAAACTGAATCAGCGTCATCTCATGCATCACTACATCTGCGGTAAGAGTCATACCAGGAAGAAGTGGATAGATGTCCGGCCCTTCCACGTAGTGCTGATTGGGTCTCAGCGATACCCTGAACACCGGCTCGCCTATCTGGGTTAGTGGCAGCATATGGTCCCTTGGATCCAGGCTGCTGCGCTCTATCTCGACTATAGTTGCTTCATACCTGCCGTAACTATGATGATCAAAACTGTCATAACGAAGTAGCGCCTGTTGCCCTGGCTCGAGTTTGCCAACGGCACTGCCTGTGACGAATACAGTAGCGAGCACATTCAATTCCTGGGGCTGCACATAGATCAGTGGCTCTCCGGGCACTACTCGTGCGCCCGGGCCTGCCATAACACCAGATACGACGCCCGCTGCGTGTGCCACCAGCGCCAGGCTTGAGTTCCGGGACAGGACTGCTTGCTGAAACTCCAGCTCGGTGAGTTGCTCCGCAATTTCCTTATTGCTTGTTTCATGATCTATCTGCAATCGCAGCAACTGAGCACGCAAGCTCTGTGAATCAAGAATAATATCCTGTGCTTGCCGGTTAAGGCCCGTTTGTCGACTCAGCAATTCAAGGTGCCTCATCTGTTCCTTCTCAAACTCAAACTGGGTCAGGCCGCCACCATCGGTAAGGCTTTTCAGCCTGCTGAGTTGGTCTTCGCTAATGGCCAGCTGACGCTGGATCAATGCCTTGCCCGCCTCTATTTCGATAGTCCGCGCATCGCTCTGTTTAATGCGCTCCACTACCAGCTGCGTTTGCTGAAGAAACTGGCGGCCGAGCCATTCCTTCTGGTCGGCTAACTGCTGCCTGCGATCGCGCAACCGTTGGCTATCCTGTTCTGTGTGGTCCACCCCGCTCGCATCAAAAGCGGACCTGCCTATAGTGAGCAACACAGTGCCAACTTCGACAAAGTCTCCAATCGACACATTGACGCTTTCTACTACGCCAGGCTGCGCACTGGACACCTTGATGTCCCCACCGGCGTTTTCCAAAACCCCCGGCAGTGGAAGCGTTTCACGATATTTCACCGAAGCCAGCAAAATAACCAAGATCAAACACAGCAGCATGCCCAACCCTGTCAACAAGTACTGATCCGGGCTGACCAGTAGTCTTGAATGGATTCCTCGCCGCTGAAGCCAGCGCTCTTGATCGACGTTCCTTAGAGTTGGCAGCATCTGATCTGGCACTAGCTGTGAGGAGGTGTCATTGGATTGCCTCTTAATCACGTTCTGCTGCCGTGAAGAATGAAGGTAGAGCCGAAAGAAAACGCCACTGTTCTGGATAGCGATGGATTAGCCACTGAAGCGGATTACTCAGTTGCTGCGTCACCTCCCTGGCGGCCTCTTCAATGCTTTGACCAGCTTGCCTGTTCGGCTCAATCAAAGGCCACAGCTGGATCCGATTGACATTGCCCACACTAAAGTTAAGCAATGGCAGGATGGGCGTTCTGTTGGAGATCGCCATCAGAGCGGGGCCAACTGGAAACCATGCAGCCCTACCCAGAAATTCAATCTGCACACGTCGCCCAAAGCCTGGCGGCAAGTCAGTGAAGGTGAGTAAAGATGATTTGCTGCTATTAAGGCGACGACGAAACTGCGCAAAGTCGAATGATTCAAGCAGAAGCTGGGTTCGACTGCCATAGCGCTTCTCGCCGAACGCATGCGAGAGATTGCGCTGGAATACCTCACTGGGCGCTTTTTGAAGCAGCACATATTGCTTCGTATCTGGCGACTCATAGTTGGCAAAAACATTTGTGCCATAGATAAAATCACCGGCGTGAATACTGGCCACCAGCCGCGGCCGCTGGTCTTCGGCATCTAGCCGCGACAGCTCTGTTTGCTGTGGAAATTTAAAGCGCGCGACATGCTTTTGTAACTGCGCCCTGCCCTGGGGCTGATTTCGATATCGCTCGACTCTGGACAGGTAGACCGCATTCGCCCGAAGAATTTTCAGGCAACGACTTTGAGGTTCGTGCAGACACTGCGATAGGGTAGCGAGCAATAGTGCAAAGGCACGCTCACGCCCGGCGCGATCAGTGGGAGTCGATTGGGTCTGAGTGAAGCCGCGCTGAAGAATCACGGGCGCACCCACACTCATCCGTGAGTGGTGTAGAGATATCATCGCTGGGCGTTATCCTTAACATGGCAGCAATGTAAAAACAGGTCCGCGAAGGGACGAAGATCAGTCTAGGTCAAAAACTGTCATTTCGCCAGTTTGTCACTTTGGCTTCACTTTAACCGCAGTGCCGCTAACACTCACCATCATCATGCCGCCTTTCTGACCCACCACTTCATAGTCAATGTCTATACCCAAGACTGCATTAGCACCCATGGCTCTGGCATGGTATTCAACTTCCTGAAAAGCAATATCCCGCGCTTTACCCAGCTCGTCTTCGTAGGCACCTGCTCGGCCGCCGACAATATCTCTAACGGCACCAAAAAGATCCTTGAAGATGTTTGCGCCTAGAATTGCCTCACCGACAACGACGCCTAGATACTCTTCGATTTCTCGGCCCTGTAATGTGTGCGTGGTTGAACGAATCATGTGCTTCTCTCCTAACTGTGAATGAGAAAGATCGAGTAATAAAAATTCCTAATTGATGGATAACTGCTTCAAGTCGCTGACGATACGATGAGTATCCACATACCCAACACTGAAACATTACCAAGGCCAAACATCACCAGCCTATGCATCACATTGTTATAGCCAAGATGAATACAGGTGTGGATGACGCGTGCGGCGACAAAAACCCAGGCCAGTATCACCGGTGTGGGGTCGGTCAACTCCATTGCGATGTACAGAATACCAGCCCCATAGAACAGAACCGGTACCTCGAACAGGTTGGCGAAATGTCGGTTGGTCTTCTGAACTATGTCAGGAATTTCTTCGCCCTGAAACATGGAATAGTAGCTTAACGAAACGTCCCCCTGACGCACTGATGCCACCCGCACGCGGAGCGTGAATAGCAAGATCACGAATGTAAGCAGGACCATAAAAAATAATGGATAAAGCATGCGCCAATCCTCTTCCCAGGTAATTGTTTATTTGGCCTGTACAGCAACGCTTACCGCGTGGCATGTAGGACTCAGAGCAGTATAATTCGCCCCCATAGGACAAAACAGAAAATAATGAAAATTGGCCTAACCCGCTGGAAGGATGATCGAGTGATTGCTGAAACCTATCGAAACCACATTGCCACACTCCAAACGAGTTATGAGAACGCGATTGCGCATGTCGCGGCATCGCATCAACTGGATGGCCTACTCATTCACAGCGGTAGCGAACATTACTATTTCGGTGATGATCGGGGAATTGCGTTTCAGGCATTCGGCCACTTTCTGCACTGGATAGACGTCAACAGACCAGATCAACTGCTCCTCATCCGCCCGGGTGAGAAGCCCATTTATTATCAGGTGATTCCCGATGACTTTTGGTATGAGCAGGCCATCGTCTTAGAACCGGTTTGGAGAGCGTGTTTTGAAGTTATACGTGTAAATAGCTTGGTTGAGGTGGCGAAAGCGCTGCCTGCCGGACAATTTGCCTATTTAGGTGAAAGTAGCACGCTCGCCAGCGCCATGAATATTGCTGAGGCAAACCGTAATCCTAAATCCTTGTGCAATTATCTTGATTACTATCGAGCCTACAAAACGGAATACGAGTTGGATCAATTGCGTACGGCGAACCAGTTGGCCCTGAACGGGCACCAGGCAGCGCGCGACTGCTTCCTGGCGGGTGGCAGTGAATACGATATCCACCTCGCCTATCTCGGCACCTGCGGAGTATTGGAGGATGAAACGCCCTATACGAATATCGTAGCGCTTGACGACAAGTCGGCAATATTGCACTACCAGAATAAACGGCGGCAGCTCGCTCAGACCAGCCAGGTCCTGCTAATTGACGCCGGTTATCGCGTGCGCGGCTATGGCTCTGACATTACCCGTACTTGGGTTCGCGATGGCGTGCATGCCAGCTTTTCAGACCTGCTTGTGGGCATGAAGGCGATAAAGGATGGTCTGGTGGCCCAGGTTATGCCCGGGATTTCCTACGTAGACATTCACCGGCAGGCGCTTTCGCAGATCACCGAGCTGCTGGTGAGCCTGGAGGTTTGTCATGGCAAGGCGCCCGACCTACTGGAGCGCGGGGTAACACAATTGTTTATGCCCCATGGTGTGGGCCATCTACTTGGCATCCAGGTCCATGATGTTGGCGGCCACCAGCAGAATCACGACGGCGAAACCCTCACTCCTCCCGCCCACTCTCCTATGCTACGCAACACCCGCGACTTGGCCGCTGACATGGTGTTCACCATTGAACCCGGCTGTTACTTCATTCCCTTGCTGTTGGAGCCACAGCGCGGCGGTGAAAATCGCGACAGGTTCAATTGGGATCTTATCGATCAGCTTTATCCGTTAGGAGGCATCAGGGTCGAAGACAACGTGAGGGTGACGCAGAATGGCGTTGAAAATCTTACCCCGGGTGAGATTTAAGCGAGCCCTGGATCACGCCAGCAAACGATCTATTTGTTCAAGAAGTTTAGGCAAGGCAGAACGATTGGCCCTCACTAGCGCTGCGCCTGACTGACCCATGGCTTCTCTCTTGGCTGGCTCGTCCAGCAGCTGTCGCAGTTGCATCGTTAGTTCAGCGGCATCCTGCACGGTACGAAGGGCATTTGCAGATTCCATTTGGGAGCAGATTTTCGCAAAGTTAAACTGGGAAGGACCCACCAAAACCGGCAGCGCCCACGCCGCAGGCTCGAGTACATTTTGACATCCCGTATCAACGAGACTACCTCCCACGAAGGCGATATCACCCAGACTGTAGTAAGCCATCATCTCACCCATGGAATCGCCCAGCAGGACCTGGGTATCCGCGGCTAGTGCTTGGCCACTGCTGCGGCGTTGCATTCGCAGACCTCTTGCTTGACACAGCTCTGCCACCAACTGAAATCTTTCCGGGTGGCGAGGAATCAGGATACAGAGCGGTGCTTGCACCGAATCCATTAGTGGCACAATAGCATCCAGTACTTTACTTTCCTCTCCTTCCCGCGTACTCGCAACAACAATTACTGTGCGACCTGATGCTTTGGTTGATGAAAATGGCTCATCGTTATGTGACAGTGTGGTGTCAACGTCAACATAGAATTTCAGACTACCCGTGACTTCAACCTTGCTGGCGTCTGCACCTAACGCGATTAGACGATCGGCATCGGCTTGTGCCTGAGCCGCGATCAAATCTATAGCCGTTAGCATTTGTCGCGTCAGACCTGCAATGCGACGGTAACCTGCAGCGGATCTTTCTGACAGACGCGCATTGGCCAGTAGAATTTTTACGTTCTGCTGTTTGCAGGCAGCTATGGTGTTGGGCCATAACTCGGTTTCCATAATGATCAGGAGCCCCGGCCTGATTTTTTGCAGAAAGCGCCGTACCAGGAACTTTAAGTCGTAAGGTGCATAGACGTGGGTCACAGCATCTCCGAACAGGTTGCGAACCCGTTCGGAGCCCGTGGGTGTAGTAGTGGTTATTATGATTCTGACATTGGGATTTGCGCTGCGTAAGGCTTTGACCAGCGGCGCG
This sequence comes from uncultured Pseudomonadales bacterium, assembly GCA_938091935.1. Classification (GTDB taxonomy): domain Bacteria; phylum Pseudomonadota; class Gammaproteobacteria; order Pseudomonadales; family Pseudohongiellaceae; genus UBA9145. Next base: position 109,630 of record CALKNV010000001.1, read on the forward strand.
GCGGCCACAGTCTCTCCAACCGAGACCGCATGAATCCAGATATCAGCAGAGGCTGTATCGGACGCCGTCGATTCAGTGGCACCTGCGCTCTTGAAAAGCGCGAAGCGTTCACCAATGCGCCTGCGATAATCAGGTGCGGCCAGGGACTTTATATAAAGGCGCGCAACGATAAACGGTAACGCCAATAACAAGAGCAGGCTATAGAGGGGGCGCCACATAACTTGGATTCAGACCTGGTAACCGGTGCCAAAAGGTACACAGTTCGCCGATGGGAAATTCAGCTTGATGTCGATATACTCAAAAGACGTTCGCGAGGCTAAAAGGTAACTAATGACACTGCGCTATTCAACAGACATCGTCATCTTCGGTGGCGGGATTGCTGGATTATGGCTGTTGAATAGTCTGCGCGAAGCGGGTTACCAGGCCATACTCTTTGAGCGCCATACCATCGGTGGCGGTCAGACATTAGCATCTCAGGGCATTATTCACGGTGGCTTGAAGTACGCGCTTCAGGGATCCCTGACCGGAGCGGCACAGGCCATAGCCGCGATGCCGGGGCGCTGGCGACAGTGTCTGGCCGGCGAAGGTGATATGGATTTGCGTGGCACCCGGGTACTTAGCGAACGCTACTATATGTGGTCCGGTGCCAGCATGCGCAGCAAACTGAAGTCTTTTCTTGGCAGCAAGAGTCTGCGGGGCCGCGTGGATACAGTACCCCAGGCTGATTACCCAGAATTTTTCCAACAGGCGTCAATCAAAGGCACACTTTACCAGCTCCCCGATTTCGTGGTGGATAGCGAGAGTCTGATAGACGTCCTGGCCGGCAAGCAACAGGCGCATCTTTTTCAACTACCTGAACAGATCGTCGAATTCGGCAGTGATGGATTTTCTGACGCCAGGACACTGATATTGACCCGTCGCGAGCATGACATAGAAATAAGCGCACAGCGCTTTATCTTTGCAGCAGGGGAAGGCAACAGGGGTTTAATCAATGCAGCAGGACTGAGCAGGCCTCAAACTCAGGTCCGACCCCTCAATATGGTCTACCTCAAAATGCCTGGACTACCGCAACTGTTCGTACACTGCATCGGCGACAGTTTTAGTCTGACTCCCAGACTCACAGTGACTTCACATCAAGATGAGAGTGGTGAGACTGTCTGGTACCTCGGCGGCGATATCGCCGAGACTGGCGTGGGCAAGACCGATGCTGAACAAATAGATATGGCTCGTCGGTTATTGAGCGAGCTGTTTCCCTGGATTGATTTGTCAGCAGCCGAGTGGCGCTGCTTTACCATCAACCGGGCCGAACCCAAGGTGGAGAATGAAAGCAGGCCAGACGACGCCTACTTCATCAAAGAAGAGAATATCCTGGTGACCTGGCCAACCAAGCTTACACTGACACCGGCACTCTCTGACCAGGTTCTCGCTGACCTGCGCAAGGACAAAATTGTCCCTTCAACCGCTGCACCAGAAACCACGTTAGAGGCGATTCTCAGTCCCGCCGTAATAGGATCGCCAGAATGGCATCTGGAGACGACGACATGATCAGCGTGCCCAGACGACAGCTGGGGTCCACCGGCATAGACGTTTCCTGCCTTGGTCTTGGTACGGTGAAGCTGGGGCGAAACCAGGGCGTTAAATATCCCCAGCGCTTTGATTTACCCAATGATAAACAGGTCACTGCACTACTAGACCAGGCGCGCGGACTGGGAATCAACTTTATAGACACTGCTCCTGCCTATGGCAGCAGCGAAGAGCGCTTGGGCATGCTAATGCAAAACCGGCAGGACTGGATAATTTGTTCTAAGGTTGGAGAAGAGTTTGAAGATGGCGCATCACATTTCGATTTCTCAGCGCAACATACCCGCTGCAGTGTGGAGCGGAGTTTGCGCCGATTGCGCACGGACCATCTGGACCTGGTATTAATTCACTCAAACGGTGAAGACCTTGAAATAATCGAGCGGACTGACTGCCTAGAGACGCTACTGACCCTAAAAGACGAGGGTATGATTCGCGCCGTGGGTATGTCCACCAAGACTGTTAAAGGTGGCAGGCGCGCGCTTCCACTTTGTGACGCCTTGATGCTTACATACAACGCGACTACAACAGCTGAAGAAGCAGTCATCGACTTGGCCAGATCTCAGGGCAAGGCAATATTAGTTAAAAAAGCATTCGATAGTGGCCACGCGACTGACCGGCCTGGCGGCCCTGAGCAGGCGCTTGAGTTTGTACTAAGTAAACCGGGAGTCAGCAGCGTGATCGTCGGGACCATAAACCCTGAACATTTGCGTAGCAATGCTGAGATTGCTGCTGGGGTAATTTTAGGTTGAAGACCTAAGCACTGCGACCGATCCGGCTGCAGCTCAATCGCCAACCTTGCGCATCTTTTCAACGATGTCTGAAGTCGAGCAATTATCAAGAAACTCAAGCGCTTGCACCTTCCCGCCATAGGAAAGCACAAATTCACCACCCACAACCTGGTCGATAGTATAGTCGCCGCCTTTTACCAGAATTTCCGGCTTGAGAGACTGCAGCAGTGCCTCCGGCGTGTCTTCACTAAAACTGACGACCCAGTCTACGGCCTCAAGCCCCGCTAATACGGCCATCCGCCGTTCCACGGGATTAATAGGGCGACCTGGCCCCTTTAATCTGCGCACAGAGTCATCATCGTTTATAGCAACCACAAGCCGTTCACCAAGCTTTTTAGCTTCGTTAAGATAACCGACATGCCCGGCATGAATAATGTCGAAGCAGCCATTTGTGAAGACTATCCGCTCTCCATGGGCTCGTGCATCCTGCACCGCAATGGCGAGCTGGTCTGATGTCATAACACCCTGGCCTGAATCTTGCTCCCCCAAAATCGCACGACGCAGCTCTGGCCCGCTTATAGCTGCGGTACCAAGCTTGCCAACCACCAGGCCTGCCGCGATGTTAGCCAGTGCTGTGGCATCTGCCATGGTCTCGCCCGCTGCTAATGCTGCTGCCAAAACTGATATAACGGTATCACCTGCGCCAGTAACATCGAAAACCTCCTGCGCTTTGGCAGGCAGATGCAGCTCCGGCGAGTCCGGGCGAACGAGTGTCATACCGTGTTCACCGCGGGTGATAAGCATGGCCTCAAGTTCAAGATCCTTGACCAGCTGCATACCCTTGCTCACAAGATCTGTTTCATTCGCGCAGTGGCCGACCACAGCTTCGAATTCATTCAAATTGGGCGTAATCAGAGTAGCGCCCCGGTACTTATCGAAATCTGAGCCTTTGGGGTCCACGATAACCGGAATGCCATGATCTCTGCCAAGCTTTATTAGAGGTTCAATTTCCTGCAGAGCACCCTTGGCATAATCCGACAGAACCATAGCTTGGGTGTTGGCGATCTGATCTTTCGCTTTAATCAGCAAACTGGTTACGTCTTGTTTTTCGAATGCTTGTTCAAAATCAGCTCTTATTAGCTGTTGATGCTGACTGATGACTCGAAGCTTGGTGATAGTGGGCTTGCCGGGGCACTGGATGAAATCGCAAAGCACTCCTGCTGCGGTGAGCCGGGACTCAAGCTCGGCACCGCTCTCATCCTCACCTACTACACCAATTATTCGGGTCGCACTGCCAAGAGCAGAAATATTGAGTGCCACGTTGCCCGCGCCGCCTGGTCTGTCTTCCTGGTTTGCCACCTTAACAACGGGTACCGGCGCTTCTGGTGAAATCCTGTTGGCACTGCCATGCCAGTAGCGATCGAGCATCACATCGCCGATGACAAGCAGTCTAGCGTCCTGAAAGGACGGCATTTCCAATTTCATTCCTTAAGCCCTTTTTCTCATGTGCCGGTCTCATGTACTGGACTGGTGCGGCAGATAATAACATAGGGTATCAAATCCGATATCGAACTTTTACCGCCTGGCGTGGGTTGCACGGCCAGCTTTGCTACAATGCTGCTGGCAGCTCATTACCTTAAAAGACCCTGTAATCTCTGACTGTGACGGACCCTACTCGCCAATTTGTGCCACTGGCCCAGTTTAAACATCCGCGCTACTGGCCAACCTGGCTGGGGATCGGCTGCATGTGGGTGGCAGCCAATTTACCCTACTCCCTGCAATTACAGCTGGGGCGGTTTATTGGTTTTCTGTCCTACCATTTCGCCCGGGGCCGACGCCGGGTTTGCGAGATAAACCTGAGACTGTGTTTCCCCAACCTATCTCCTGAGGAGCATAGGCAACTGGTACGTAAGACATTCCAGTCGAATGGGATTGGCTTCATTGAGATTGCTATCGCCTGGTGTGGCAATTTGGACAAATATAGAGGTATGGCCACTTTCCATGGCCTTGAGAACCTTGAGAAAGCGAAGGCAGAAAATAAAGGTGTATTGCTGATTGGGCCCCATCTCACGACATTCGAGATGGCTGGATTTCTCTACTCCTCGATTGGCGAGCTCAATGGAACTTATCGAGCAAATGACAAGAACCCCCTGTTCGATGCGTTTATGTACAACGGGCGCCATCGCCTTTATCCAGGCTTGTTTGAGCGGAAGGACATCAGGGGTGCTATGCGCTGCCTAAAAAAAGGCGGGTTGCTCTGGTATGCTCCCGATCAGGACTATGGCGCCCAACACTCGGTTTTCGTACCCTTTTTTGGTAACCTCGCGGCTACGATCACCGCCGGTAGTCGCTTTGCGAAGTTCAATGGCTCTCCGGTGGTGTTTTTCAGCCACTACAGAAAGCCCGACAACTCTGGCTACGAAATACACTTCAGCCCAGTGCTGGAAGACTACCCCAGCGGCGACGATGAAGAAGATGGCAGAATCATCAACCGCTGGGTAGAGGCGGCTATACGCAAACAGCCCGACCAATACCTCTGGCTGCATAAGCGTTTCAAGACGCCACTCCCCGGAAAAAAAGAAAACCCCTACAGCTCATGAGCTCAAAAAACTGGCAACAATGGGATATACGACTCCTGGCAGTATTGGCAAGTCTGGCACTGTCTGGATTTGCCGTGGTGTTTGCCTCTCTCCCAAATGATGATGCCTATACCTATATCAGAACCGCAGAAATCTTTCTCGAGCAGGGTGTGGGCGCAGCCATATCACACTACACCTGGGCCGGTTATCCGATTCTGATCGGCCTGGTGAGCCTGACGGGCTTGTCTTTGTTTGCTTCGGCCTATGCGTTAAACGCCCTATTTTTCGCCATCCTGGCTTACACTTTTATTAGCATCGTGCGCCACCTTGATGACTCCAACAGAGTCGCATGGCTAGCTGTATTAACCGTGCTTGCCTATCCAGAGTTAAACGAATACAGGGACATGGTAATCCGCGACGTTGGCTTCTGGGCCATGCTGCTGTTAGCCCTGTGGCGTTTCATGGTGTTTATAGATACACGCCAATTCTCCCATTCTGTATTTTTTGTGCTCGCGATGATCGGGGCCATGCTGTTCAGGGCAGAGGCGGTTATCTATCTTGTGGCAATTCCTTTTGCGTTGTTTTTCCAGAGCGACTGTAATACCCAACAGAATCGCCGGGACTTCTTAAAATTAGCTGGTTTTATTTGCAGCGTTGGAGCGCTTGGGTTCCTGATACTTTTGGCTGCAGGGATCAATTTATTTGCATTGATATTGGAATTGCTGCGCATCTACCAGCCTTTTCTCCTCAGCCTATTCAATCCGGATGAGGCAGTAACAGCAGCTCAGGCAACTGCAATCTTTGGCGAGTATGCCGGGATTTTTTCCCGAGACTATGTATCTGCAGTTATCGCTGTAGGCTTAAGCGTGGTGCTAGTGATGACCTTGTTCTATACCATCGGCGGTCCCTTCTTCTGGCTACTGGCTTTTGGCCTGATGCGAAAGCACATTCGCTGGCATAGAGCGAAGGTGGCGCCCATGCTTGCCGTGTTGCTGGCAAACCTCTTTATATTGGTTGTGTTTCTTTACATCACCAAGTTTCTTACCGGGCGCTATGCCCTTGTATTTGGTCTTATGGCCGCTACTCTGGTTCCATTTCTAGTCTGCAGCATCGTAGAGCGAAACCGAGGCGGTAATTGGGAGCAATTTAGCACCTATTTTCTGATATTGTTCTTCTTCTATTGCCTGATAGATTCCTATGTCAGTTTTGGGAGGTCAAAAGACTGGTTGCTTGATGCTGCAAGTTATGTAGAACTGCAAGCAGAATCTGACACGCAAGTGCTGACAAACAATCACACTATTGCCTACTTCTCGGGTCGGGTAGAAAACTACGATGAAATTGTGCGTGAGCTTAAAGCCCAGAATATTTTAGATGTGGCGCCTGGCACTATTGTTGCGCTAGAAATGTATTATGAAATGAGTCTGTTGGTAGAGCAGGCGTTAGTGAAACCTTCTCTGCAGCTACTGCAGCAATTTCCCAGCGCCGAGCAGCCACAGATTGCAATCTATAGACGCGTGAACTAGCCGCCCGATAAGCCCCGGCCAATCTACCAGCGATCACTCTCCGCGCGCTTCGTTACCAGCACATTTTCCATGATTAAATAATTCAGATCTGTACCCATGAACATATTGATGGCATCTTCCGGTGTGCAAACCAATGCTTCTCCAGGACGACTGAGAGTCGCGTTAATCAGTAATCCGTGGCCGGTGCGCTCGTAAAACGCTGAAAGAAGCCGGTGGAAGTCTGGACTGGTTTGCTGTTTGACCACCTGTGCACGAGTCGTGCCGTCGCGATACACGATGACAGGATACTTTTCCTGCCATTTTTTGCTCACGGGTGAAGACAGGCACATGAACTCATCCTGGAAATTGTCGGGCAACATTTCTTTTGCCACTGTATCCAGAATACTTGGTGAGAATGGTCGCCAGTGCTCACGAAATTTAACCTGGTGATTTATCGCATCAAGAATTCCCATCTGGGTGGGACTGGCTAGGATACTGCGATTACCCAGGGCTCGAGGCCCAAACTCCATTCTGCCGCGATACCAGGCAACGATCTGGCCGTTTGCCAGCAACTCTGCTGCCTTGGCATGGGGGTCTTCAAGTATTTCCCACTCAGGCTTTTCGCGGTGGATTGAACATGCATTCACGCAATCATCGGTGGTGAATTCAGGGCCCAGGGCCATACTATGATGCGGTTTCACCTCAATTCCCTGCTGCTTCACCGCGTAGGCCGCTGCGCCAATTGCTGTACCAGGATCGCCACTGGCTGGATGTACCAGCAGTTGCTTCACTTTGGGGTGGGAGTTAAGTCTGCTATTCAAGCGGATGTTTAACGCACCCGTTCCGGCAACAGCGAGTCTTCCGGTTTCCTCCAACACATCACCAAGGTAGTAGTCCACCAGCTTTATCGCCATTTCCTCGTATAGCTTTTGAATTGCAGCTGCGTAATGTACATAAGGATCTTCCAGCAGATGCCCTGCACGGCGGGGACCCAACATTTCCACTAGCCTCGCACTGAAGTAATGTCCTCTGGATTTCGCCTTGTACCGACGTAAGCCAATGGTGGTGATTAGCCGGGTGTCAACTTTGAACTTGCCACCTTCGAAACGCGCTAGCTGTGACAGGTCATACTTTTCCGGATCGCCGAAGGCCGCAAGTCCCATCACTTTGAACTCACCATCCAGAATTTCGAAACCGAGGTAATCTGTCAGTGCAGCATACATACCGCAAAGTGAATCTGGGTTATAGAACTCTTTGATGCGGACGATCTTGCCATTGTGACCATAGCCAAGAAAGATGTTCGAGTACTCTCCCTTGGAGTCGTTGCAGAGAATTGCTGTTTTTTCTGTACTACCGGCCAGATGATAAACACTGCTGGCGTGAGCGAGTTGATGCTCTACTGGAACAACCTTTACGTTCTCGTAGCGAATATGTAGCTTTTCAAGCAACCCTCGTAAATCTTTAAAGTGTCGCCGATAACGGCGATTGCCATTAAATAGACTATCGACGCTGCGATCTGGTGCGTACCAGTGTCGGTAGGCATAGTGCCATCGCGCTTTGCTGAACAGAGATACGGGCGCATAAGGTATGGCCACATGCGTGACATCAGAGGGACGCAGCCCGGCAATCTGCAAACACTGTCTTGCTGCCAGGTAAGGCAACTCTTCCTTGGCGTGCTTACGACGTACCAGCCTTTCCTCTTCTACTGCGGCGACCAGTTCACCATCTGCAAACAGCGCAGCGGCGGGATCATGACCAATTGCGCCAGCCAAACCAAGGGTGACATTACTCATAGACTTTCCCCTTCATTGGCTTCAGCTAGTGTCACCCGCAGCAGCGAGACTCTCTATGATCTCTGTGACAGCTTGCGGCAACGTATAGAGCTCAGCCCGTTTCCCATACTCCAGGCCTTTTGCAGACCAGCCTGAAGTGGAAAGGTTCTCTATCATGCCAAGTAGGCGTTTATTGAGCTCATCCTGCTTAAAGGGTTCTGCACACACTTCTCCGGATTTCGCCTGCTCTACATGAAAAGCATAGCCACAGCTTGCGGTGGTAAGCACCGGTAAACCCGAGATCGTGGCTTCAAGCAAGACATAGCCGGCACTCTCCATGTATGCCGGATGAATCAGCAAATCAGCGCCCTGCAAGAATCGGGGAATATCATCGCGTCCTGGTAACACAGTCACAAGCTCAGCAATGCCCAGCTTCCGGGCCAGCTGCAGGTATTCATTTGGCCTTCCCTGACCAACCAACACGTAGCGTGTGCGCTTTCGCCAGTGCGCCGGCAAAGAAGCAATAGCATGGAGTGCCCGATCCACACCTTTGATTCTGAAACCAGAGCCTACCTGTAAGAGTAGAACTTCGTTTTCAGCAAAGCCCAGTTCAGCACGCAGCGATATTCGAGCATCAGGGTCGCGACTATCCCTCTTTCTGTCTGGACTGATACCTGGTGGCACTTGATGCAGCCGCTCAGCGCATTTCGGGTAGTAATCAATGTATTGGCTTTGCTGCAAATGGGAGAGGACCAGGGCATGGGTCTTACTATCAGCACCGAAGACGGCCTCTTCATACATTCTAAAGTGCTTGAAACGGGGGGTGTATTTATAATATTTGCCACGTTGAGTTGCGGCCTTATGCAGAAAACAAGAATCCGCCGCGAAGTACACATCCAGATGAGGCATCTTGTTAAAACCGATCACCAGGTCGGGATCGCTGTTGGCGATCTTTTCTGCCACCCAATCAGAATAGCGACGATAGAGCTTCAATCGGCTCATCGTTTTGAAAGGCGCCAAAGTAACATTGAACCCCTGCGGCTGCTCGCCCTGCCAAGCCAGCGCATAGACCTCCACCTCGTGCCCCCGGGCCAGGCACTCCGATGCGATCTTGAAGAAATCACGCTGCTGTCCACCGTAGGGAAAATAGCGATAGATTAGAAAGCAAAACTTCATGACGGCGAGTCTTGCAATAACAGTCTTTCAAACTGCTGCCAGACTGTTTCTGGCTTATGTGACGAGAAGCAGGGCGGCACGACTGCGAAAGGTTGATCCTGAAATTCATCAGTCACGCCTGGACCGTTGTAGCCACATACTTTCTTTACACAGGGCGCGCAGTTCAAGTTGGACTTCAAGTGCAGCTGATGATGGCCAAAGGTACCGGATAGACCAGGGTTGGTCGGGCCATACAGCGACACAGTCGGCTTCGAGAGCGCTGCCGCGAGGTGACCCAGGCCAGTATCAACTGCAATGACTCCTGCTGACCGTTTTATCTCTTTGGCAATACCACCAAGAGGCAAGCGATCTAAAACCTCTACCTGTGGGTTGCCCCGGGCAATGAAGTCGGCGCGTTGCTTTTCTGACTGATCTCCCCAAGGAAGTAAAACCTTGAAGCCATTTTCACTCGCAATATGTGCCAGGTGTCTCCAATAATATTCAGGCCAGTGCTTTGTTGCCCAGGTTGTACCATGGAGAAACACAATCTGCTTATGATTAACTGGCTCGTCGCTGCCATCGATACGTGATGTATCCAGCCCATAATCTATTTCATTTTTATTGTAACGGTGCTGCAGTGCTCGGGAAAAAAGCTGTCGCACGCGATCCACTGCGTGTTCATCCCATGGCACTGAGTACATTTTATTGTAGAAGAGCGTCGCCATCGGCTCGCGAATCGTATGGTTACTCATGCCAATGGTAAGCCCCCGAGACAGACGACTTATTATTCCACTCTTAATTAGGCCCTGGGCATCGATTACCAGATCATAGTGCTCACTCTGCAGAGCATGCTTGAAGGCGCGAAACTCGTGGTTGAGCATGGTCCGCATAAGACTGCGACGCCAGCGTCGGATAGCAACCGGGATAACCTTATCCACAGCCGGGTGCCATGCGGGCACGTCGACAAAGTTTTCCTCAACCACCCAGTCGAAGGTCAGATTGCGATGGGCGCGATGAGCATCGGTCACAGCTGGCAAGGTGTGTATGATATCTCCAAGCGAGGAGATTTTAACAATTAGCACACGCACTGCAGCATTAGTCCTGTGAATTAGTTTGGGGTATTGTTTCAATTAATTCAGCTACGGCGTCAATGGCCAGAGCTGGGTTTAGCTCATTGAGGCAGCGCAGATGCCCGTACGGACATTCCCGCTTGAAACAAGGTCGGCACTCAATGTCGGTAGACAGTAATTTTACCCTGTCAGCCAAGGGCGGTGTAAAGTCAGGCGACGTGGAACCATACATCGCTACGATGGGCTTGCCTAGTGCTGCCGCAACATGCATCAAGCCCGAATCATTGCTGGCTACAATTCTGGAACAGGCCAACAGATCGATTGCCTGTCCGAGAGTGGTTTTGCCGACAAGGTTCGCACAGCGGTCAAAATGGGCCGGTTCTATATCAGCCATAATTGACTCGGTGACCAATTGGTCACTTATCGAGCCAAAAAACCATACTCGCCAACCTTCGCTTAGAAGGTTGTTTGCGAGTTCAGCATAGTGTTCTGCAGGCCACTGTTTGGCTGGCCCAAATTCCGCCCCCGGGCAAATACCAAGTACCGGGGCTTCGCCATTCAGGTGAAATCGATCCAGGGCTTCGGCCTGGCTCTTCTCACTTACCAGCAAGCGCGGATTAGGGCAATCAGCTGGCGGCTTGGGCGATGCAGGATAGGCCAGTGCGACAAAACGCTCTACCATGCGCGCGAATACGTCTTTATCCAGGCGCCGAGCATCATTAAGCAAAGGCCACCGAAACTCGCCAACCCAGCCCGACCGTTTAGGTATGCCCGCATGAAAAGGTATTAGCGCAGATTTGAAGGAATTCGGCAGCACAATCGCCTGTTGAAAGCCCTGCTCGCGCAGCCCTTTGCCGAGTTGCCTGCGCTTTCCAAGGTTTAGCTCACCATGGGAAAAGTCCAGGTCAATGCTTTGAGCCACCTCTGGCATCCTCTCCAATAACGGCCGCGTCCAGGCTGGCGCCATCACCGTAATGTCTGCCGCTTCGTGGCGCTGCTGCAATGCCATAAAAAGGGATTGCGCCATCACCATATCGCCTACCCAGGCGGGGCCGATGACCAGAATCTTGTATGTGCTCATTGGATCCATTGATAACAGAGTCTGGCTAGCGTTCCTTTTGGGCGCCCATGACTAGCGCCACTGCCACACCGCTCATTTGCGTGAGCATTTACCTAAAGTGCGTGTTGTCAATTTTGCATATCAGGTGTGACCCTGAGCACCTCAGTGACCGTGGTTAGCCCTGCAGCAACTTTCTGGGCACCACTCAAACGCAGACTCAACATGCCTTCTTTATACGCTTGTCTGCGTAACTCAGGCAGATCGGCTTTATCGTCTGCAAAGCGAAACAGCGACTCGGTGAACGGCATCACCTCATAGATTCCTTCACGCCCCAAAAAGCCGGTTTCGCGACATTCCAGACAGCCCTCAGCGATCGCGGCCTTCTTTGGCAACTTGACTTTCCATGGCAGGGTAAGGGTATCCCAAGCCTCCTGATCCATCTCAGTGGTTTGCTTACAGTGCGGGCAAAGTACTCTCACCAATCGTTGCGCCATGATCCCGATTACTGTTGCCTTTAACAGGTAAGGTGGTACTCCTAATTCAAGCAGTCGCGTGATTGCAGAAGGTGCGTCATTGGTATGCAGAGTAGTAAAAACCAGGTGTCCGGTTAGCGCCGCCTGGATTGCCATCTCTGCAGTAGGCAAGTCACGTACCTCACCAATCATAATGATGTCCGGATCCTGGCGCAGCAGAGCCTTAACCCCATCGGCGAATCCCAGGTCGATGTTCTCCTGCACCTGCATCTGATTAAAGCTGTCCTCCACCATCTCGATAGGATCTTCGATAGTGCAAACATTTACTTCCTCTGTCGCCAGGGACTTGAGGGTGGAGTAAAGGGTGGTGGTTTTACCACTACCGGTGGGGCCGGTGATTACAACGATACCGTGATTATTCGAAGTGATTTTATTCCAGCGTTTAAGGTCATCGTTCACTAGACCGAGCGCCTCGAAAGGCTTCAGCAATACTTCAGGATCGAAGATACGCATGACCAGTTTTTCGCCAAATGCGGTTGGCAGAGTAGAAAGACGCAGCTCAACTTCATCACCGTTCGGGCTCTTGGTCTTGATGCGACCGTCCTGAGGCTTGCGTTTCTCGGCCACGTTCATGCGGCCCAAAATCTTGAGGCGACTGGTAACCGCACTCAGTGCAGTCATGGGCAGGGCGTAGACCGTGTAGAGCACCCCGTCGATACGAAAGCGGATATTTCCTTTCTCCCGCCGGGGTTCAATATGAATATCACTGGCTCGCTGTTCGAATGCATACTGTAACAACCAGTCAACAACATTGACGATGTGTTGATCATTGGCTTCTGGATCCTTGAGCTTGCCCAACTCCAACATCTGCTCAAGATTGCCAATACCCTTGAGCTGGCTGGCTCCCTGGGTTGCACCCTGAATCGATTTAGAAACACTGTAAAATTCCGAAGTCAGGCGCTTGATGTCAAGCGGATTGGATACCACTCGCTTGACCAGTTTCCCGGATGTGTGCGACAGCACCGAAACCCAAGCATCCAGGTAAGGCTCGGCACTGGCAATTATTACTTCCTGTGGATTGTCCGCCACCGCCAGAATTTGGTGGCGCTGGGAAAACTTGTAGTCCATCACTTTGGTGACCTGGGCGACATCAATTTTCAGAGGATCGATGCGGAAATAATCCTGACCACACTGCGCACTCAACGCCATGGTCAAAGACTCAATGTCAAGCTTGCGGCCCGGATTCTGTTGATCGGCAATTTCCAGATCAGACAGGTAGTGAAGAATATGCTTGCCCCGATGGTCTGCGTCATGGCGGTGCTGGATCGCATTGTCGCAATTAGCCTGGGTGATTCGGGAATCCGCCAAAAGACCGTCCAGGAAGACCTTGAGGTCCAGGGGACCCTGTCCCTGACGGACTTCCTTATGCCCCTTCTTTTGCTCTTCGACTGCGGCCATGTTTGTTGCCCTAACCCAGATGCTGCCTGCTAATTCCCGCGAATTGGTTTGGATCGCAGCGCTTTGCCAAACCCAATATAATGTCTTTCAGCAAGTTTAACCCTGCACCGACCAAAAACAAACTTTGTTACCCCAGCCCAGAATTGAAAAGCCGGACATTGTGCCCGGCTTTTCATAATCATCTTCGCGTAAGCGAGGTATTGTTACTGCGCGCTATTCCACAAGTTTTACCCATTCTCCAGCCTCAGGAGTGCCAGATGGGTAATAGCCGTTAAGTAAACGTAGAGTTTCCTCGGGATAGTTGGCAATGCGACTGGATTGCCCGACCACGGAAAAATCGAAGAATTCGCTGGCCTGCACGTATTTTATTTTCATTTCGTCGCCGAGCAACGTTTCCCCGCGCTGGATTGCCCGAAATGTTCTAATGCTTTCCAATAATGCGGCATCCACAGTCTCAATATCAGCACTGTCTGTAACTTCACCTCTGAACACAAACACGCGTGGTCCAAGGTAGATTGCAGCGACTCGCTCTGGATTGCCCGATGCCGAGATTGTTACGCCGGTATGACCAACCAGGCGATATTGTGACAAAGCTTCAGATTTTTGCAGATCTGTGATTCCCAGCTTTTCTCTAAGAAAGACACGTGGCTCGATGTTTTCCTGAAGACGCTGCGCTTCGACGCGCAAACTGCCCTTACCAGCCATGCTGGCAGTCACAGTGGTTGTAGTTTCACGTACACCCCATTCATCCGGAAACACCAGGGTATAACCAAGCAAGGTCTGATAATAACGATTACGTGCATCCTGCTGTTGCGAGGCGGCGCTGGCACCAATAATTAAACCATCGATCTGCTCCCGAAAAGTAGAGTCATCACTCATCGTGACTTCGCCTTCTTCTAATTCGCCGACAGAGGCGATGGCTTGCTGTAGACGCGTGTCACTCCGTGGGTGTGTAGCAAACAGGCCGTGATACCCACCGCCACTGCCAGTTACCCGACGGTTAAAGTCTTCCTGGTTCTTAAGTACGGTGACAACGTCAATCATGGCCGAAGGGTCATAGCCAGCTTCAAGCAAATACTCGGCGCCAAGGCTGTCCGCTTCTAGCTCCATCTCGCGGCCAAAACCACTGAGACTGGTCTGGGCCCAGATTGAAGCCACCTCGCTAATCTGGGAACCGGCGTAGCCACTGCCTGTTGCAACAGCGGTGACAAATCCACCTACTGTCGCGGCTGCATTGGCCAATGCGCCGCGCGCCTGCTGCTGCACAGCGTGGCGTGCGGTAATATGACCAATCTCATGGGCAACCACTGCGGCCAACTGCGCTTCCGTATTCATGAAAGTCAGCAGACCACGATTCACATACACATAGCCGCCGGGCAAAGCCATCGCGTTAATGCTGGGGCTATCAATAATGGTATAGGTATATCCGAGATTGGGGCGATGGCTCACAGCCGCAATTCGGTTGCCCACCTCAGTCACGTAGGCAAGCAAGTCCGCATCCTGGTAGACAGGTTGACTTGCCAGCACCTTGGCATGCTCCTCGGCACCGATTTCCTTCTCGCGGCTCTCTGACATGAGAACGAGGTTTGGGCCACCAGTGGCGGGATTCACCGCACAAGAAATTAGCACGGGCAGGATGACAGCCGCGCAGATCATCATCAGGAATGTTTTGGGTAAACTGCCGAAGCACAGTAGAGTCTTCGGTGCGGGAGATCCCAGTTTGGTCATAATGCCACCTGTCTCATCAATGGCAGCCGGTTGGCATACCTAGCTGCCGTTTACAAAGTCTTTGAGCTGCGTAGCCAGCCTGTTACAGGCATTGGCTTCAACTCTTGCGATAAGTGGTATCGGAACCACCAGGGCAGGCAGATAGGACTGGCCTGTGGCGTCGGTGTTAATTGTTCCCACATTACTAAGCGAACCGACATCCCAGACTCGAGCATCAAAGTTGGCGTCATCTTCCCAGGTACCAAACCCGAAGCAACCACCGCCTCCTGGTCCAATGGTGCAGGAAATTGAGCCTTGTCGATCGGTGGTTTCAGTAAAACCATCCAACCAGACAATATAGCGAATCCCGTATTCGTTCATTTTAGCTGCTACTACGTCTTCAGCCATCAATTGTTCAAGATCGCGGGTACGCAATGGGGCTGTTCGCGGCTCAAACCAGGGGAACATCGCATCGATGAATTCCTGTTCGGGAACAATATTGATTGCATTGTCACCGCGGGCCATGCGCTCACCCACACACTCGACAAATTCGCTACGTGTCTCGTAGTCACTGGCCTGGCGACGTCCTAAAATGACTACCGCCTCATCACTTTCAATGCCAGTTTCTCCCTGTCTGAACTCGTCAACAGTAGTGCTTGTGCAGGCAGCAAGCAGTGCTGCGCTGAACAATAACAGCGTCCTGGCGGAGGCAATGCGTACTAGTGCCTTCATGATCAACCTCAGGGTTCGACCCACTATGTCCAGGCCAACTTCAATTTACAGACTCGCCAACCAATCTCGTACTTCTGGAACCTGGGTAAAGCTTAATGAGAAGCTGGAGGCAAGGTCACGCAAAGCAACCACAGCGGCGTCGTTGATGGCCGCCTCAGTTGTGCGGAACGTTTCCGTTGGTGTCTTGCCGTAGGAAGTCAGGACCCAGTCGGCAATGTAATCACCTTCAGCCGTAACCAGGCGCATGTTGTATTTAATCCAGACTTCGTAAACATCTAATTTGGTTTTAGCGGGTAAGGCCAGCTGGAATTCTTCGATAAGCGGTGCGAAAACAGCATCGACGCCTCGTGCCTCGGCGGCTTCCATGCTGTCCACCACCACAACTTCTTCGAACATGGCAGGCAGTACCGCATTGAACAGTTCAATGTGCGACTGCCCGCTCTCGATATTAAATTCTTCGGCGCCAGTCTCGGAATATTCCAGATAAGCGAATTCGCGCAAGGCATCATCGTAATAGACGGCGACGGTTAGTGGCAGTTTGCTAATATTTGGCGTGGGGAAACTGCCCTCAATCGTAACGTTGCTGACACCGCAACTCGCCAGCAATAGCACCGACAGCAGTATTCCCGCCTGCGTCAAAAGACTTCTGACTGTTGTTTGCTGCTTTTTCATGATGCTATATACGTTGCTCACAGTCTGCTCAGATGACTCGTGGTCTGCCAGCAGACATCTATTGAAAGTCATTCAGTCCTACAAATGTACCACCATTTCGTGACGTGATCTCGCGCATCAAAGTCGAATAGCGATAAACGCTCTGCTGGAAACGTCGGGGACCGGAAAAAATGGTCGGAAACCCGATGCCGTGGATACGCACCAGCCGGTCACCATTGGCGTCTTCGACGTTGATTCGGTCAATGGTTTGCAAAACATCCTGAATCGATCCGCCTGGCTGAAAGTCATCGCCCAACACGTAGATACTAATTTTCTTGTCAGGTGAATAAAAGGTATTGATTGCCCGTGTCACTCCTTCTACAGGGCTACTATTGCTGTATGGGTTCCAGGTTCTAAGGGTTTGGATAATCTGTTGACGTCGCCCCGCCGTGTCGGGAATCCATTCACCACGATAGGTGTTGAACATGTAATCGCCCATATCATTCATCACCTGTATGCCCTTCACCTCAGGATAGACATCAAGGGTGTTATCGATCACCTCAAGCATCTTGTTCCAGTTGCCGGGCGTGTTATACATACTGCCGGAGGTATCGATGATAAATATGATGTATTCGCTATCAACCGGCACACCGCCAATGGCATTGTTCTCCGGCGCTGCGACATTCGCGAGCAGGCGCTGCATCTCTGCTGTGAGAGTCTGCCTGGCGATAGAAAGCTTACCGAACTCATCGGTGGTTTCATCGGACAACTGGCTCGATGTCTGATAGCGCCCCTCGATATCGCTAAGGTCCCGGCGCAGCCTGGCAATGCGCTCAGTGAGTGACGACAGCTGTTCGTGCTTAGCGTTAAGGTCGCGATTCAATATCCGGGTTTCACCGCGGATTTCAAACAGCTGCTCCTGTAATTCATTAACTGACGCATCAGATGGCACCTCTGAAACTTCAATCATAGTTGGATCTGCGGGCTTGACGATCATCAGCAGAATAATCATGGCTCCAAAACCACAGGACGCCACATCCAGGAAGGATACGGTGAAAGATTCTGTCTCGGCGCGTTTACGTCTGGCCATGTTATCTAGTGTTGCACCTTGTATATGGTGGCTATAAGTCTCTGCTTCCTGGTCTCAAAAGTGCTGATAGTCGCATTGTTAAACGGCGCTAAGGCCAGTCATCCGATGGCGTCAGAAATGAGCCCTGGGTGTACTGCGCCAGCTGCCAGTAAGCGGCAGCGGCGCTTGGATCCCCTTCTAGTGGCATTAGTATTATATTGACCGGAATTCCGCCAGGTAATTCCTCAACCGCATCTTCGAACAATTCCATGCGTCTCGCGGGAGTGACCAGATTGTCGCTATTCGCCCGGACTCCCAGGGTAGGCAACCCGTCAGTTATTAAGAAAACGTTGTCTGGTGGCGGGTTCATATTAGCAACCGCTCTAAAAACCCGCTGCAGGTTAGTGCCGTTGTTTGGGACCACAGCCTCTGCGCTGCTAATAACCCCATTAAGCTGGTCTCGGTCCGCAACCTCCAACCACATCTCCGTGGTGCCCTCGAGCACACTGCCGTGTTCCTCGTTGAATTGCCAGATCTGGTAGCGACTGGTGATGGGCAGCTGGGTTGATATCCAGTCCACAGTTTTGACAACACGTTGCCATTTTGGCGCTGTTCGCTTTCTATCGTCCGACATATTGCGAGTTCGGATGATATTTACCAAGGTGCTATCCAGCATGCTGGCAGAGCTGTCCATCAGGATGAGTATGCGCTGGCCACCGAGATACATGCCAGACAGATACTGGCGTTGGCCATCACCCATAAACTGCCGCACGCTCGAGCCTTCCTGGTCCAGCGCGCTGGCCTGCAGCCGCAGCAGTTCTTCTTCCAGGGACTGCACGTCTGCTCGCAACCTGGCAATATCTTCTTCCGATGCCACGCTGGAGTTTTCGAGGGCCGCCAACTCCTGCAGAAAGGTATCAATCTGGTCCTGAATCTGGCGCGCCAGCCCCTGTGCTTCTACCACATCGTAATCCACATCGGATAGCGTATTGCGAATTCGTACCAGGCCCAACTGTCCTTCCCTGATTTCCTCTTCGAGCAAATTGATCTCGGCCATGAGTTCGGGGCTGGTGTCGTCATCGGAAACGGTGCTGGCGTAGTCCAGTATCAGGAAGATAAGAATTACGGCGCCAAACCCACAGAACATCACGTCCAGAAATGACAGACTGATTGGATTAAGCTCGCGACGCTTGGACTTGGTATTGCTAGCCATCACTTACCTGTATCAGGATCATATTCACAGCGCTGCTGCCGAATTGAATTTGGTCGCCAACGCTCAGGCTGGTTTCGCCCGTGACGGATTTACCATTGACTCTTGAAGCGTCTGCCAGGGCCTGAAAGCGAACCTCACCTCCGGACTGGAAAATGCGCCCAAGATCTTCTGGCAAGCCGGCAATCGACAATACCAGTGTGTTGGCTGAACCGGCATGGCCGTTTACTTCGACCTGGTTTGCAATCTTGAGGTCCTTGATAGGCACTGCCCTGTGCTTGAACAGAACATGGGTCGGGGCCAAAGTTTGCGGTGTCTGTGATGTGTTGGCTGGTTTCGATTTGGCAACCGGCAACCTATCCACCAGCTTGATACCTTCTTCCCCCGCGATAATGAGCTCCTGATGCTCGAGCGCGCTCCGGCTCACCGCATGCTGATCCAGAACGATCAGTTGTGATTGCTGCGGCAGACTAGCCGTAAAGCCAGCCAAGGCTGCCATTGCTGGGCTTACCAGAATTTGTGTATCGCGCTCTGTCAGCATGGGCGCCAGCTGCTCATTGATCTTTTTGAAATGTCCGCCAAGGCTATTGATCAGGGTTTCCCTGGGCATCTTCGCGGTGTGAAGCGTTTCCCCCGCTCTAAGCTCAAGAATCAGATTGCCGTCCTCAGCTTCTGCTAACCAGCCCGGCAATTCATTGTAGAGCTGCTGTTCCGAACCGGCATTGTGTTGTGGATTAAATCGGCATTGCTGAATAAACATGCCGGTGGCCATCTGCATCATGAGGTCCATAAAGTTTTGGCTACCGACACCTGGCACCTGAATCGTAGTGCCTGCCTGCAAGTGATCACCTTGGGTATTGAGCCGGGTAACCACCGCCTGATGAAGCTGCAAGTCTATGTAGATGATATTGCTGGCCTCAGCGGCGAGAGCTGCGGCTGCCACTGCGGAGTTAACAACGCCGCCGGCCTTAAAGGGGGTATGGTTTACCAGTCCCAGTAAGATGGCGAGCTGTTGGCGGGTGAAGTTACCGGGCACGGCGAAAATTACATCGCCTGCGATCTCTGCCTCGTCTGACAAATGCATCAAATGCGCATAGGCGATGTCCGCAAAGTGTCTGAAGTTATTGCCGTGCGAAATCGGGTCAAGGCTCAGTTCATGCCAGAATTTATTGTAGCTGTTGGTTGGCTGCAGGCGGGCCTGGCGCTCGGCTTCTTCGCCCAAAACAATAGACGAACCATCTGCCAGAGCGAAACCAGGGCTCTGTAAAATCACGCCAGTCTCGTCACCAACATGGATGGCGCGATCATTGAGTTCTATAATCTTGACACTCATTATCTGGTCTTTGCCTCAGCTATAGCCATAACCCTTGCCGCTATGTCATCGCTTGATCTGGTACTTGCAGGTGTCTAATCAGGCGCTCATCGCAGTAATTCTGTGTATCCAAAACCAGGCGATCCTGTAGCAACTGCAGCTGATGGAGCAGAAACATGAGAAAAATGCTAACCACGAGTGCAACAAAGGTTGAATTAAACGCCACACCAAGACTCACCGTCACGCCCACTATATCCCCGCTTACCGCCTGGTAAGCCTGTCCCAGCGCAGTACCGATACCTCGCACCGTGCCAAGGAAGCCGATGGACGGAATGGCCCAGGCGATATAGCGCACGATCGACAATTCTGTTTCCATGCGATCCGCCTCGGTTTCACAGACATCTTTAACGGTGTTTGAAACATCCTGAATACTGCGCGTACTCTGAAACCGGTGGAGGCCTGCGAGTAATGCTCGAGGCAAGAGGAAATCCTGCTCCTGCTCTGGCAAGGCCTGCACCGGTCTTGCGTAGTTTCTCGAATCTTCGGGTAGGACGCTCATCCCTTCGTTAACCTGGACCAGGGTGCGATCCAGCAGACCACGCTGCTTAATAGTCTGCTGTGTTTTGAGCCCAATGATGAACGTAGCCCATAACATGAGTGTTATACAGGCCTGCTGCTCAATGTCCTTAAGAATGATAAACACCGAACGCTCTGGCACAAAATTCTCATCTATCTGTTGTTGTTCTGCCTGAAAAGTCTGTAAATCGTTTGCAACCGGGCGGATCACCGTGGTGTAGACCGCCTGCACTACGATAAAGGCAAAGACCAACGCCGCGAGTTGCACAAATGTTTCGTATAAAGAGCCTTGTTTCATGGCTTATTCCTTACTCTGTATTCCTTAGCGTTAAAAGCGGCGGTTAGATATCTACCGGGAAAGAGACTCCCAGGTCCTGTGAAATTTGTTCTGTTGGCACAAAGCGGCCTGGCGAATCTTCATCTTCGAGCGCTTCTGCTGGCTCCCCCAAATTAGGCGCGTCCGAAATGGGGGGCGCAGCATCGTCGACTGTTTCAGCAACAACAGTCTCTTCGGTCGCCTCCGAATTCTCCTCAGTTTGCTCGACCTGATTCTCAGCCGCCCAGGCCCAGCCCGCCGCAAGCAGAGTGAATAGTAATGCTGGCAGTCTTATCCTCATTACCCTCTTCATCATTCCTCCAGATAGCGCGCTATGCGAAAGCCCACATCGTCACGCGGCTCCTCGCCAAAATCCCGAAACGATAACCGCAGCTCTGTGATCGCACCATGTGCCCAACTTGAGCCTCGGATGGTATGGAACTGGCCCAATTCAGGTCCTTTAGGGTCCACTTCAGGGCCGCCAACAGCGCCCACAGCGCCATAGTAATCGTGCACCCATTCCGAGACATTGCCCGCCATATCAAAGATGCCGTATTGGTTTGGGGCAAACGAAGCGACTGGTGCGGTGGCAAAATAGTTGTCGTTATAATCGAACATCACTTCGCCAAGATAAGCCCTGACAGTAACGTCAGCGAAATTGCCTGCATTTTCAGGTGGTGGTAATTGATCGCCCCAGGGATACTTCAGGACGTTACCGCTACCATCTGTACGTGCAACCCATGCCCACTCTGCTTCTGTTGGAAGACGATATCCAATGGCATCCGGGTTAAAGCCAATCACTTCTTCACCCTCCACCTGGTAGTAGAGTGGCAGGCCTTCCTGTTCACTCAACCAGTTGCAGTAGAGCGCGGCCCGAGTCCAGCTCACTTGAACGGCTGGCTGAGATTCATTATCCAGAGTAAGTCCCTGAATCGTGCCTGAGGAATGTTCGCTATCGAATAGACGAAGCTCGGCGTTCGTGACTTCACGATAGGCCATATAGAATGGCCGTTCTAGTTGTATATCGCGCAAATTTTCATTCGGTCGGCGCCCGGCCTCTCGACGCGAAGCACCCATAGTAAAGGAACCAGGATAAAACAACTTGAGGTCTTGTCCTGCAACAGAGGTGATTTCTGGTCTAATCTGATCCAGACGCGCCTGTTCCAGGGACTTGAGGGTGACGCGAATTATCTGATCCAACCCGGGCCGCGATGTAAATTCGGTGGTGTAAGGTACGTAGCCATCCTTGCGAATCTCAATCTGCTGATTCGCCGCCATCAGTTCAATAGTCTGATTAGCCGCACCCCTGAATTCCCCATTTACATAAAGCTCTGCATCCGGTGGCTCGCTGACTACGTTAACATTCGCCAGCACCGGGTCAAGGCGGACACTGATTTCACGTTCCTGGTTTGGCTCGGTGCGAACGCTGCTAGTAGACGACTGATAGCCATCCTTGAAGAAGGTAACCTGATGATTTTCGTTCGGTGCCAGCGCGACTTCCAGGGGCGTAAGGCCCTGAAACACGCCGCCGATGGTAACGCTGGCGGCGGATGGATTGGACCGTATGAACACGAGGCCATCGGCCGGCTCCAACGCAACCTCCGGCACCACAAAATCTTCACCGGCGATCACATCGAAATCCTCCTGCCAGGCCTTGTGCCCTGTTAGCTTGAGCGTGACGTCACGTTGGCCCTGCAGTATTTCCGCATTAAGAGGTGTGGTTCCAAAGACTTCACCGTCTACGATCACATCAGCGCCTGCGGGAGAGGTCGTAAACGACAGTGTGGCCCAGGCTGGCTCGAGACCCGCCTTAAAACTTTGGGTGACCGATCGTCCCTCAATGGTAATTGGCTGCCCGTAGTCAAGGTAACGGTCCAGGGTAATTGTCATCTGATGATCACCTGCCTCAACCGGGACATCGGTCAGAGGAGTCAGGCCAATATCAACACCATCGATTTGGACCCGAGCACCTTCGATATTGGTGCTTACAATCGAAATCAGGCCTGGAAGTTTTCGCAGACTAAACGGGTGTGTTTGTGACTGCTCCGTTCCTACAATCAGTTGCGTTGTTGTGTCGTGATAGCCCTCATTTCTGAGGGTGATCTCATAAGACCCTGTGCGCATGAGATAGCGCGGCCCAAGCTGAAGTGCGAGACCTCCACTGATTTCAACATTTGCCGAAATCGGATCTACTTGAATGAATACGGAACGGGCTGTTAGCACGAAGAAGCCCGCTATTGTTGAAACTACGAAGAAGGCGACTACAATCAGGTGAAACCAGCGAAATTGATAACTGAACTTACGCCCTGAGTCTTTATGGGGCGTAAAATCAATGGGAACTATCGGGTCAATTGTCCCTTTTTCTCCGATAAGTTTTTCGTTGTTCTCCATCGCACCATTTACCTGTTAGTGGCAACTACGCGTTCAACACACTGGACCACGACAGAATCTGGAGTCTGACCAAATCCGACTGTGAATTCTTCCCTGACATCGCGAAATCCGGGCCTACGACCAACCGCAACATAATTACCCGGCTTCAATGCCATCGAGGTTTGTTCGAACTTGCCGAGGTTGCCAATCTTCAGCAGCGTGACCTCGGTAAACGTGTCGGAGATGAAATCTATATCGATAGGAACCTGAGAATTTTCGAGCAGTACCTGTAGTTCATCCAGTTGCTCGCGGAGCACGGGTCCAGGATTTTCAATGTCGCGACCGATGAAGTAATACCGAAGGTTCTCTTCATACACATCATTTTCTGAAAGTCGCTCTGGTGCTTCGATTGCATTGACCAGCAGCTGGTTGAGTGTGGCACGTTGGTTAGCAAGCTCTCGGCCTTGAATCGCAAACAGCAAGTTGGCGTCGATCTCGAGAACCTTGTCATAAGCATCTACCGCATCCTGCCATCGTTCACTTGCCTCTGCAGCGGTAATTTCCTGCTGCAAACCATTGATCTGTGCATTGGCAACCTGCGTTTCAGTTTGCTGAATTGCAGCCTGAGCCTGTTGCTGGTTAATACCCATGGCGGCAGCGCGTTGAAATGTGGCGATAGCCTGTTCCGGGTCATCTGCCTGGAGCAATGCATAACCCTCGGACATGATTGCTGAGAATTCGTTTTCTCGTATTTGCACATCGATTTCACTGATGCGCTGCGGCGCGGCTTCGTTGTAGCTATCCAGGCCCACAATCTGCTCGTACATATCGCGGGCCGCTTCCAGCTCACCATCATCAAATAAATCGTCTGCCTGCTCCATCAGCGCGAGCACCTCGTCCAATACCTGTGCCCTGGCCAGCCCGATCTGGGCAGTCGCATTATCGGACTCCAGCACTAGCGCAAGTGAATACTTATCCTGCGCTGTTTGCGTGTTAGAAGCTGTAAGGGCGTTTTCTGCGTCAATAAGCAATTGCGCCAGCACATTGGGTACGGACTCGATCAACTCGGCTAGTGCGTTGCGTCCGTTGCTGTAGGATTCTGTCGCTAAATCGAAATCCTGGGTGCGATAGTACTCATCGCCTATTGAAGCGGTAGCGAGTGCCGCTTCGTAGTCTTCCCGACCCCAAGCCTCAACTTCAAGGAGGTCCAACTGTCCCTGCAGCTCTAATAGCTCCGCCAATACGTCCTGGGATTGCTTGCGCTGAATCGAGCGCTGGGCTTCTTCGAAGGGAGAGACGGCGGTTTCAGGAACTTGCGTCACGGCGGCGGCAGACTGGCTCACTTCCTCAACTCGACGCTCAAGTGGCAGTTCATATTCCGTGACCACTGAGGGTAAAACAAACACGACCGCAAGGGCCAAAATCACCAGAACGCCTAGCCCCAACCACATAGCCGTGCTGGGCTTCTGGCGCTGAGTGGGCCCTACCTGTTTGGCATAAATGCTGGCGTCGGTAGGTTCCAGAGCGGATGGATCTGTGTCTACAGAATTGTCTTCTGACATAACTCTTCTACGGGGGATTTAGCACTTGAAGATAGTTGCGGTTAAAGCTCACCCATTTCAGCAGCATAAAGCTCTGCCAGAATCTCACGCCACTGACCGTATTGTTCCTCTACGGAACCACTCAGGGTAATGGTGCGATCATCCAGATTAAGGACTTGGGGCAAGACCTCGTTCTCCAGCGACTGGCCAAGCTCTTCGAGCGCCTGCATATGAATACGGGCCTCTGCCTGCTTGTCGAAACCACTCTTGATCAGGAATGCCCCGGCACCAACGCCGACAGCACCGCCCGCCTGGGTAGCATAATTACCACCACTACTGGCTGCGGCCAGACCACCTACCACGGCTGCCGCACCGGCAATGAATCGTCGCCGGGCAGAGTCACGCAACTCTCTTAGTGTGATCGTTTCCTGATAGCTCTGTTCGCGCCAGGAATCATAGGGCAATCGCATCTGCCTCACATAGGTCGCGTAGTAATCCTGCACCGTGTCGATGAACATGAAATCACGCTCACGAATATTGCGAATACGACCCAGGATTGGGTCGTTCTCAGCAGGCAGAGAAGTGAGCTGATACTCCCCCTGACGGTTTTGTCCTAAATAAGCACTGAAGACTTCATCCTGGAACTTTTGGGCAAACAAGATTTCGGAAATCGTTCTGATTTCCTGAATTTCATTATCCTCTATATTGCGTTGTCGATATGCCAGCAAGTCGTTGGCGATCTTGTTGTAAATCACCTGGAACGGATCGTTCTTCTGACGCTGCTGTGGGTCATAGCTGAACTGACTGATAATCTCTTCGTATTCTTTGGTGTACCACTCACGGCCACGAGAGTCTGATACTTCGACGCGAACTACCATAGACTCGCCATTTGATCGCAGAATTGTGCCATTAACCTGCACATCCATGGGACTCTCACCGTTTGGCATAACCCGCACGATGCCCCAGTTGGCAGAGCGCTGGAGGGTTTCGGCTAACAGGTAAGGCGCGTAGCGGGATTCAGCCACCCGGATCTCACCGTTGACGGTGTCTTCTTCATCTTTATCAATCTCATCTATGCCTGGATCAAAGACGGTGATGCCAACGTCGAGGAGCAAATCCTCCGGCACATTCTGGCTGTCTTGAACGACCGCTGTATAAGTGGTCGACTTTACTGTGTGTGTGGCACATGCATTGACAAAAAGTGCCAGGCAAACTAATCCGACTACGTGCTTATATTGCAGAATCATTGCTCTTCACCAATACCCGTATAATTTCTATATTCTTCCCAGAGCGCCTCGCGCAACTCAGGATCTGGTTCTCTCATAGCGGCTTCTCTAAGCTGCCTTGCGACGACATCATCATCACGCCCGCTTGGAATGTCTTCCGGGGGTGGAAAACTCTCCGCGGGTTCGCCGCTGGAAGAAGAAGGCCTGCCAATGGCGGCAACTGCGCCAGCTGTGGCGGAAGAGGCGGCCTCTTCCATAGTCTGCGGCTGCTGGCCGCCGCCAGCGGCTCCACCGCCACCGGCTGAGCCACCATCACCGCCGATCGCGACTGACCCCGCTTCGTTGCTTTCATTTTGGGCGCGTTCTCTCTCCCCAAGGATGAAGCCATCGAAAGTCTCGTAGCCGCGACGCAAACGCTCATCAAGAATGGCGGCGCGTTCAGCGGTAGTCGCCGCGCCTGCTCCAGTGGAACCTTGCTGCGATGACCCACTTGAGGCCCCCGTTGGCAAAGAATCCAGCCCATAATCCCCACCTGGACGGCTTAAAGTGCCCCCGCCTGAAGATTGTGCTCCACTTTGCCCATTTTGAAGATCCCCAGTAGAAGAATCTCTCCCACCGGCGTCACCGCCCTGTTGCTCTGCGGGAAATCGAGATTCTGTGCCTGCACCCTGACCCGGCTCCTGGCCAGAAGATTCCTGGCCTTGCTGGCCTCCACCACTCGCTTGCTGTGTGCCGGCTGAATCGCCGGCTTGCGTTTCCTGGCCGCCACTTTGGCTCGCATCTGCGCCCTGATTCGAACTGTTGGGCTGGGCAGAAGCCCCCGGAAACGATGCAGTGGGCATCGATGCCCCACCTGACGAGGAACTGCTGCCTGAAGAGGAACTGCTCGCAGATTGTGCACCAGACGATGAGCTGGACTGAGAGCTGGATTGAGAGCCTGAGGGGCTGCTCTGTTGCTGGCTTTGTTGTTGGCTCTGGCTCGACTGCGATGATGGCGACGGGAGCTGGGGTGTCGATGGGCGCGAGCTACTTGAGCTGGACGGGCTGGAAGGCGAGGGCATGCTCGGCGAGCTGCTAGAGCTGGATGACTGAGAAGGAGGCATCGGCATGCTGGCGCTAGACTGGCTCTGGCTAGCAGATTGGCAAGCCACCAGGATCACACCTATCCCACCGGCTAACGCTAATTTGAATAGATTCATTGATCTCTCACTACAGGGTTGCGCTCATTTGATTTCGCACTTTGCCGTTCATTCGACGCATTTAACTAACCTTGGCGTCTTTTGCCGAGGTTAAAAGGGGCTTTGCGGAGCGCCTTTCAAGGCGCATTCCAAAGCGCATTTCAGGACGCTAATCGATGCTGAGAACCAGCGCATTAACGCCGCCTAATTGCATTTTGCCAGTCACCATGGGCACGGCTGTGCGTTCGGCCCCTCGCCCGCATACGCACCGGCTTGTTATACGTTCAAATTGGCAGAAACCCCCTTAATCCTTGCTGAATAACGTACAAATCTTACCTAAGATCGTACCCCTAACAGCGCTAAATTAGTACCAATACCGGACCCGGAAGCGGTGACCTTCGGTAGTTACAGGGACCCCGTCTTCGAGTATTGGACGGAAAGTAAGATCCCGCATTGTCCGGCTCACGCTGCCGATCCGAATGATGTTGTCTTCGTTCTCGTCACTAAGAACCTGTACCGACCTTACGGAACCATTACGAGTGACAGTGAACATAAGATCAGCGTAATCAACCTGCAGTGCAGCGCGTCCCTCACCCTGGCTGCTGCCACGGCCCAGCCTGCGAGGCTGTCTGTCAATCACCGGAATAGGTACGACCGTACCGAACAATTTTTCTCGCATGGCTTCGCCGCCTTCCAGCTCCGCCAGTAGATTCCAGGCTATCTGGTAAACCTCTCCAGCTCGACGCCGCTGTTCATAGACGAGGTACCAGTCTGCCAGGTTGGTCAAGGCCTCGGCGAGCAGACTTACATCATCGCCCTGTTCGTAGTGAGTCACAATCTCACGCAGGGCCTCTTCACCGGCACTGAAGCCGGCAGGCTCTGTTGAATAGCGTTCATTGAGGAGCTGCGCCAGCAATTCCTGGCTGGTTCTAAACTCTGTGTTGTCGACCTGGTTGAGCAATTGCGGGTTGCGAGAAATCTGGTAAGAGGTTTGCACGACATTATTTAGGTATGGCACAAATCTCTCATCGTCTTTACCAAAGTGAAACTCTACCAGTCGCGCCGCGGCATTGAACATGAGCTGCGCGGTGCTGAGACGAATTCCCAGTGCCTCGCCGAGGCCAATATTGAAAGCCTGCATGTTCCAACGCCCCATCTTCTCAAGCACTGGAATGATGCGTGGATCAGTGGGTCCATAGGCTCGTTGCTGAATATAGAACAGGTAGTCATGATAGAGATCCGCATCACTCCATTGCCCCAGCGTTGTGTAGCTCTTAATCATGTCTTCAACGATTGGGATTTGATCAGTAGTGTGCAGACCGCTGTTTATGCGGCTAACGTGCATCGCCCTGTCAAGCGATTGCAGTGCAGCAAGATGATCGCCCTGTGCCTGCTGCAACTCACCTAGCGCGGCAAGTTGTTCCACCAGGCTGACATCCCACGCGCCACCAGCCGTCTCAGTGGTCGCAACCGCGGTACTGTAATCCTCGATGGCGAGGCTGCGCTCAGCGAACGCGGGATCGTCTTCAGGGCTTTGCGCAGGCACCCCTTGATCAGGATAAATCGGATCCTGCCCTTCAATAATGGGAATCGGGAAATCAACGTAGAAGACGCGCGAACCCCGCTCTGTTTCTGCTGGCTCCACCTCAACAGGCTGACTCCCCTCCGCTGCAGCGGCAGCTGAAGCGGCACTTTGAGCGAAGGAGAATCCATGCAGCAGCAAGACCGCCGCGCTGAACACTGCGATAAAAAACGGGGTTAATTGGGCTCTGTAAAACTTCTTCATGAAAATAGGTAGCGTCTAGTCAAAAAATACGATCAACAACCCGGATCGAACCAGCTCTACGCTCCCGGTGGCGGTAAGGTTTAAAGACAGCGGCTTGGCCTCTGCTCACTTATAAAACACCCTCTTGGCACTGTAAACAGCTAAGCCCTTGAAACCTCATTAAAAGCTGAAGATTCTCCCCCTTCCCCAGCTCAGACTGTTTTCTGTAAGCGCAGATTGCCATTGGGGTCAGTTTCAGCGCACCAATCCGGCGCCACAAAAGTTGTCGCTGAATATTCGGTTACTACGGCCGGGCCAAACAGCTTACGCCCGGGTTGCATGGCGTCACGCGCAATCACCACGACATCATTGTCGCTCTCATCCTTACCATAGACCTCGCTATTCGCAACATTATTGCAATCCTTGAGCACGGATGCGTCTGGTAACTCCAAGGCGTCTGCTACAACCTGGACATTAACGCATATATTCACCAGCTCGATTGCTCCGGAGAGAGCATAGCCATAACGGCGCTGGTGCATCGCGTTGAAGTTTGTAAGAGTCTCGGCAAGGCCGACCCAAGGCACATTCAGCGTGTAGGACTGTCCGCGATAACATATGTCGACACTACGTTTGTAGCTGAGCTCAGGAGGCGGTGCAGACTGATCACTGAGCTCTTGGGTCGCAAGGTTTTCCAGAGTATGAAATTCCGCCTCCAGCTTAGAGACTTCAATCAGGTCCTGCTGCAGGCCGACCGTCCTGGTGAACTGACGCCCACGAGTTGCAACCAACATGCCCAGCGCAGACAGCACGCCACCACGAGATGGCACCATGGCAGATTTCATCTGCATCGCTTCCGCCAGGGCACAGACGTGCAATCCCCCTGCGCCGCCAAAGCTGGCCAGCACGAATTCTTCCGGATCAAAGCCACGATTAACTGATATTTCCCTGATCGCTTTCGCCATGTGCTCATTGGCGATACCAATGATACCCGCGGCGGTTTCCTCGATGCTAAGCCCTATCTGTTCAGCTATTTTGGCGATTGCGTTGCGCGCCTTCTCAACGCTGAGCTGTAAATCACCAGCCAGCTTCGCATCTGACACCAACCGCCCCAGCACAAGATTCGCGTCTGTAACCGTGGCCTCTACGCCACCAAGCCCATAGCAAGCTGGACCGGGTTCAGCACCCGCCGAGCGCGGCCCCACCTGCAGCATGCCGCCGCTATCCACAAAAGCAATGGAACCACCGCCAGCCCCGATGGTATGCATGTCTACCATGGGAACAGCCACAGGATAAGGGCCAATATGCCCCTCTGAAGTAGTGCCAATCTCCCCGTCTAACAAAGCCACATCGGTCGAAGTGCCACCCATATCGAAGCTAATAATCTGCTCTATGCCAATCTGTCGGCCCAGATACTTCATGGCGGTCAATCCGCCAGCTGGTCCTGACAGCAAAAGTCGCACCGCAGCATCAGTGGCTTTGGACGCCTCGATGGTTTCACCATTGGACTGCATGATCTGAATTGAAGTTGAACCAAGCTGCGACTGTAGCCTGGACAGGTAGCCATGCACTACCGGGCCGAGTGAGGCATTCAACCAGGTTGCAATACCTCTTTCGTATTCTTTATATACCGGCAGCACCTTTGAGGAACGGCTGAGGAAAACCGGTAGGCCAGCTTCTTTGATTGCAGTTTCTATAGTTTTTTCAAACGTATCATCTAAAAATGAAAACAACAGGTTTATTGCCACCGCCGCGGGCTTTAGCTCTCGCAGTTTATCCAACAGAAGTTCTAGCTCCTCGGAAGAAAGTGGCTCCAGGATCTCGCCTTGGGCAGACACACGTCCACCTGTCTCCAGACTATAGTCCGGTGGAACCGGCACCGGTTGCGCCGGGAACTCAAGCGCATAAAGCTTGGGGCGCGTCTGTCTTGCCAAGCGCAGCGTGTCACCAAACCCATAGTTTGTTACATAGGCAGTAACTGCATTCTTGCCTTCAAGTGCAGCGTTAGTTGCGACTGTACTACCATGAATAATGTGCAACCCGCCCCGTTCTGCTTCTTCCTTCAAGCCTAGGGCCTGGATGCCATTGAGTATCGCCTGCTCCGGTGCTGCCGGTGTAGACAAGGTCTTATGCACGGACACCGTTGTGGTTTCGCCGATACGCACACAGATAAAATCAGTGAACGTGCCGCCCGCATCTATTCCAAGTAGAGTCTTCGCTGTTAGCAATTGGATTCCAATTCCGTTACTGTTGGGTCGCCGATTATAACCGCAGTCAATGCTGCCAACTAATTACTTTGATTGCTTGAGGCGCAACTTGCCGGAACTTCCTGAAGTAGAAACAACTCGACGCGGTATCATCGATCACGTAAAGGGTAAAGTCGTCGAACAGATTGTCATTCGACAGCCATCACTGCGTTGGCCTATCTCTGAATCTTTGCGCCCCGAACTAACCGGTAAGGAAATTCTCGACGTACAGCGCCGCGGCAAATATTTGCTATTGCGCGCTGAAACCGGAACTTTGCTGATCCACCTTGGGATGTCGGGCAGCTTGCGGATACTGACCCACCTGCTTAAGCCCGGCAAGCATGATCATGTTGACTTGCTGTTCCCTGACAAGAGCTGCTTACGATTTACTGATCCCAGGCGGTTTGGCTGTTTCCTTTGGCACAAAGGTGAGATCAGCGAGCATAAACTGCTGCGCAAACTCGGCCCGGAGCCACTTACCGATGAGTTCGATGGCAGCTACCTTCATAGCCTGAGCCGAAAAAGAAATGCGCCAATCAAAAGCTTTATCATGGATAGCCATGTCGTGGTGGGAGTAGGAAATATCTATGCCAATGAGGCACTGTTTATGAGCGGCATCCACCCCAGGAGAGCGGTGGGGCGAATTGCGCTGCAGCGGTATAAGGTTTTGGCTAACAATATTAAGCTGGTCCTTAGCAATGCCATTGACGTCGGCGGAACGACACTGCGTGACTTCACTAACAGCAATGGTAATCCCGGTTATTTTAAACAGTCGCTGAAAGTTTATGGGCGCGGTGGTGCTGGATGTAAGAATTGCGGAACTGAATTGAAGGAGATCAGGTTAGGGCAGCGCAGTACGGTCTTCTGTCCGAAGTGCCAAACTTAGACCCTCGGTTCTGAGCTTTAGGTTCTGGGCTTTAGGTTCCAGAAATTTAGGATTCAGTAATCGCCTTTGCAACCGACGGATGGACAAACTTCGATATGTCACCGCCATACGAGGCAATTTCTCTAACCAGCGTTGAAGAAATGTAAGACAGGTGTTCGGCAGGAGCCAGAAACACGGTTTCAATCTCGGGCTGCAGAACGCGATTCATCCCAACCAGCTGAAACTCATATTCGAAATCTGCGACTGTGCGCAGACCGCGCAAGATGATGTTGGCCCCGCGTGACTTTACAAATTCCGTCAACAGGGTATCGAACGACTCTACAGACACGTTTTCCACGTGACCCAGCACCTCTTGTGCCAGTGCCACGCGACGCTCCGTAGTCATCGTATTGTTTTTCTGGGCGTTTGTGCCCACAGCAACAATGATTTGATCGAACAGGTGCGAAGCACGCTCCACCAGATCGGTATGACCGTTGGTGATTGGATTGAACGTACCTGGATATACAGCTATTTTCATCGGTCAGCCCCTGATTCGAGACAGCATTCTAGCGAAATGGTAAGAGTGGCTCAATCAGTCTCTCAGGAACTTCAGGATTCGATGCTCAAGCCAGTTGCTGCTTTGTGCTGAAACAAAGCCAACATGCCCTCCTTTAGGGCTCAACTCCATCACAGTGGATTCTGAAACTATGCCAGGCTCAGGGAGCGCAATAGGGGGAATAAGCGGATCATCATAGCCTTGAATTAACAGGGTTGAAGCGGATATCTCTGGCAGAAATTTTATACTGCTACAGCGCTCATAATAATCGTTGGCACTCTCAAACCCATGCAGTGGAGCAGTAATCAGGTCATCGAACTCCCAAATATTGCTGACTCGAGAAACGTCTCCCAGCCCCAGCAATTCTTCCAGTTCCGGTCCTTTGTCTTGCGACTCGAACTCCTTGCACTTATGTAAATAGTCGTTCAGCAAGCGTCTGGTAAAGTAACGTCCATAGATTCTTGAAAGTCCGGAGAGCATTTTCCGTGAGCAGAGCCCCAGTGTGAAGGGCGTTGATACCGCGACGGCTTTGTCTATTTTACTGTAGTCGTGATGCTCACCAAGCCATTTCAACAGGACATTTGCGCCCAGCGAATAACCGACTAATGAAACGGCTTCAGGTTCATGCCGACTGATTACCTTTCTCAGCACTTCCTCAAGGTCATGGGATACACCAGAATGATAGGCTTGGGCCTTGCGATTAAGCTCTCCACTGCAGCCCCGAAAATTCATGACCACACTATTGAAACCGTTTTCTAGTAACAGCCTTTGCAAGGAAAGCACATAGGAAGAAGACGAACTTCCGCACAGCCCGTGCAGAATAAAGACTAG
This sequence comes from uncultured Pseudomonadales bacterium, assembly GCA_938091935.1. GTDB lineage: Bacteria > Pseudomonadota > Gammaproteobacteria > Pseudomonadales > Pseudohongiellaceae > UBA9145. The sequence goes on from CALKNV010000001.1 coordinate 143,156, forward strand.
TGGCTGCGCAGAATTTTTAGCCGGCTCTTGCCCTGTCAGCCAGTCAATATCTATGAAGTCGCCGTCTCTGAGTTCAACTCTTTCACGCGCGTGATTTACAGCAGGCGCGCCCGCGACTTTGCGCCATAGGGTTTGACTATGCCCTTCCGGCAACCACCAGGCAGATCTAAATTCATGCTGAGAAGTGCCAGATGACATTATTTAAGAATTCCTGGATTTATTCCTGAATTGGATCCTGCATTAACTGCTTCGTGATTTGCAAGGAAGAGCCCGAAATGAACTTTCCCTGCTGATTTTTTCTTGATCGTTTCCCATTCAATGGGCAGCTTTTCTTCGGCCAGAGGGCGTTCATGTTCCAGATAGACCTTGGCGCCAGCCTTCAGCGCTCCGCTCTGTTGTAGCAGTCTACATGTCTCATAAAGAATTTCGTCTGCAAAAGGCGGATCCAGAAATGCGATATCGAATAGCCCATCATGGCTGGATTGCGTCAGCCAGTTACTCGTATCGATGTGTTCAATTCTGGCCTTGTCAAACCCGAGCTGCTCAGAATTTTTACGCAGGTTTGCTATGACCTTCGCGTCGCTGTCCAACAGAGTAACCGAGGCAGCTCCCCGGGATAACGCCTCGAATCCAAGCACCCCACTGCCGGCAAAGAGGTCCAGACAATGGGCTCCGACGATCGACATCTGCAGCCAGTTGAAGAGCGTTTCACGTACCCTGTCACCAGTTGGTCTGAGACCATCATGCTCAGGAAAGGTGACCAATCGACTACGGTGTGTGCCCCCGATGATTCTAAGCTGATTCCTGCGCGACATACGTTTCCTGAATTGGCGTCGAGTGCGGATGATAAGCAAAAGCTGGGCAACTCGCATCTCGAATACGCTAATCCTCCAACTACACAGTGTTACCCAGCTCGCTGCGGTGATAGCATTATGTCCGCTCTCGCATCGAGTCTCATTCTTCGTCCCATGGTTTTCAGTTTTAGCTTTCGCAGTCATCATGTTTGGAATTGGCAAATCAAAACAACCAGAACAATCCACTTCGCCTGAAACCGAAGCGGGGCTGTTTGTCAGACTCAAGCAAGGCTTGAGCCGAACCCGTGGGCGCATTACGGAGGGTATTCAGTCCCTGGTCCTGGGACATAAAAGCATCGATGGAGAGCTGCTGGAAGAGGTGGAAACCCAATTGCTTTCCGCCGATGTTGGGCTTGAGGCCAGCGAGCAAATCATCGCGAATCTCAAACACAAACTGGATCGCAAGCAACTCGCAGATGGCGAGGCATTTCTTGAGGGGCTTAAGCAGGAGCTGCAATCGATACTGGCACCTTGCAGCGAAGCACTTAACATTCCTGACTCACCCGACCCATTCGTTATTCTGATTGTCGGAGTCAACGGCGTTGGCAAGACTACCACCATAGGCAAGCTGGCTAAGCGCCTGCAGTCAGAGGGCAAGAGTGTGATGCTGGCAGCGGGAGATACCTTTCGCGCCGCAGCAGTCGAACAGTTACAGGTGTGGGGCGAGCGAAATAATGTGCCAGTAGTCGCACAAGCCACTGGTGCAGACAGTGCTTCAGTTATTTTTGATGCGGCGCAATCTGCAAAGGCCAGAAACATCGACGTCCTGATTGCCGATACAGCGGGGCGACTGCACACCAAAGACAACCTCATGCAGGAGCTGGAAAAAATAGTGCGTGTCCTGAAGAAGCAGGATGAGCACTATCCCCAGGAAATCATGCTGGTGCTTGATGCCACTACGGGCCAGAACGCATTGAGCCAGGCAGAGAGTTTCAATGCCGCCACTGAACTCTCCAGCCTCACTTTGACCAAGCTGGACGGAACCGCCAAAGGCGGCGTCGTTTTCGCGCTCGCCAAACGTCTGCAGCTACCTATTCGTTTCATAGGCGTGGGCGAACAGGTCGATGACTTGCGACCTTTCGACGCTAAACAATTCATTGCCGCCCTATTTAACGAATAATTTGACGACTAAGCTGAATGATCAAGTTCGACAATGTCAGCATGCGCTACCCGCAAGGTCTGGATGCACTGACCAACGTCAGCTTTGAAATCAATAAAGGCGAAATGGTATTCCTCACCGGGCACTCCGGTGCGGGCAAAAGCACCTTACTGCGCCTGATATTGGCGCTGGAGCAGTGCTCCGGTGGCGAGGTAATCGTCAACGGCGCTAATCTCGGTAGACTGCCGAGATCCAGGATTCCTTTCCACCGCCGCCAGATCGGTGCCGTATTCCAGGATCATCAACTCTTGTTTGATCGTAGCGTCGGCGCGAATGTGGCCCTGCCACTGGAAATAGCCGAATTCCCCCCGACAGAAGTGCAGCGCAGAGTTCGCGCGGCACTGGATAAAGTTGGTCTTTTAAATAAAGAAAGGATGCTGCCCGCGCGCCTGTCTGGCGGTGAGCAACAACGGGTGGGCATCGCGCGTGCGGTGGTTAATCGGCCCCGCATAATCCTGGCCGATGAGCCTACAGGCAATCTTGACCCAGAGCTGTCCGCCGAGGTCATGTCGGTATTTGAGCAATTTAGCCATGTCGGCGTGAGCCTGCTTATCGCCAGCCATGACAAGTCGCTATTGGAAAATTTCCAGCATCGCACCCTCGCCCTGGATCACGGCAGGCTAATTAGCGATGGCTAAAATCAAGCAACCAAACACCAAACGAACCCCCGCGACCAGAGGCGGCGCGCCCAGCCAATTCTCCCACTCGCGGATTGTGGTGCACCGCAAGGTAGCCAGTGAAAGCCTAAGGCAATTGCTGCGCGCACCTGGCACCAGCGGCTTGGTGGTAGTGGTAATTGCGGTGGCTATGATGCTGCCAGCGCTCTTGCTGCTGTTGACCAGTAATCTGCAGGCTAATATGGGCAGTGTGGAGAAAGCTGCCCAGATTACAGCATATTTCTACCTGGCAGTTCCTGATGATAAAGCTTTGGAAGTGAGTGAGCGCTTACAATCAATGGCTGAGGTAGCAGACGTTGATTACGTGTCAGCCAGTGATGCACTCACTGAATTCAGCCAGGCGTCTGGGCTAGGGGCGACACTGCAGAGTCTGGCGCAAAATCCCCTGCCCAGTGCGCTGATCATTACGCCAGCACGCTCAAGCCCGGACACTGCCAATACCATTGAACAAAGCTTGGCGACCTTTGAAGAAGTCGAGTTCGTGCAACTTGACTACCTCTGGTTGCAGCGTCTGGAAGCCCTATTGAGCCTGGTCAACCAGCTCGGCGGCTTGCTGCTGGTGTTGGTGGCTATCGGGCTTATAGTCATCATTGGAAACGCTATTCGCGTGGGGGTCGAAAGCAAACGCGAGGAGATCCGCATCATCAAGCAATTTGGCGGCGCGGACAGCTTCATTGCGCGCCCCTTTCTCTACACCGGTTTGTATCTGGGTGCTGCGGGCGGCCTACTCGCCTGCATCTTATTGCTGTTGGTGTTGTCGAGCCTGGGACCTGCTGTGGCTGAGGTGGCTTCGCTCTATGACAGCGACTTTCAACTAATTGGCCTGAGCGTGCTGGAGAATCTCTTATTGATCACGGCCGCAGCTGGGCTTGGCTGGGTTTCAGCTTTTACCTCAGTTTTAAGGAAGATAGCTACAATTAGCGCTTAATGATATGACTTTAACGGATTTTGTGCAGACACGGTGGCCCTAGAAAAAATTCCGATTTGGCCCTTGAAATACCCCGCAGCGCCCATACCTTTAAAGACCGGCTAGAGTGCAACGTCTCGTGCCTGGCATGAGGCACTTCGACGATTTTTGAATCGGGCCTGATACAGCAAATGGCGGTGTCCTTTAACACTGCAGCCTCGCCAAATGGCACGGCTAAATGAAAAATGCTAAAATTTGGTCTATTAACGAGCAAATCTCGTAATTATCCAAGTAACGGTGAATGCAAGAGCAACTATGAGCATAGGTAAGAGTTTACAAGTCATTGATCCGGCCACTCCAGGCCGCGACCTGACCGCTTACATCGCGTCCGTAAACAGTATCGCTATACTGACCCCCGAGCAGGAGCTCGAGTTAGCCAAGCAGTACTACTACGAAGAAGACGTTGATGCTGCGCGCCAGCTGGTCATGGCGCACCTACGTTTTGTCGTGCATATGGCCAAGACTTATTCAGGCTATGGGTTGTCCCAGGCCGATTTGATCCAGGAAGGAAACGTAGGCCTGATGAAGGCGGTTAAGCGTTTCAATCCGGAAGTGGGTGTTCGCCTGGTGTCCTTTGCTGTGCATTGGATCAAGGCGGAGATGCACGAATATATTTTGCGCAACTGGCGAATTGTTAAAATCGCCACCACTAAAGCGCAACGCAAACTCTTCTTTAACCTGCGCAGCTCCAAGAAGAAGCTGGGGTGGTTAAATAATGAAGAGACGGAAGCAGTAGCACAAGATCTCGGCGTTGATCCAAAAGTCGTAAGACAGATGGAAGGCCGCATGAGCTCTTACGATACTTCTTTCGATGCCGAGCCTGATAGCGATGATGATGCTGTATATCGGGCTCCGGCTTATTACCTCGAAGATCAAACTTCCGATATCGCTGAGAATCTGGAAGAGGCCGAGTGGGAAGCGGTGACCAACAATAGCCTTATGCTCGCTCTGGACGGACTTGATGAGCGCAGTAAGGACATCTTGCGCAGTCGCTGGTTGTGTGATGAAAAGTCCACCCTGCACGAGCTGGCTGACAAGTACGGAATTTCTGCTGAGCGTATTCGTCAGCTGGAAAAGAATGCGATGAACAAGATCAAGGCCAAAATGGAGGCCTGAGGCCAATCCGACATTGCCCCGAGATCGATAGACCATGCAAGAATACAACTTTTGAGATCTTGTATTATTTTAAGCCGCGTAGATCGCGGCTTTTTTCTGCGCGACATTCTGAACAATCAGGCATAATCAATCGCTTGCGGTCACACCCCAATAAACGCTAACTAATTTTTCCCAAGCATCGTAGTCGAAAGCATGGCAAAACACATTCTTATCCTCGCCTGCGTTAATGGCTTTCTTGTGGTTGCCATTGGTGCCTTCGGCGCCCACGGACTCGAGTCATTGCTAGACTCTGCGGCACTTGCGACCTATGAAACTGGTGTGGACTACCACATGTTTCACACCCTCGCCCTGTTCGGCTGCGGCCTGCTTGCCGTGAATCATCCGGACAGTGTCCAACTAAAATTCGCCGCGCGACTGTTCCTGCTTGGTATAATTTTTTTCGCTGGCAGCCTCTACCTACTTAGCGTAACCGGTATCAGTTGGTTAGGTGCGATTACACCCATTGGTGGAGTTGGTTTCCTGGGAGGGTGGACTTGCCTGGGCTGGTTTGCCACGACCCAGAAACTATCCTCGGCAAACGAATGACTATGGAAATATCGGTAAACGGCAAGCAACACAAGTTTGAGCAGGACATGAGCCTGATGGATTTGCTGCACGCTCTAGCGTTAACTGAGGGGCGCATTGCAGTCGAAGTAAACGGCGAGATTGTGCCTCGCAGCCAGTTTGCAGCACAGCAGATTAACCACCAGGACAAGATTGAAATCGTCCAGGCGATAGGGGGAGGTTAATATACCCGACATGAGTTTGAATCAGGATAAACCATTAGTTGTCGCAGGCGTGGAATACCAGTCGCGGCTTATTATCGGCAGCGGCAAATACAAGGATTTTGAGGAGAACCTCTCGGCCCTGGAAGCAAGCGCAGCAGAAATGATTACCGTCGCTATCCGGCGCGTGAATCTCGGCCAGAACAAAGATGAGCCCAGCTTGCTAGAGGTGATCTCACCCGAACGTTATACCATCCTGCCCAACACGGCAGGCTGCTATACAGCGGAAGACGCAGTTCGCACCTGCCGCATGGCGCGTGAGCTGCTGGATGGACACAAGCTGGTTAAACTGGAAGTTCTGGGCGACCAAAAAACCCTGTATCCCAACGTAACTGAAACCCTTGCCGCTGCCGAAATACTGGTTGCCGATGGTTTCGATGTGATGGTTTACACCTCAGATGATCCACTAGTCGCAAAACGTCTGGAAGAGATTGGCTGCGTTGCCGTGATGCCCCTGGGCGCACCAATTGGATCTGGCCTTGGCATTCGTAATCCCTACAATATTCGCATGATCCTGGAAAACGCATCTGTCCCAATCATCGTCGATGCCGGTGTGGGCACGGCCTCTGATGCCAGTATTGCCATGGAGCTAGGTTGCGATGGGGTACTTATGAACACCGCGATCGCGGAGGCGCAAAATCCAGTGTTGATGGCCTCAGCGATGAAGAAAGCGGTTGAGTCAGGGCGTGAAGCGTTCCTGGCCGGTCGTATGCCAAGACGCCTGTATGCCAGTGCCTCTTCGCCCATCGACGGGACTTTCTTCTAGCGCTCCTTCTGGCTTTCGGCTCATTTACTATTAACCTATTCATCACAGAGACTGCCGCACGTGCACCCTCTGAATTTCCCGGCAGCGGCACAGCGCCGATCAAAGGATAACAAAGCGTGTTGAATACTCAGCCCGGAATAAACTGTCACCATGGTCTCTGACCCCTCAAAACGTCCCATACGCAGTTTTGTTATTCGTGCGGGAAGAACCACCGATTCCCAGCGCAAAGCGCTCAGCGACCACTGGGATGACTATGTCATTCCCTTTGCGGCCAAGCCCCTTAAAGTCAGTGATCACTTTCCAGAGTCCGACCGACTCACGGTAGAAATTGGGTTTGGCATGGGCGACTCCTTGCTGGAGATGGCACAGCAGGATCCAAGCACTAATTTTCTTGGCATCGAGGTTCACCGCCCAGGAGTCGGGAAGTTACTCCACGGTATTACCGAACATCAGGTCAAGAATCTCAAAATCATGTGCCATGATGCCACGGAAGTCATTGCTGACTGCTTTCCAGAGCAGAGCATCGATAACATTTTGGTTTTCTTTCCGGACCCCTGGCCGAAGAAACGACACCACAAGCGCCGAATCATACAGCCTGGGTTTGTCTCATTGCTGTCTAGCAGGTTGAAGCAAGGCGGCCATTTACATCTGGCGACCGATTGGGAGCAATATGCCGAGCATATGATGGAAGTACTTGAGCAGGAGACCACACTGAGCAATGCCTTTGGCAAGGGGAAGTATTACGAAGACCCAGCGCGACCGCCGACTAAATTTGAAAGTCGCGGCCGCCGCCTTGGTCATGGCGTCTGGGATTTACTCTTTAAAAGAATCAGCTAGATGTTCAGAACCAGAACCGGTGTTCGTGCTCTTTTAGCCAGTCGATGTATTGCTCAGATTGGGGGCAAATAGAATCAACCAATTGCCAGAATCGCTTCGAATGGTCCATGTGAATGAGATGGCAGACTTCATGGGTAATCATGTAATCAATGATGCTGTAGGGCGCCAGCATGATTAGCCAGTTGTATTGCAGCACGCCCGCTGAGGTACAGTGGCCCCATTTGGACTTGGTTTTTCGTAATTTAATTTCGGTGATCTTGTGCTCAACTCCGAGGTGGTGGGCAAGGCCACGAGCTCTCGGCAAGATATACTGGCTGGCCTTATCAATCAGGAAATCCTCAACTTGTTCCTGGGCTTTTGCCGGCGTCAGTTTATGCCCCTGGATGATGAACTGATCACCGTTGACCAAGATGCGCCGTTTACGCCCCTCTTTGAACACAATCGTAAGTTCCCGGGCACGGTAAAAAATCTTGCTGCCGTTTTCGATCCGCAACATTTCCTGCTGTCGCTGCGATTCTTCATGCAGGCGATTGTGAATCCAGTCTTCATTGCTTTGCACGAACTCTTCAACTTCGGCCCGTGATGCCTGGTAGGGGACTTTTACAATGACTTTTCCAGGCTTTATATAAAGAGCCAGGGTCTTCCGCTTACTGCGCTGTACCTCGCAGCTATAAGGCGCCGGCGGCAGTTTGCCGCCGTGGATATTTAGCGGGACTATTTTAGCCTTGGGTTTGGCTTTGGTTTTCGCTCTGGTTTTAGCCATGCTCTACCGGTCTCCGGGCCACCAGACTGGCGATGGCCCTTTTTGGGTTTTTCCGCTCACCTTCGAAATAGTACAAAATTTCCCAGTCCGCGAAGAGTTCTCTCAATTCATTCTCTGCCAGCAAGAAGTCCGGATTACCAGGTCGTCCGAACTCGCGCTGGCCGATGGTAAAAGTCTCGTAAAAAAGCAATCCGCCTTGTCGCACCGCCTGACGAATGTCTGCCATCAGCGGCCTGTGCAAATAATTAAACACCAGAATTGCGTCAAACGTTTTACCGCGCAAAGGGCACTGTTCTGGTTGTTCGAAATCAACATGCCACAGCTGAACCAACTCTGGATTGCCGTGCGCTTTAGCCGCCAGCGCAGTCAATTTATCCCCGTTCACATCAGCGAAAATGACGGGTAATTGCCGTTCAACTAGAAACAACCCATTGCGTCCGTTCCCGCACGCTAAATCCAGAATGCCATGAGTCATTTCCAGCTCGTTTAGCAGTGCAAGCTTGTCTGACACGAGCGCTGCCGCGTTGGCGTTTGAATGGGTCATAGATAAGCGGATAATAGGCTAACAGCATTGCCTGTTTTGCAATGCGTAAAATAAGTGAATCAAACTCCACGTACAACAATTATCGTATGCCTGTTATCTTGCAGACACGCGGCTAATGACAGCACTGCTATTGAGTCGGCACCATCGATTAATGAGTTAGGAATTTCTTGCCCCTATGCCAAAATTTGAGTCAGATTTTGACCAGTCCAAAGACCAGCTTTTTACCCAGCAGAGAGTCGCTGGTGATTTTGTATTTGATGAGAACGTTGCCGCGGTCTTTGATGACATGATTAATCGGTCTGTCCCGGGGTATCGCACGATAATTTCCATGATCGGTGTGATGGCCAGCCGCTACTGTCAGGAGGGCTCAGTGATTTATGATCTCGGCTGCAGCCTGGGCGCGGCCAGTTTTGCCATGGCAGAACAGGTAGACTGCAACAACTATTCTATCCAGGCAGTCGATAATTCCGTCGCCATGATTACCCGGCTCGATAAGCGGCTGCAGGAATCTGATGGCTACCAGATCAAGACGCGATGTGAAGACCTGGCCAACATCGACATTACTAATGCATCTGTGGTGGTATTAAACTTCACGCTTCAATTTGTCCCCCAAGCGTCCAGGGATGCACTAATCCAGAAGATATATGCCGGTCTCAATCCTGGTGGCGTGCTTATTATTTCCGAGAAAATTGTCTTTCCTGACCCAGAGCTCAACGAACTTTTTATAGATCTTTATCACAACTTCAAAGAACAAATGGGCTATAGCAAGCTAGAGATCAGCCAGAAGCGCACAGCCCTGGAAAACGTGCTGGTGCCTGAGACGCTGTCCCAGCACCGGCAAAGACTTACCGATGCCGGCTTCAGGGCGCTGGACGTCTGGTTTCAATGCTTCAATTTCGCCTCCATGGTCGCGTTCAAATGAGCCATACCCATGTTTGACGAAGCAATTAAGCAATTTGAGGCAGCCCTGGAAGAGACTGGTTTGCAGCAGCTACTACCATTCTTGTCGAAACAGTCTCTCGATGTCATCAAGCAGGGGGATTGGCCGCGCTGGCGGGACCGTCTGAGTGAGCTACCTGCGCTTACTCCAACCAGGATTGAGATTACAGACAGAATCCTCATTGGCGACAGGGCGGACTGTGATGCCGACCAATTGTCACTACTCCGAGATCAACTTAAGGCTTTTATTCCCTGGCGCAAGGGCCCTTTTGAACTGTTCGGCATTCACATTGAGTCGGAATGGCGCTGCGACTTGAAATGGGCGCGCCTGCAGGGAGCCATTGCGCCGCTGGCAGGCAGAACGGTACTGGACGTTGGCAGCGGCAACGGTTATTTCAGCCTGCGCATGCAGGCCGCCGGTGCAAAACTGGTACTGGGCCTCGAGCCCCATATTGCCTACTTCGCCCAGTTTTGGGCTATTCGCCATTTCTTGCCCGAGTATCCGGTTTACGTCCTTCCCATCCCATTGGAGCAGCAACCCAGACCGCTGCCAAAGTTTGACACCGTATTCTCGATGGGTGTTATCTATCACCGGCGTTCGCCAATAGACCATCTGCTCCAGTTGAGAGACTGCTTGCGCGCGGGGGGCGAATTGGTAATGGAATCAATTGTGGTGGATGGCCCTGCAGGCTACAGCTTGATGCCCGAAAAGAAGTACGCACGCATGTCCAACGTCTGGTTTGTTCCCAGCACTGACACATTGCTGCAATGGCTGGCGCGATGCGGATTCACCAACCTTCGCGTAGTTGACCAGTGCGCGACCACCCTGGACGAGCAGCGGGTTACCGAATGGATGCCCTATGACTCCCTCGACGCCGCATTGGACAAGCAAGACAGCACCCGTACCATCGAGAACTACCCCGCACCCCAGAGAGTCATCATTCTGGCCAACAAAGCCTGAATGAACGGTTAGATATTGCACCTCTATCGTTAATCTCCGGGGAAAGGGGTCAAGCCTCGCTTTAAATTATGCAGGGCCATAGCAATTGCGCTTGCAGTGACACACCTTGAGTAAAGGCCTATTTTTTGTACCTTAAATCAAAAATATAGCGTTCAAACTAATTCTGGTTGACGCCTGAATCCAATTAATATAACTATAAGGCCTTGAGCTATAGGGTCAGCTCTAATTCTATCTTTACCCCCTTAATTCACAGTCGAGAATAATCATGGCCAGACCTCTCCGAATTGAATATCCGGACGCTGTTTATCACGTTTCCAATTATGGATTAGATGGTCAGCGCGTCTTCCCCTCCGCCAAGTATTACGATGCGTTCTTGGAGGGATTGGGCGAAACCTGCTCACGCCTGAATGTCGAGGTACAAGCATTTTGCCTGCTAAGGGATCAGTATCACCTGGTAATTAAAACCCCTGAAGGAAACCTGAGCCGCTTCATGCGCCAGGTTGATGGGCTGTATACGCAGAATTATCAACGCTTAAAAGGTACAGATGGCTCCCTGTTTCGAGGCCGCTATAAAGCCGTCCTCGTTCAGCCTGAGCAGTACCTGTTGCCGCTATCCCGATTTATCCACTGTAAAGTCAAGGCGAGTGATCGAGCTACCTATGCCTATAGCAGCTACACCAATTTTACCCATAAAGCGAAACCACCGGTGTGGTTCAATCGTGATGAAACCCTTAAGCAACTCAAGGTTGCTGCGGCGAAACGCGCACTCGCCTACAAGAAATATGTAGCCGAAGGTGTGGATGAGGAGCTCGCCAGTTTTTATGGCAAGAAGAACCTGTCGTCAATCATGGGCGATGCCAAGTTCCGTAAAGCCGCCCAGCGCAAGCGCTCGGCCACTGCGGCCCGTGGCATCTCACGCGGTGCCAATGCCAAGTGGCGTCCCTCCTGCAAACAGATCATTGCCGAGGTGGCAAAGCAGTTTAAGGTAAGCGAAGCGAGTATCTATAAGGCGGCTCGAGGGCCGGGCTCGAAGAATGTACCGCGCTGGGTCGCAATGTATCTTTGCCAGGAGCTTTCTGCGGTGACTCTGCAGTCCATTGCCAAACTCTTCAAGCTGCAGCGCTATGGCACAGTCTCGACGACGGTTGGGAAGCTGAAAAAGGAATTTGAAGAAGATCCAAAACTGCTGGCAACCACTGAGCGCCTTACCAAGCGGCTCAGTAAGGGGAAATAGAGAGAAAAACCTCCAATACCCACACCGAAGACACAAAAAAGCCGGCTCTGAGCCGGCTTTTTTGTGCGGACATGCAAACAGTCAATTACTTGATCTTCGCTTCCTTATAAATCACGTGCTTGCGCACGACGGGATCGAATTTCTTGATCTCCATCTTGTCTGGCATGGTGCGTTTGTTCTTGTCGGTTGTGTAATAGTGACCAGTTTTGGCACTGGAAACTAATTTAATCTTGTCTCTCATGGAATACTCCTCCCGTTTTCTCGCTTTATGTCTGCTTAGACCTGAACGCCTTTGCGGCGGATATCAGCGAGAACAGTATCAATTCCCAGCTTGTCGATTGTGCGCATACCCTTGGTAGAGACTCGCAGTTTGACAAATCGCTTCTCCGACTCCACCCAAAACCGGTGAGTATGGAGATTCGGCGAGAACCGACGTCTGGTCTTGTTGTTTGCGTGCGATACGTTATTTCCCGTAACTGGCTTCTTGCCGGTTACCATACAAACCCTGGACATGCTGCTGCCTCGTCGTGCTAATAAGTAGTGAAATTCTGATTCATTGCCCTGTTTTTCCCGGAGGACTTTTTGAGGGCAAAAAAGAGCTGCGTTTTATACCAGAACACCCCTGCAATAGCAAGGAATCTTCTGCTGCGGGGCAGGACTCTCGGGGGCTGCGCGCTTACTAGCTTGCGCTGGGAATATAGACGCAGAGCCTCAATCCAGCAAATTGCGCTCTGCCAGGGAAACGACTTGCGCCTCCGCCACTACGAGATGGTCGAGCACTCTTATATCCACGGTTTGCAAGGCCGCCTGCAGGCGCCTGGTCATACCAATGTCGGCCTGGCTGGGCTCAGCCACGCCTGAAGGGTGGTTATGGGCAAAAATCACAGCCGCTGCGTTGTAATGTAAGCAGCGTTTGACGACTTCTCTGGGATAAACCGGTGCGCCATCGATAGTGCCACGGAACAACTCCTCAATTTTGACAATATGTTGCTGATTATTGAGATAGACGCAGATAAAGGCCTCGTAGGGCCTGCCACCGTATCGGGCCTGCAAATACCTCTTGGCCGCTTCCGAACTGTGCAATACGTCTTTGTGTTTAATGCCCTCACACAGGTGGCGCAACATCATTTCATGTGCGGCTTCCAGTAAGGCCACTTTGGCGGGACCTACCCCTTTGACCGCGCTGGGTAGCTCCCGGCTGTGCCGTAACACGCCTTTTATGCTCCCATACTGGGCCAACAGCTCACGCCCCAATGCCAGAGCTGACTTATTTACTGTGCCATTCTGCAGAATGACTGCGAGCACTTCTGCATCGCTGAGCTCCGCAGCAGTTCCAGCAAGTAGTTTCTCCCGGGGACGCTCGGTTCTTGGCCACTGATTTATGGGCATACTCGTTCCTCACCTGACAGCCATCAGCTTAGTTGAGCTTCGAAGAAACACCTATATTATGAGCAAATTGCGCGCCGGTTTTCGACCTGCTAGTCTAGCTCTCCCGCTTCGGCCGAGCGTAGCAGTCCGCATTTTTCAAGGGTTCCCATGTTAAGCCTTACTAACAAACGCATCCTGTTGGGCATTACCGGTGGCATCGCCGCCTATAAGAGTGCCGAACTCACGCGCACCCTGGTTAAGGCCGGCGCCGAGGTGAGGATCGCCATGACGCCAGCGGCGACAGAATTTATTACCCCCCTGACAATGCAGGCCTTATCTGGCAACCGTGTCCACCTGGGTCTGCTGGATAGCGATGCCGAGGCTGCGATGGGGCATATCGAGCTGGCGCGCTGGGCCGACCTGGTGGTCATAGCGCCGGCAACCGCCGATTTTATTGCGCGCATGGCTCATGCCCAGGCCGACGATCTGCTTACTACCCTGGTGCTGGCAAGTGTGGCGCCAATCGCTGTTGCGCCGGCGATGAATCAGGCCATGTGGGGAGATACTGGCACCCAAGCGAATATAGAATCCCTGCGGCAGCGCGGTGTGCACGTCTGGGGGCCGGGATCCGGTGAGCAGGCCTGTGGCGACGTTGGTCTGGGCCGAATGATCGAGCCTGATGAAATCGCCACTCATTGTGCGAGCATGTTTGAAGCTGGCAAGCTTGCTGGCAAACGGTTTTTGATCACCGGCGGGCCTACCCGGGAGGCCATTGATCCAGTTCGATTCATCAGCAATCACAGCTCCGGCAAGATGGCTTACGCGCTTGCGGCTGAGGCCGCTGCCGAAGGCGCCAAAGTTACCCTGGTAAGCGGTCCTGTGCAGCTGAGTACGCCCGAGTCGGTTGAACGCATTGATGTAGAGAGCGCCGAAGAAATGTACGCCGCGGTAATGGCGGCTGTAGCAGGCGCCGATGTGTTCATCGGCGTCGCGGCCGTCGCTGACTATCGGCCGACTGGGGTGGCAAAGGAGAAGATCAAGAAAACGGAAGAGGAGATGGTGATTAAGCTGGTGAAGAACCCAGACATCATCAAGAGTGTCTCCGAGCACTCTGCCAGGCCGTTTGTTGCAGGCTTTGCAGCCGAAACAGAAAACATAGTGGCCAACGGCCAGGAAAAACTTGAACGCAAGCGCCTGGATCTACTGTTTGCAAACCACGCAACCGAAACTTTTAATAGCGACAGCGTCGCGGTAACCGCGCTCACAAAGAGTGGCCAGCAAGAGCTTGGCCCCGGCAACAAACACACCGTGGCACGAGCTATGCTCTATTTGATCGCTGATCAACTCAAGGCGAACTCGAAAGGGCATGCTACATAAAATGTCACCGATTAAATTCGGGCACTAAGACCACGCGCAGGAACACAGCAGTACCGACCAAGATGAACAGTCTTAATCCTCCCATTTCGCCCGCGATCTTTCGTGCCTATGACATTCGCGGTGTAGTTGATCAGCAGCTGAATGAGAACAACATCGCGTTGATCAGCCAGGCAATCGGCAGTGAGGCAATTGACCTCGGCATTAAATCTTTAATGGTTGCGCGGGACGGAAGGTTGTCCAGTCCGCTCTTCTCAGAAGCCCTTGTTGCTGGCCTGCGGCGGTCTGGTATTAACGTGGTCGATCTTGGCATGGTGCCAACGCCGCTGCTTTATTTCGCAACCCACATCTGCGATATCGACTCGGGCGTCATGCTGACAGCCAGCCATAATCCAGCCAATTACAACGGTCTTAAAATAGTATTCCGCAAGACTTCACTGGCTGCTAAGCAGATTCAGGATGTTCGCGCTCGCATTGACAGTGGCCAGCTTCACTTCGGTGCAGGGGATTATCGGCAGGAGCCGATAGTTGATCGCTACATCGAAGAGGTTGGCCAACGCATAAACCTGCAGCGCCGGATGAAAATAGTAATAGATTGCGGGCATGCCGTGCCTGCAATGGTTGCTCCGCGGCTGTTTGAGCGCCTGAGTTGCGATGTGATACCGCTTTTTTGCGATATTGATGGTGCATTTCCCGACCATCATCCAGACCCTACGGTCTCTTCGAACCTGGCAGCCCTGCGGCAGCGCGTGCTGGCCGAGAAGGCAGACCTCGGCATCGCTTTCGATGGCGACGGTGACCGGGTTGGGGTCGTGACAGATACCGGAGAAGTAATCGCTGCAGACAGATTACTCATGCTGCTGATCAAGAGCATTGCTGATCAGTATCAGGGCGAAGCGATTGTATTCGATGTGAAATGTAGCAGAGAGCTTGCCCGCATGGTGGAGTCGCTGGGACTTAAACCGGTAATGCATAAGAGTGGGCACTCTTTCATGAAGCAACAGATGGCAAAAACAGGCGCGCCGCTTGGCGGCGAGTATGCTGCCCATATCTTTATTAAGGATCGCTGGTTCGGTTTCGACGATGGCATCTATACCGCCGCTCGTGTGCTGGAAGTGCTTGCACAAGGCAATTTCAGCAGCAGCCAGATTTTTGCAGAACTGCCTGGGCTCATTTCAACTGAAGAGATCAAGCTATCCGTCTCCGATGAATATAAGTTTGAGTTGATGGAAAAAATTCTGAGCTGCGCGGAACCCAGCGAAGGTCGAAAAATCCTGATTGATGGCTTGCGCATTGAATACCAAGACGGCTGGGGTCTGGTGCGTGCTTCAAATACCAGCGCCGCGCTGTTACTCAGATTCGAGGCAAGCACCGAGACGGCTTTGGACCAAATTCAGCAGAAGTTTAAAGCTTTGATACACAGCGCAGATAACAGCATTGAACTCGATTTCTGAGCGGAAAAATGTCGTTGCCAATTGATAGTGCCAAGAACATCGCCAGGGTTTTAACCGAAGCCTTACCGTACATTCAAAAATTCACTGGAAAAACCGTAGTAGTGAAGTACGGCGGCAACGCCATGGTAGACGATAAACTAAAAAACAGTTTTGCCCGGGACATTGTGCTAATGAAACTGGTTGGCATGAATCCCATCGTGGTTCACGGTGGGGGACCCCAGATTGGCGAGCTGTTGAAGAAACTCAATATCGAATCCAATTTCGTTGATGGCCTTCGCGTGACCGACAGCCAGACTATGGATGTTGTCGAAATGGTGCTGGGCGGACTGGTCAACAAGGAAATAGTCAATCTACTCAACAAAAACCAGGGCAAGGCAGTCGGTGTTACCGGCAAAGATGGCAACCTGATTAAGGCGAAGAAGCTGCGTCTGCGACGCAAGGGCGCCAACCAGAACCTCGATATAGTCGACATCGGCCAGGTGGGCGAGGTAGTCAACATTAATACCGAGGTACTGGAAGTCATGAAGGACAGTGATTTCATCCCGGTTATCGCGCCTATTGGTACTGATGAGTCCGGCGCCAGCTATAACATTAATGCGGATTCAGTCGCCGGCGAGATTGCCCGCGTGCTGGGAGCCGAAAAACTGATGCTGCTCACGAATGTGGCTGGCGTGCAGAATAAGAAGGGCAAAGTCTTAAGCGGGCTCAGCGTTAGGCAAGTTGCCAAGTTAATTGCCGATAAGACCCTACAAGGGGGTATGTTGCCCAAGGTGGAATGTGCCCTGAAGGCAGTCAAAGGCGGAGTGACCAGCGCCCATATAATAGATGGCAGGGTAGAGCACGCTGTGCTGCTGGAAATTTTCACCGACGAAGGCGTGGGGACACTGATTACCCAAGCCGGCCTGGGCAAAACATAGCCTGGTCCGGATTATCTGGCGCATTACGATTTATGGAAAATACGAGCAAAATCTCTAGAAAAGACCAGATCCTGCATGCACTCGCGCGCATGTTGGAATCAGCTCCCGGTGAACGCATCACCACCGCTGCACTGGCGAAAGAAGTGGGAGTCTCTGAGGCAGCCCTCTACCGACACTTCCCCAGTAAGGCCCGAATGTTTGAGGGGCTGATCAAGTTTATTGAGGACACGCTGTTCCAACGCATCTCCCGCATATTAAAAGAAGAATCCAGCGCCGAAATACGCTGTCACAAGATTTTGACCCTGTTGCTCACTTTTTCAGACAAGAACCCTGGCATGACGCGCCTGTTGACTGGTGACGCCCTGGCTGGTGAAACCGAGCGCCTGCGTGAGCGCATTGCCCAGTTTTTCAGTCGATTGGAAGCTCAGCTGAAACAAGTGCTGCGAGAGGCGCAGATCAGGGAAAATCTCAAGCCAGCCATTTCTGCGGCGGCGCTGGCGAATTTGCTGCTTGCCTGCTGTGAAGGGCGCCTGGTCCAGTTTGTTCGCAGCGAGTTTAACGACTCTCCGCTGGAGCACTGGGACTTGCAGTGGGGGTTTCTCAGCAGTCAGCTGCTAACGCCATTTACGACTGCAGAAACTGCATCCAACGTCTAGACCCCAAACTGCTCCCGGTATTTTTCCACTGCGGGCAAATGCAGGCTCAGCGCACTATCGTCAGCCGCTTGCAGAAAGTCGATGATGTCCTGCAGACTGATAATGTGAGCAACCTCAATACCATAGGCCTGTTCGATTTCCTGAATCGCTGAACTTGAACCAGTGCCCTTTTCTTGCCGATCCATGGCCACTGCGATACTGGCCAACTCTGCACCAGCGCCCTGAATTATTTCCACCGCTTCCCGAACCGCAGTGCCGGCCGTAATCACATCATCAATGATAAGCACGCGGCCCTGCAGCGCTGCGCCAACAATCGAGCCCCCCTCGCCATGAGCTTTCGCCTCCTTGCGATTGAAACAGTATGGTTTGTCGATGCCGTGTTGGGTCGCCAGGGCAAGCGCGGTGGTTGCGGCAAGTGGTATGCCTTTATAGGCGGGGCCAAACAGTACGTCGTAATCTGTTTCCAGGTCAGCGATAGCTGCCGCATAACAATTCGCCAGAAACGCGAGTTTTGAACCGGTGTTGAACAGGCCTGCGTTGAAAAAATATGGGCTGACACGCCCCGACTTCAGAGTGAACTCACCGAAGCGGAGAATGTTATTGGCGATTACAAATTCCAGAAAATCTTTCTGAAAGTCTTTCATGCTGAATTCCTAATTGATCAGGCCCAGCTCAGGCCAGGCTGGCTTTTTGCGCGGCAAGCAGTTGCTGGATACCTGCTTCTGCCAGCCCTACCATTGCATTGAGTTGTTCGTGAGTGAACTCACCGTCTTCGCCGGTTCCCTGCAGCTCAATAAACCCTCCGGCCTCAGTCATCACCACATTCATATCCGTTTCTGCATTCGAGTCCTCTGCATAATCAAGGTCCAGAACCGGTTGTCCTTTGTAGACACCCACTGAAATAGAAGCCACGAGTTGTCGCAACGGGCTTGTCTCCAAGTTTTTGTTTTCAAGTAGATAGGTCAATGCATCCACCAGCGCAACGCAGCCCCCGGTAATGGATGCCGTTCTGGTGCCGCCATCTGCCTGTATCACATCACAGTCAATCTTGATGGTATGTTCACCTAACGCCTTAAGGTCAACCGCGGCGCGCAGTGCACGTCCAATCAGTCGCTGAATCTCCTGGGTTCTGCCGGATTGTTTGCCGCGGGCTGCTTCTCTGTCCATGCGACTGCCAGTAGATCGGGGCAGCATGCCGTACTCGGCTGTTACCCATCCCTGGCCAGTGCCAGATAGAAATCGTGGCACAGAATTTTCGACCGAAGCTGTGCACAGCACTTTGGTATCCCCGAACTCTACCAGCACCGAGCCCTCGGCATGTTTTGTGTAGTGTCGCGTGATTTTAACTTCGCGTAATTGGTCAGGGTTACGCTGACTCGGGCGTATAGATTGTGACATGTGACTCGCTTGATTGAATGAGGTTTGGAAGGCCGGAATTATGCGTGAAATCCGCTGCCAAGACCATCGCTGAGACTGGCAATATCTCCTGCGCCCTCAGCCTAGTTGGGATAGAATAGGCCCTCGCAAAATCAGGGCCCAAGCAATGACATCAAGCATGACTGCCTTCACCCGGCAGCAATCTGAGCAGGAGTGGGGATCCCTTACCTGGGAAATCCGTTCGGTAAATCACCGCTACCTGGAAACCAGTGTGAGATTACCCGACATCTTTCGCGGGCTCGAAAACCAGATACGAGAGCGGGTTCGCAAGAGCATGTCGCGCGGCAAGGTCGAGTGCCAGCTACGCTATAACGCGCAGGAAATTACCGGAGGCTCCATCGCCATCAACGAGGAGCTGGTGCAGCAACTATTGCAGGCCAACAGAAACATTCAGCAGCTGCTGGGTGAACAGCGCCCGCTGAACAGCATGGAACTGCTGCGTTGGCCTGGGGTGATTGCCGAGCAGCAATTGGACAATGACACCCTCGAATCGACCGCGCTGAGTTTATTTCAGCAAGCCCTTGACGACCTCATTGCCACGCGCGAGCGCGAAGGCAATGACCTTGAAGGGTTCCTGCAACAGCGTATCGATTCCATCAGGGAGTTGGTAGCCACATTGCGAGAGAAGATGCCGGAAATTCTCAATGCGCAGCGACAATCACTGCATGACAAATTGCAGGATTTACAGGTTGAGCTCGAACCTACTCGCCTGGAGCAGGAGATTGCGCTACTGGCGCAAAAGGCCGATGTAGATGAAGAATTAGACCGACTCGATTCCCACCTCGGTGAAGTGGAGCGTGTGCTAAAGGCATCGGGACAGAAGGGCCGTCGCCTTGATTTTTTGATGCAGGAGTTAAATCGGGAAGCGAATACCCTGTCATCTAAATCCATTGTTGTAGAATCCACTCGTGGCGCGGTTGAGATGAAAGTGCTAATTGAGCAAATGCGCGAACAGATTCAGAATATTGAGTGAGGCCATGGCGAAGGGAAAACTGATTATCGTTTCTGCTCCATCGGGTGCAGGAAAAACATCTCTGGTAGCGGCATTGGTTGCGGATGACGACAGCCTATGTGTCTCTGTGTCACATACCACTCGACCCAAACGCCCTAAGGAAGAAGATGGCGTCAACTATCACTTTACCGACGAACAGACCTTTCTGAATATGCTGCAGGACGGTGACTTCCTCGAAAGCGCCGAGGTCTATGGCCATCGCTACGGCACATCGCAAAAGTGGGTCAACGAACAGCTGGAGAAAGGCCTGGATGTGGTGTTGGAAATTGACTGGCAGGGTGCCGCCCAGATCCGCAATCTCTATCCCGAATCCTGTTACATCTTCATCCTGCCCCCCTCTTTGGAAACTTTAACCGAGCGACTGCGTCATCGCGCGCAGGACGACGAAGCCATCATCGCCAAGCGCATGGAGGAAGCGCGAACCGTGCTCCAGCACGTGTGCGAGGCAGACTACATGGTGGTTAACGACGTGTTTGACGTCGCGCTGGCAGATATACGCGCCATCTTGCGCGCCCAGGGGCTCACTGCGACCGCGCAGCAATACAACCTGGCTGAACTGCTGACCAGCCTGACCCGGGATTAGCGAATTCCCTGAAATATATGCAATTTTGGCCGGAATTCAGTAGAATGCCCGGTCTTCAAATTTGGCGCCTTGAAACGCCGGTTTTGACCACCAATGAATAGTGTTAAGGCTGCGGCCTAAATAGGTTATCAGGTATGGCAAGAATCACAGTAGAAGACTGTCTGGATAAGGTCGACAATCGCTTTGAGCTGGTTATGGTTTCCAGCAAGCGTGCGCGGCAGATTCAAACTGGCGGCAAGGATCCAATGGTTTCGGTGGATAATGACAAGCCCACCGTGATTGCATTGCGAGAAATAGCTGACGGCCACGTCACCAACGCGATCCTCATTGAGAAGCCCAGCGTCGAGCTGGAGGAAGTCGAAGAGGAAATGGCAGATGCCGTAGCTGAGCAACAGGACGACAAGCCTACCACCGAAATTTAATCCCGCCATCTACCAAGGAGTCGACCCATGCAAGCCGTAGTTTCTGACAGCATCGACTCTTTGGCTGGGGACCTGTCTTCTTATCTTCAGAACGACCAGGTCAACAACGTCAGACGCGCTTATTTCTATGCGGAGCAGGCCCATGATGGCCAGTTCCGTCGCAGTGGTGAGCCCTATGTTACTCATCCCCTGGCTGTTGCCGGCATTCTTTGTGAAATGCATATGGACCATCAATCACTGATGGCTGCCATGTTGCATGATGTGATCGAAGACACCGGCATTACCAAGACCGCAATCAAATCCCAGTTCGGCAACACCGTGGCCGACCTGGTAGATGGTGTCAGTAAGCTCAATAAAATTACCTTCAGCAGCCGCGCCGAAGCGCAGGCAGAAAACTTTCAGAAAATGGCCATGGCCATGGCTAAAGATCTGCGGGTGATTCTGGTGAAGATTGCTGACCGCCTGCACAACATGCGGACATTGGAAGTCCTGACTCCGGATAAGCGTCGCCGCATCGCCCGTGAGACTCTGGACATCTATGCGCCGATTGCCAATCGCCTTGGCATGAATAATGTGCGGGTTGAATTTGAAGAGCTAGGCTTCGCCGCGCTATACCCAATGCGGGCACGGCGCATAGAAGCCGCCGTCAAACATGTGCGTGGAAACCGAAAAGAAATAGTCTCCCAGATCCAAACATCACTGGAAGCTTGCCTTGAGCGAGAAGGCTTGCCTGGACGCACCATCGGTCGCGAGAAGCACCTCTTTAGCATCTACGAGAAGATGCGAGCACAGCGCAAATCGTTTTCCGAGATCATGGATGTCTATGCGTTTCGCGTCATCGTTGATTCAGTTGACACCTGCTATCGGGTTCTGGGTGCGGTGCACAACCTTTACAAGCCGGTGCCCGGCCGCTTTAAAGACTATATTGCCATTCCTAAAGCCAACGGCTATCAGTCATTGCATACTACCTTGTTCGGCATGCACGGCGTGCCCATCGAGATTCAGATTCGCACAGAAGAAATGGAGGCGATGGCTAACAACGGTATCGCCGCACACTGGCTTTATAAGTCCGGCGATGATCTGCCAACCAACGCCCATATGCGTGCCCGGGAATGGGTGAGCGGTTTGCTGGAGATGCAACAGCGCGCAGGTAACTCACTGGAATTCATCGAAAACGTTAAGATCGACCTGTTCCCAGATGAAATCTACGTGTTCACGCCTAAGGGTACTATTCTTGAATTACCAGTAGGGTCTACGGCGGTAGACTTTGCCTATGCCGTACACACCGACGTTGGGAATTCCTGTGTAGCCTGTCGTATCAGTCGACGCCTGGCGCCACTGAGTGAGCCACTTCAGAGTGGACAGACAGTCGAGATCATTACCGCACCAGGCACCCAACCAAACCCGGCGTGGTTAAGCTTTGTTATTACTGGCAAGGCTCGCAGTAATATACGCCACTATCTGAAGCACCAGAAGCACTCCGAGTCCATCGCCCTTGGTCGCCGCTTGCTCAATAAAGCCCTGGCTTCATTCGGCGCACAGCTGGATTCAGTGCCCAAGGACAACCTTGAAGCGGTGCTGGCACAAACTAATCTGGAATCCGTGGATGAACTGCTAGAAGATATTGGCCTGGGCAATCGCATGTCCTACATGCTCGCCCAGCGGCTGGCAGCCAATGCTGATAAGCACAGCGAGTCCTCAGAACGCTCCTCCAGCCAGGAAGCCAGCACTCTCGCTATCCGTGGGTCAGAAGGCATAGTGATGAACTATGCCAAGTGTTGTCATCCAATCCCGGGTGACCCAATAGTCGGACACATTAGCTCGGGCAGGGGCATGGTGATTCATACTGATGATTGCAATAACATCGCAGATATCAGAGACAATCCGGAAAAGTGTGTGGAAGTAAGCTGGGATCCAAGCGTAGAAGGCGAGTTTTCCGTCGAGCTTCGAGTCGAGCTGGAAAATCAACGCGGCATAATTGCGACCCTGGCAACGTCAATCACAGGTACTGAAGCTAATATTGAAAAAATCAGTACAGTAGAACGGGATGCCAGATTCAGTATCGTGAATTTGTCCATTAATGTTAAGAATAGGGTACACCTGGCACGTGTTATGAAGCGTGTGCGTGCTCTACCGCCCGTTTCAAAAGTAACGCGCGTGAAAAGTCGCAGGGTGCGAAAAATTATTAAGAATCCAATTGGAGCAATCGGCCACTAATGAGTGACAAACAAGCAATTCAAACTTCCGACGCGCCGGCCGCAATTGGCCCGTATTCTCAAGCTATTCGAAGTGGTTCCCTGCTGTTCTGTTCGGGCCAGATTCCTCTGGACCCGACTACTATGGAAATCGTTTCGCAAGATGTCGCTGATCAGGCTCATCAGGTTTTCCTCAATTTAGCAGCCGTCGCAGAAGCAGCCGGCAGTAGCCTGGACGCCGCGGTCAAGCTCACTATTTTCCTGACCGACCTGGATGACTTTGCAGTGGTCAACGAAATCATGTCCAAGTACTTCAAGCAGCCCTATCCGGCTCGGGCCACCATTCAGGTTTCCGCCTTACCGAAGGCGGCACAGGTAGAAGTCGAAGCGATTCTGGCTCTGTAGCACCACTGTATAAAAACCCATATACTCAGGCTAACCTGTTACGTCACTTTGCAGTGACAGCACCCGGACACGGACGTGACCGATGGCAAGTCTGAAACTAGATGCCCTGCCTTTGACCTACTTGAAAGGAGTAGGTCCAGCTCTCGCGAAAAAATTCAAACAGCTCGGCATTTCTTCGGTAGAGGATCTGCTTTTTCACCTGCCGTTGCGCTACGAAGACCGCACCAAGATCACGCCCATTCGCCAGGCGCGAATGGGACAGTTAGTGCAGTTGGAAGGAGAGATTGGCAGTAGTTCGATCCAGTTCGGCAGACGGCGCAGCCTGCAGTGCGTGCTGGTGGACAAGACCGGCATTATTCATCTGCGCTTTTTCCACTTCAGTGCTGCGCAGAAAAATTCACTGGCTGAAGGAACCCGAATACGATGCTATGGCGAGCCCCGCAGGGGCCGCAGCGGCCTGGAAATCTACCATCCAGAATACCGGGTGCTGCAGCCTGGCCAGGAAGAACCGGTACCCGATACTTTTACAGCGATATACCCGACCACCGAGGGCTTGCAGCAGGGGCGCCTGCGCAATGTCATCAATCAGGCGTTACAGCTGTTGGACAAAGCGGACGATCTGCAGGACTTTGTTCCCGCGCAGTTAATTGAGCAGTTCCAGCTCGCGGGCCTCACCGAGTCCATCAAGTTGATTCACCGGCCGCCTTTGGATGCCCCGCTAGAGTGGATGAATTCAGACACCAACCCAGGTGCACAGCGACTGGCATTCGAGGAACTGCTGGCGCACAGGCTATGTATGCGCCAGTTCAAATCCCTGTATGCGCAGAACAATGCACCTGCATTCAAACAGGGTGCTGAGCTGACCCAATCCTTTCGCCACAATCTGCCTTTCCGACTCACGTCAGGACAAGAACAGGCATTCGCCGAGATCGAAGCCGACCTAGGTCGCGAGACTCCCATGCTGAGATTACTGCAGGGGGACGTGGGCTCGGGCAAGACGGTGGTGGCAGCACTGACTGCATTAAAGTGCCTGGCTAGCGGGTATCAGGTGGCGCTAATGGCCCCTACAGAGATACTGGCGGAGCAGCATTACGACAATTTCAGGTCGTGGTTCGAGCCGCTTGATATAGCGGTCGGATGGCTTAGCGGGAAAACCAAAGCCGCACAACGTAAGCAAGTGCTTACTAATCTTGAAGATGGCAGCTGTCAGGTGCTGGTGGGAACCCATGCCCTATTTCAAGATCAGGTGAATTATCGAGCCCTGGGCCTGGTGATCATCGACGAACAGCATCGTTTCGGCGTGCATCAACGCCTGTCGCTGCGAGACAAGGCCGCGGTGAATAATCTGAGTCCCCACCAGTTAGTTATGACGGCAACTCCAATCCCTCGCACCCTGGCAATGAGCGCCTATGCTGACCTTGATTGCTCAGTAATTGCGGAGCTGCCCCCAGGCCGCATGCCTGTGAATACTGCCCTGGTTTCAAACACCCGCCGCGATGAAGTCACCCAGCGTATACAACAAGCCTGCGCGTCTGGCCACCAGGCTTACTGGGTCTGTACCCTGATTGAAGAATCGGAGCAGCTTCAGGCCCAGGCTGCTGAGGTCACTGCAGAACAGCTGCAAAAGCAGCTGCCGGAGCTTCGAATCGGCCTTATTCACGGTCGCATGAAAGCCGCTGACAAACAGCGGGTGATGCAGGAATTCAAAGCCGGAAACACGCAGTTATTGGTGGCAACCACTGTCATCGAAGTCGGTGTGGATGTCCCCAATGCCAGCCTCATGGTAATTGAGAACCCAGAGCGCCTTGGCCTGGCCCAGCTCCACCAGCTCAGAGGCAGAATTGGCCGCGGCAGCGTGCAGAGCCACTGCATCATGCTCTATCAGACCCCATTATCAGAAAACGGCAAGCAGCGACTCGCGGTCATGCGAGAAAGCACCGACGGGTTCTATATTGCAGAGAAGGACCTGGAACTCAGGGGGCCTGGCCAAGTGCTAGGGACCCAACAGACTGGATTGATGACATTTCGGGTCGCAGATATCGGTCGAGATTCTTCTATGCTAGATGATGTAAAGCGGGTTTCTGAGAAGCTCACGGCGGATTATCCAGACGCCGTTGATCCTCTGGTTAATCGCTGGGTTGGTGAACGTATGCAGTTCGTCAATGTCTAGGCTGGAATTCATCAGAGTTTTTATCGATTTAACCCCTGGCAACTCCCGTTCTCTTCCCATACCGAACCTATAGCGTATGGAAATTGCACCCTGTGGTGGTGCGAAGAAAAAGAGAGGACAACAAATGGAAGCCATTAATCCAAACGACCAAAACAAGCCGCATGCGAATCAGCGCTTGTCGGGCCTGAAGGCCTATCCCCATGTTGAATCACTGCACCGCGTTGATTGACCAGGACGAGGTCTGTGATGAGCTCAAAATCATCTGCGGCCAGGATGACCCTGAGACTGAAATTCACCAGGTGCCGCGTCTCTTCACGCGATGCATCGCTTGAGCATGAGCCATTCTATGCGGGTAAGAACAGCGCCTATCCAAATCTTATCTTCATGGCACTATGACTGCTGCGTCAGCATGGAATCGGAGATGCTTCTGAAGAAGAAATATCCAAATTTCTGTAGGAGCGCTTCGAACAAGATCCGGAAGAGTAGAACGCATAGTCGAAAAAGTGTTGGCGTCTTAAGACGACATCATCGCGATTACGAACAATGTCCCGCCCTTGGCGGCTCGATGAAAATCAGACGCGCTGCGGCAGCAGAGTGTCTATCATGTCCAAAATCTTTTATGCTACGCGCTTGTTTTCAATTGCTGTATTTTTAGAAGTGCGTGCATGGCAAATGCTTTAACGTCAGCCTGGTCAAAACTAGTCTCTGAATTTCGAACTGGGTTTGTAACCAGATTACGCACCAGGTTTCCCGAATTCTTCGGCAAACTCCCGGCCTTTGTGCAACTGGCGCGCCTGGACAGGCCTGTTGGCATTCTGTTGCTGCTATGGCCCACTATCAGTGCCCTGTGGATTGCCGCCGAAGGCTTTCCTAGCCTTTCCTTACTGCTGATATTCAGCCTAGGAACGGCAGTCATGCGTTCCGCAGGCTGCTGCATTAATGACTATGCTGATTACAAAATTGATGGGCATGTAGACAGAACCGTAAATCGGCCTCTTGCTCGAGGAATCCTTACCCGAAAAGACGCCATAGCGTGTTTTATATTCCTCTCGACTATTGGTTTTTTCCTGGTATTGCT
The DNA here is from genome assembly GCA_938091935.1 of uncultured Pseudomonadales bacterium. Taxonomy (GTDB): domain Bacteria; phylum Pseudomonadota; class Gammaproteobacteria; order Pseudomonadales; family Pseudohongiellaceae; genus UBA9145. The sequence continues at coordinate 169,868 of CALKNV010000001.1, forward strand.
TACCAACTGGACGACCGTGCTGTTGTCGTTCGGTGCTATCGTCGTTGTTTCTGTCTATCCATTCATGAAGCGGTTTACCAATTTACCGCAGGTGGTATTGGGTGTGGCATTTTCATGGGGAATATTAATGGCGTTTACTGCAGCAACGGGTACCGTGCCCGCTGCGGCTATACTGCTTTTTGTCGCCAATGCTCTTTGGACTATTGCCTACGATACTGAGTACGCAATGGTTGATCGAGAATTCGATAAAGAAATAGGGGTCAAGTCTACCGCGATATTGTTCGGCGACGCCGACAAGGTGATTATCGCCATGCTGCAGGGTATGTTTGTGTTCGCAATGTTTCTGGCAGGCCAGCGCTTTGATCTAGGCACCGCCTATAACCTGTCTTTGCTGATTGCCAGCGGGCTGCTTGTTTACCAACAGTACCTGATTCGTGAGCGCACACCAGGCCAATGCTTCAAAGCCTTCCTCAACAATAACTGGGTAGGCGCCGTAATCTTCGCTGGCATCGCACTTAGCTACCTCTGAGCGGCCTGCTCCATTGAACAGGCCGCTTAGGAAACGAATTCAGCTACTGAGCAATGTGCTCAGGTAAATGCCTGAATGCCGGTTTGGGCTCGCCCCAAGATAAGCGCGTGAATATCCTGGGTTCCCTCGTAGGTATTGACGACTTCCAGGTTCTGCGAGTGGCGCATGACCGGATACTCATCAGAAATACCGTTACCCCCCAGCATGTCGCGCGCTTCACGTGCCGCATCCAGCGCTTTCAGACAAGAATTGCGCTTCAATAGAGAGATAAGTGGCGGTGCGAGTTTGCCTTCATCGCGCAGGCGACAGGCCTGCAGACAACCCTGCAAGCCGAGAGAGATATCGGTCTGCATTTGCGCCAGCTTTTTCTGAATCAATTGATTTGCAGCCAGGGGCTTGCGGAATTGTTTGCGATCAAGCGTATATTGCAGCGCGGCATGCCAGCAGGTCTCTGCTGCGCCTAGCGCACCCCAGGCGATGCCAAGGCGAGCTGAATTCAGGCAACTAAAGGGCCCGTTGAGCCCCTGGGCCAGAGGCAGCTTGTTTTCTTCCGGGACGAAAACTTCGTCCATTACAATCTCGCCCGTTACCGAAGCGCGCAGGGCAAGCTTGCCTTCTATCTTCGGCGCGCTAAGACCATCCATCCCTTTATCCAGGATGAACCCTCGGATGACGCCATCGTCGTCCTTGGCCCACACCACGAAAACATCTGCAATCGGGGAGTTGCTGATCCAGTTCTTGGCGCCGGATACACTGTATCCGCCCGCGACAGATTTGGCTCGGGTAATCATGGAGCCTGGATCGGAGCCATGATCTGGCTCGGTCAGACCGAAACAGCCGATATATTCGCCGGATGCGAGCTTTGGCAGGTATTTCGCCTTCTGCTCTTCGCTGCCAAACGCATTGATCGGGTGCATAACCAGACTGGATTGCACAGACATCATGGAGCGGTAGCCAGAATCAACGGCTTCGATCTCCTTGGCAATGAGGCCGTAGCAAACATAGTTCATGCCGGCACAGTCATAGCCCTCTATCATGGGGCCAAGCAGGCCCAGTTCCCCCATCTCCCTGAAGATCGCGGGGTCTGTGACTTCGTTGCGATAGGCTTCTTTTACACGCGGGAGCAACTTATTCTGCGCGTACTGCCGTGCGGTATCCCGCACCATACGCTCTTCTTCGCTAAGTTGTTCCTCCATGAGGAATGGATCCTGCCAATTAAAAGGCACGTCGTCTTGTCGAACCGACATTCTGCTCTCCTGCGAGTTAATGATTGGCCCGGCGGCAAACGCCGGGCGCAGTATTCTAGCAAATTAGCAGCTTCTTCACGAAGTCTGTATCCCCATGAATCTGACAAGAGCGCACCAGAGTTTACTCGCTAAATTGCCCGTTTTAGGGCCTTTTTCCGGGACGCCGAATCGTGGAGAAGTTAGAATACGCCGCCATGGATGTATCCTACATACTCGACTCATTAAATGAGCAACAACGGAATGCGGTAGCGAGCCCTGCCCAGAGTCTGCTTGTGCTGGCCGGCGCAGGCAGCGGCAAGACCCGGGTTCTTGTCCACCGAATCGCCTGGTTGCTCCAGGCCGAACATGTCTCACCTTTTTCGATCCTGGCGGTGACTTTCACCAACAAAGCAGCGCGGGAGATGAGGGGCAGAATCGAAGAACTCATGGGGCAGTCTTTCGGCGGCATGTGGGTCGGGACTTTTCATGGCCTGGCCCACCGTCTTCTGCGCAGCCACTGGCAGGAAGCCGATTTGCCTGAAGATTTTCATATCCTCGATGCGGATGACCAGCTGCGGCTGATCAAGAGGATTAACCGAACCCTTCAGATTGATGAAGAAAGATGGCCTGCCAAGCAGTGCCAATGGTACATCAACTCCCAAAAGGATGAGGGGCTTCGGGCTGGCAACATCGAACACTTCGATGATGACTACACCAAGACCATGCTCGACATTTACAAGGCCTACGAAGAGGCCTGCGACCGCGGCGGCATGATCGATTTTGGCGAGATACTGCTGAGGGCGCACGAGCTGTGGCTAAAGAACCCGCAGATTTTGCAGCACTATCAACAACGCTTTCAGTACGTGTTGGTGGATGAATTTCAGGACACCAATACGATCCAGTATGCCTGGTTAAGAGTCCTGGCGGGAGCTGACAACCAGTTGATGGTAGTGGGTGATGATGACCAATCCATTTATGGCTGGCGCGGTGCGCGCATCGAAAACATTCAACAGTTTGGCAGCGATTTTCCTGACTCAGATATCGTGCGCCTCGAGCAAAACTACCGATCAACTTCCAACATTCTCAACGCAGCCAACAAGCTAATTGCCCATAACCAGGGCAGGCTCGGTAAAAACCTTTGGACCGACGGTGCCGAAGGCGAACTCATTAGTCTCTATGAAGCATTCAATGAGCAAGACGAAGCGCGCTTCATTGTGGATCGTTTGCAGGATTGGTTCAATGGCGGCAATCGACGCTCGGATGCAGCGATTCTCTATCGCTCGAACGCACAGTCCCGCGAACTGGAAGAAGCGTTGCTCAGAGTCGGTATGCCTTATCGAATCTATGGCGGCCATCGTTTCTATGAGCGGCTTGAAATCAAGAATGCGCTGTCGTATCTGCGCCTGCTGGTGAATCGCCATGATGACACCGCGGTAGAGCGAATAATCAACGTGCCAACGCGCGGTATCGGCGGTAAGACTATCGACACCATTCGCCAGGTCGCCAGGGAGCACAATTGCTCGCTGTGGCAGGCATGCGTCGAAGCAGTGAATCAAACCTTGCTGAGCTCACGCGCATCGAATGCTGTGCTGGCATTCCTGCAATTGATCGATGAGATGCAAAAGGCATGTGAACCGCTGGAGCTGCATGAAAAAGCAGCTTATATCGTGGAACACAGCGGTCTGGTGCAGCATCATGAAAAAGAGGGGGGCGAGAAGGCGCGGGCACGAATCGAAAACCTTGAGGAGCTGATTACCGCTGCCAGCAGCTTCGATGACCCCGGAATGGACGAAGAAGAAATTGACGTCAGTGCCAGCTCCTTCCTTGCGGCCTTTCTCGATCAGGCTTCACTGGATGCCGGCGATACCCAGGCAGAGGAGAGTGAGGATGCGGTGCAGCTGATGACTTTACATTCAGCCAAGGGGCTGGAGTTTCAGCTGGTATTCCTGACAGGTCTGGAGGAGGGCTTGTTTCCTCACAAGATGTCGATGGATAACCTGGCCGGGCTGGAAGAAGAGCGGCGCCTTTGTTACGTGGGTATCACCCGCGCCAAGAATAAGCTTTATATGAGCTACGCCGAATCGCGTCGTATGCATGGCGATGTAAACCTTTGCCGCCCCTCTCGATTTATTAAAGAAGTACCAACCGAGCTGGTCGAGGAAGTCCGCCTCAAGACCACCATAAACCGTGGCCACATGCCCAGCCGAGGCGGAGTCTCGCTGGGAAATAAATCTGCACATGGCGCAGAAGTTCCGGAGACACAGATCTCACTTGGCCAACGTGTTGCACACGGCAAATTCGGCGAAGGGGTCGTATTAAACTACGAAGGGCAGGGCAGTAATGCCAGGGTCCAGGTAAACTTCGATGCAGTAGGAAGCAAGTGGCTGGTCCTTTCTTATGCCAAACTTGAAGTTCTGGGCTGAGCCTGGCAGCTACTAAATTAAAAACCCAAGAGTATGCTCATGCTAACTAACTTGAACAAGTTTCTCTTCATCATCTTCGTTTCGCTCACGCTTGTTGCCTGCGGTGGTGAAAACGGCGGCGCCTCTCAGAATACTGACTCAGCAAACGGCTTTGCCGCATCCGTAGCAACCGCCGAGCAGGAAGTCTACGAGTGGAAGATGATTACTTCCTGGCCAAAGAACCTGCCGGCACTTGGCACTTCTCCTGAATACTTCGCCGATATTGTGGAGACCATGAGCAACGGTCGCATGAAGATTCGGGTCTATGGAGCAAACGAGCTGGTTGGCGGTTTGGAAGTGTTCGATGCGGTTTCGCAAGGCGTCGCCGAGATTGGGCATACCGGGGCATACTACTGGCAAGGAAAGATACCTGGCACTCCTTTCTTTTCATCAATACCTTTTGGCATGACCAGCTATGAACAGGACGCCTGGTTGCGCTTCGGTGGCGGTAATGAGCTGTGGCGCGAGGTCTATGCCCCCTTCAATCTAATTCCTGTGCGTGGGGGTAACTCAGGCACCCAAATGTTCGGTTGGTTCAATAAGGAGATTAACTCCCTATCCGACTTGCAGGGACTGAAGATGCGCATCCCAAGCCTTGGTGGTGAAGTATTTCGACGTGCCGGCGGTGTGCCAGTAACCATGCAAGTAAGCGAGGTCTTCACCGCACTGCAGACAGGTGCACTCGATGCGACCGAGTTTGTGAGCCCCTATAACGATTTAGCTGCTGGCTATCACACGGTAGCGGACTACTACTACTATCCAGGCTGGCATGAACCTGGCTCGACTCTGGAAACCCTGTTCAACAAAGAGCGCTTCGAAGCCCTGCCGGAGGACCTGCAGGCAATCTTGTTGGCTGGTGCTGAAGTAATGAACCAGAACCTGTTAGATGAGTTGATGGCGAAGAATAACGAGGCCCTGAGAACCCTGGTTGAAGACCACGGTGTTGAAATGCGACGCCTACCCGATGATGTGCTGGTCGAATTACGCCGTCTTTCAGATCAAGTGGTGCAGGAGCTCGCTGCATCAGATGAAACCACACGCCGGATCTATGAGTCCTGGAGCAGTTTCCGAAATGGCGTCATGAACTACAACAGGATCGCGGAAGAAGCACTTATCGAAGCCCGCAAACTGCCGCTAGACTAACGCCGACAGAAACCAATATAGATCAGATCTCTGGTAGTGCTCTCGGCTTACCAGAGTCATCAATTGCAACGAACACGAATAGCCCGTCGGCTACCTTTATGCCGTCACTCTGATTAACACGCTGCCAGGTCCAAACGTCCACTGCAATATGCACAGAGGTGCGGCCTTTTTTTACCACCCGGCAATAGCAACTCACTGTCGCTCCAACCTTTACCGGCCGGAGAAAGGTGACGTTTTCAATGGCAACCGTTGCCGATCGGCCACCGGTGACCTGCTTACTGATGATGCCGGCAGCAAGGTCCATTTGCGACACTAACCAGCCGCCGAATATATCCCCATTGGCATTGGTATCTTTTGGCATTGCCAGGGTTTGCAAAGCCAACTCTCCCTGAATCTCTGGGTTTTCAGACATGCTTCGAACCTGAATAGTGAAAACGAATCATTGATTAAGCACTGACGGCAGCCAGGTTGCCAGGCCTGGCTGAAAGGCCAGCAAGATCAGCAACAGTAGCTGCAAGATAACGAAGGGGATTACGCCGCGATAAATATCGCCTGTTGCCACTTCGGCTGGCGCTACACTGCGTAAATAAAACAGCGAGAAACCGAACGGCGGGGTAAGAAAAGACGTCTGCAAATTGATTGCAATCATCACACCCAGCCAGACTGGGTCCAGCCCCATTCCCAATAGCACCGGGCCAACAAGCGGCACCACCATGAAGGTGATCTCAATAAAGTCCAGGATGAATCCCAGCAGAAAGATTACCAGCATGACTACCAGGGTTGCCCCCACCACTCCGCCCGGCATGACGGCAAACAGCTCTTCGATTAACTCCTCACCGCCGAAGCCACGAAAAATAGACGAGAAAATTGTCGCGCCTACGAGGATCAGATAGACCATGGAAGTGATACGAGTGGTCTCAATGGCGACTTCATGCACCACAGACAGATTAAGCATGCGCCTGCTTGCCGCCAGCGCCATGGCGCCGAGAGCACCAACCGACGCCGCCTCCGTTGGAGTTGCGATGCCCATCAGGATCGAACCTAATACTGCAACCATCAGGATGACCGGTGGAAACAGCCCTTTTAGAAGCGCCGTCAAAAGATGGCTCTCTTCGGCTCCACCCGTTTCAGCACCAGGCGCCAACTCTGGTTTCACCATGGCAACGAGAAACACATAAAGACCATAGGCGATCACCAGCAGTAAACCAGGAATAATGGCCCCGGCGAACAGGTCGCCGATAGAAACAAAGTCCGGTGCGAACACGCCGGCATTCAGCTGTGATTGCTGATAGGCATTGGAGATTACCTCCCCGAGCAGCACGAGGCAGATAGATGGCGGGATGATTTGCCCCAGGGTTCCAGTGGCGCAAAGGGTGCCGCAAGCAAGTGCCGGCTGGTAGCCCGCTCGCAGCATTGATGGCAAGGACAGAATGCCCATGGTAACAACGGTGGCACCGACTATGCCGGTACTGGCCGCCAGCAACATGCCTACCAGGATAACCGAAATACCAAGCCCTCCGGGCAGCCTCCGGAAAACCACTTCCATGTTCTTAAGCAAGTCTTCGGCGATGCGAGATTTCTCCAGCATCGAGCCCATGAACACAAATAATGGCACAGCAAACAGATTCTGATTAACCAGAATGCCATAGATGCGGTTGGGGATCAGCGAGATAAATGCGAGATCAAACACACCAGCAATTTCGCCGATTCCGGCAAATAAAAGTGAGACTCCTGCCAGGGTGAGCGCCACGGGATAGCCTGCCATCAGAAACAGACACACGACAAGGAACAGGATTAACGGCAAGTACTCTGCCAAACTTAATCTGCTCCGGGAGAATTATTGGCGTCATCGGCCGCTGCTGTACCAAGGATTTGCTGCAACGACTTCATCGCCTCTGCTATGCCCTGAATAATTAACAGCAGGGGAAGCGCTAGCAGGGATGCTTTAAGCAAATAAACATAAGGCAGTCCGCTAGACTCAGCGGACCCTTCCCGAATGCGCCAGGAAACCGCAACATAGTCCCAGCTTGCCCAAATGATGAAACCTGCTGTCAGAGTCAAAAAGATGCCTGTGCCCAGCAGGTCGATCAGTCCACGGGCCCTTGGCGAAAGCCGGTTATAAAATACATCAACCCTGACATGACCCTGTTGCTTGAGAGTATAGGCAGCACCGAAAGTGAAAATCAGCGCATTGAGATACATGACGGACTCTTGCAGGGCGATGGAGCCGATCTGGAAGGCATAGCGCAAGACCACAATCAGGCCCATGACCAAAACCATGGCCAGAGCCAGCCAGGAGATCCACCGTCCCAGGCTTTCATTTAGTGTATCTATTAGTCTTATCAGGTTTTTCATAACGCACTCGAAGCCGCGATATGATGCCACAAACCCAGGGATAAACTTACATAAATGAGACGCGAAGGAGTTGGTAGCTAAGCACTAGCAAGGCCAGACTTAGCAGCAAAAAAGCGGCGCCAACTGCCCACATGCCTCCGCGGCGTATCCGCAGGGACAGGCGCTGGTGCCAGCTTTTGCCAGTAACCACCGGCGGCGGCACATGCAGAAACAGTTGGCTCAGGCTGTATAGAACAAGAAACCAGAGACATCCCATAAAGGAGAAAAGTAGCCATGAGTCATCGGCTACCCATGGGTTTTCCACCAGGCTAAGCACAACGCCCGCACCACAAAAACCCGCGAGGATAAGTAATAAACCCTGAATCCGACTTAAAACCTTAGCAATTCTCTGCAGTCGCTCTATCATAGGCACCCATCATAAATGCTGAGCCTGGGGTCTGCCTACTGCAGGCTAATTTATTAACAATCCCACATGTTTGATGTCTAGTTATGGATGACACCGCCAAGAAACTTGAACTGCCTTTCATGGCTGGCCTCAACCCCATGGGCGAGCCGGTTTTCGAAAGCCTGCAGGCTGAATTGCTGGATGAGCAAAGCAATCGCGTCCGCCTGCTAAAGTCCCCACTACTCTCCAGAAGCCTGGCAGCCGGTGACATCCTGCGAATTATCAATCCCAATACCGCAGAATACGAGATGGAACGCCGCAGCGGTAATCTGTCTGTGCGCGTGTTTCGTAAGTTCAGACTGAACGAATTGGAAGAGTATCTCACCTCCGCGATCGAGAAGCTGGGCGGCTCGCTGGATTTTGATTCTGAGCGCGCTCTGGTCTACAGCCTTCATGTCTCGCTCGGGTTTGGCAGGATTGAAGAATTGCTCAATAACGCCTGTGAGAAGTACCCGGATTCGGTTTGGTACTATGGCAATGTCTACGATCCTAAAGATGGAACGACGCCTCTTAATTGGTGGCATGAATTTGAAAATCAGGAATAAGCTTTATGTTAATGGTGGTCTCCCCCGCAAAATCTTTGGACTTTGAAACCCGGCCAGCGACAAAGAGGTTTTCGCAACCAGAGTTTCTCGAGGAATCCAATGCACTAGTAAAAGATTTGAGAAAGCTTGAGCCTGATGATCTGTCGGAGCTGATGAACATCAGCCCTTCGCTTGCGGAAGAAAACCACCACCGCTTTGCCAACTGGCATACGCCATTCGATCTAAAGAACTCTAAGCAGGCGATTTTTGCCTTCAAGGGCGATGTCTATCTTGGCCTGCAGGCTGAAGACTTCGGTACGGCTGATCTGAATTTTGCACAGAAGCACCTGCGTATTCTTTCGGGTTTATACGGGGTATTACGCCCGCTCGACCTGATGCAGCCTTATCGTCTGGAAATGGGCAGGAAATTTGGTGTTAACGGCGCGAAAAACCTGTATGAATTCTGGGGAGCAAAACTAACCGACCAACTCAATGCTGACTTCAAATCCCAGTCCTCCAAAAAGAATGTGCTGATAAACCTGGCTTCGAATGAGTATTTCAATTCAATACAGACGCAGGGGCTAGACGCCGAGATCATCACTCCGGTCTTCAAAGACTGGTCCAACGGCAAATACCGCATATTGAGCTTCTTCGCCAAGAAGGCGCGAGGACAAATGGCAGCCCACATTATTAAAAATCGCCTGAAGTCCCCTGCCAGGCTGAAAGACTTTGCAGTCGACGGCTATCGCTATGACCCGGAAGAATCCAGCGACAGCAAACTGGTGTTTAAACGCAAACAATAGTGCCCGAATAGACCCATGGATACGGAATTGCCGTTCAGCCAGGCCAGCGAAAACAACAAGCTGCCCATTCTGGAAGTGCTGAAATCACACCTCGATAATACTGGCTCCGTTCTGGAGATTGGTGGCGGCACCGGCCAGCACGCTGTGTTCTTTGCCAACATCTTCCCGAAATTGGTTTGGCACTCTTCAGACTTACCGGCTAACGTCGATTCACTGGCACTCAGGATTGAGCGCGCGGCATTGCCCAATCTGCCTCATCCATTCCCTCTGGATGTGAACAGCAGACCATGGCAATGCGAAAAGTTCGATGCCGCATTCACAGCCAACAGTCTGCATATTATGTCTGCCGATTCGGTCATCCAGTTTTTTGCGGAAATTACCAATCACCTTAATAGTCGGGGCAAACTTTGTGTCTATGGTCCATTCAAATACGCCGGTGAGTTCACTACCCCCAGCAACGCAGATTTCGACATCTGGTTGAAGCAACGGGACCCCCTAAGCGGTGTAAGGGATTTCGAATGGGTAAACAAGCTGGCGCTTTCGGCCGGTCTCGAGTTGCTCGAAGACAACAGTATGCCTGCCAACAACCAGCTTCTAGTGTGGTCCAAGCGGTAATAACGCTCGAGCTCAGTCAGGGCATCTTCTTCTGGCTTGTAGAATCACAGGGTACTGCCCTCGAGCTCGATCATGGTACTGGGTTTGTAGCCGATGCGATGGGCAATAGCGATTAGACGCTGGTCTGCTACCAATGGAACAGGGCCGGTATAAACCGACCAGGTGCTAGAGAGCTCTTCATCGGCTGCCAAAATCTGGTAACCAATGTTCGCCCCCTCGGTCGTGCTGGCCAACACAACCCTGCCATATTGCCGCGTAGCAGTCGGGCTGCTGGTCACCGGCTGCTCCATGCCGGGCCATATCTCCCTGATTAAATCAGGTTCCGGCATCATGCCCTTATCATCAAAACCAGACAGCCAATTGTCGAGCTCCGCACTAAGCTCTGAGAGTTTTTCCGCATAAGCCGGGTCGGCGGCGAGGTTTACCAGCTCATGTGGGTCAGATTCCGTATCAAACAGTTCCTGCTCTGGCTTAACCGGTCGAAACCACTGCGCCTGCGCTTCGTTTAGCTGGCCCAGATCCCGCAGGCGCAGCAACTCTTGCATGATAGGCATCTGTTCTCTGTAGGTCAGCGGCAAATAGTAGCCCTGTTCCGGATTGTAATTACGCAGGTATTTAAAGCGCGCGTCTCGCACTGCCCGGATAGTGTCGTATTGGCGGTCAAAGCGATCGGCGGCGGCATGTATGTATTGTCTCTCTTCATTGGATTGAAACTCGCCTACAAATGCTCGGCCATCGACGTACTCTGGCGGCTCTATGCCAGCCAGGGAAAGCGCAGTTGACTTGAAATCAACGAAGCTGATCAGCTGCTCGTCGATCTCCCCAGCTCGCCAGCCATCTGGATACCGAATGATCATAGGCACCTGGAGGCCGGCATCATAGAGCAGCCGTTTCTGCCTGGGCAGTGGACCGCCATGATCGGTGTACCAGAAAATGACCGTGCTCTCTAACAGTCCATCGGCCTCGAGCTCATCAAGAATCCGCCCAACTTGCTCATCCATCGCGATGATATTGGAATATACCTGCCGGATATCCTGGCGAGCGATTTCAGTGTCTGGCAGGTAGGGCGGAACCGGCACCTCTAGATCTTCTGGTACGCGCAGCGGGTTTTCCGCCTGCGCCCACACCTGGCTCTCGTGAGTTATGCCAAAATTAAATATGGAAAAAAAAGGTTGACCTGGCGCTCTGCCGCGCCAATGAGCCTGGTTGCTGCTTTCGTCCCAGGCGGTTATGGCCTTCCGAAACTGATAGTCTTCCTTGGCATTGTTGCTGGTGTAGTAGCCTGCTTCCCGAAAGTATTGGCTATGCATCTTTACATAAGGTGGCGGTACTGCCTCATAGGCGATCAGCCCTTCCACTCCAAAACCTGAGACATTAGTCGTACGCATGTGTTGTGCGCCGATACGATTCTGGTACATGCCGGTGGCGATTGCAGCTCGGCTAGGTGCACAAACCCCTGAGGTCGAGAAGACCCTGGTATAGCGAACCCCCTCAGCGGCGAGGCGGTCGAGGTTTGGGGTGGCGACAGTATCGTCACCGAACGGGGGGATGATCGGACTGAGATCTTCGGCAACCAGCCACAGGATGTTCGGTTTAGCTGGCAGGCTTGGCTGATCAATGACCTGCGTCCCTGCTTCCTGACATCCCGCCAGGGCTGTAGCAAAGAGCAGAATGAAGGTTTTGAAAGCGTACATCTTAATTATAATTTTCCAGGAACAATCTGGGCTCAAAAAACTCTCGTTCAGTCTGACACAGGGGGCCCGCTGATCACAATAACAACTCTAGGGCATTGCTGGCTAATCGCTTACATTCGCCGGTTTTCTGGGATATTCTTTTAGCCGTTCTTCTAGTCTTAATACAGTAAATCCGAAAAGAGCAAAGCCATGGCGGGCAAGATCCCCAGAGTACCTGTTAATCATCTCGGGTCAGCAACGACCGCTGGCTCACCTTTCACACCCAATAGCGCTCCCTTGCAAGCTGGACTTTCTCGCAGAGATTTTATGCGTCTGTCCGCACTCGCCGCTGCCAGCGGTTTAGTGCTGCCTCGCAGACCGGTTGCGGCGCAAAGCATGACGTCCACCGAGAGCGAGCTGCTGGCACTCGCCATGGATGTAGCCCGCAGCGAAGGCGCAGATTATGCTGATGGCCGTGTTATCCGCACGCAGTTCGAAGCGGTTGGCGCCCGGGAGCAAATGATCACCCAGGTGCAAAGTACAGATTCTTACGGTATCAACGTACGTGCCCTGGTAGGTGGCTCCTGGGGTTTCGCCGCAACTCAGATCTTTACCCGGGATGCCGTCGCCAATATCGCCCGCGAGGCGGTGGCGATTGCCAGAGCCAACAACGACGTTGCCCCTTCCACCACGGTGCTGGCACCGGTAGATATATTTCCTGATGCAGATTGGGTGACACCCCACAGTATTGATCCATTCACCATACCCATCGAAGACAAGGCCGCACTGCTGTTGCGGATAAACGAAGAAGCGCTGCGCGTTAACAATATTCGCTTTTCTTCCAGTAGCATCCTGTCAGTCAAAGAAGAACGCCTTTTAGCCACTACCGAAGGGTCAGTGGTACGGCAGACCTTGATGCGGATCAACCCCTCTATAAACATTACAGCCATTTCTCCAGACGGCAGTGATTTCCAGTCGCGTAGCGCAGTAGTTGAACCAGCAGGCCGTGGTTATGAATATGTGATGGGTCTTGAGCTCGCCGCCAATGCCCAGGGTTGGGCTGAAGAAGCAGCCATGAAGCTTGATGCGCCTGGCGTAGAGCCGGGCAAGTGGGATCTGGTACTGCATCCTTCTAATCTATGGTTAACCATCCATGAGAACATCGGCCACCCGACTGAGTTGGATCGCGCGCTCGGGTTTGAAGCGAACTACGCCGGCACTTCTTTTATCTATCCACCTGAAGACGTCATCGGCAAACTGAAGATGGGCCCCGAATTCCTCCAGTTTGAAGGTAACCGTACTGAGTTTGGCGGTTGTGCCACTACCGGCTGGGATGACGAAGGTGTGCCGGCTGAAGCCTGGCCTATCATCAAAGACGGTATTTTCGTCGACTATCAAACCACCAGGGAGCAGGCGGCCTGGATCTCACAGCACACCGGCATAGACCGCAGCCATGGCTGTTCCTATGGACAGAACTGGGAATCCATGCCGTTCCAACGTATGCCCAATGTCAGCATGCTGCCTGGTGAAGAAAACCTGAGCGAAGACGATGTAATCGCAGCGACCGAGCGCGGTATCCTGGTTGAGGGTCGTGGCTCCTATTCAATCGACCAGCAACGCTACAACATTCAGTTCGGCGGACAGGTGTTCTGGGAGATTCGGAATGGCCGTAAATACCAGATGCTTCGGGATGTTGCCTACGTCGGGCGCACACCGGAATTCTGGAATTCCTTGGATGTTATTGGCGGTGCACAGACCTATTTCCTTGGCGCTTCTTTCGGTGATGCCAAGGGGCAACCTATTCAGGTGAACGCAGTTTCCCACGGTTGCCCGATTTCTTTGTTTAGAGATATCGACATTATTAATACAGCATAAGAAGGCGACCTGGCACCATGGCAGAAGCAAAGGGACTATCGGAAAGCGATATCAAGGCAATTAGTGACAGGGTCATTGAGCTGTCACAGGCAGACCATTGTCGGGTCAATATCGATTCCGGCTGGCGAGGCTATACCCGCGTCGCAACCAACCGAATCACTAGTGCCGGTGGCGCGGATAGAACTGCAGTCACAATAACCAGTGTTTTTGGAAAGCGGGTCGCCTCGATTAATACCAACAGTATAGAGGGCCCGGATCTTGAAGCGGCTGTAAGAAAGTCCGAAGCCATGGCGAGATTAGCGCCAGAAAGCCCTGAGTATATGCCCGAGCTTGGTCTCCAGAACTATCGTCCCACTGGTGGCTACTACGAAAGCACTGGCGAGCTGGAGCCCTTGACCAGAGCAGAGGCAGCCGCCATCGCTATCAGGCAGGCCGAAGCGTCAAATCAGATCGCAGCATCTTATATGGATGTGCGCGCGGGAACTTCAGCGGTTGGTACCTCTAATGGTCTGTTTGGTGCCCATGCAAGCACCGGTGTCGCGTATACCCTGACCTCTCGTACCCGCGACGGCCTGCAGTCTGGCTGGGCAGGCGATGAGGCCAACGACTGGAACCAAATTGAGAGTCAGCGCGTTGCTGACGACGCCGTAAGCAAGTGTCGGGACTGGCGCAAGACCGAACTGGATCCTGGTCAATATACTGCGATTCTGGAACCCACTGCGGTGGGTATGCTGATGCTGCGCATGATGAATACCTTCAACCAACGCCTTGCAGATGAGGGTCGCTCCTATTTTTCAAAGTCTGGCGGCGGCAATCGCTTGGGGGAACAGTTGTTTGATGATCGCGTGAGTTTGCGTAGCGATCCCGGTTTTGTGGATGCTGAGGCTGCGCCATTCACAAGCGAGGGTCAGGCCCGGGTTGCCACGAACTGGGTCGAGGATGGCCGCCTCGTCAATTTATCGCGACCCAGATTCTGGGCCGACCAGTTAGGCGAAGAGCCTCTGCCTGGCCCAGGCAATTTCATCATGGCTGGGGGTGATGATAGCCTTGAAGACATGATCGCCAGCACAGAGCGAGGTGTGCTCATCACCCGATTCTGGTACATCAGGGGTCTCAACCCCCGAATAATTTCCTACACGGGCTTAACCCGCGACGGAACCTTTCTTATCGAGAACGGCCGCATATCCAGGCCAGTCACCAATTTCCGCTTCAATCAGTCCCTGGTGGAAATGCTGAAGAACGTGGAGATGGTTGGCCCCAGCGTAAGAGTCGCCGCTTCTGAGAACAGCTCGGTAAGTACGCCCATCGTCGTGCCCACCCTGAAAGTCTCCGGTTTCAACCTCTCGAGCGTGAGTGACGCCATTTAGTGTTACTGCTGTTTTCGCCCAGCCCATTCAGAATTCATTAAGACTAGCCGCGGCATAGTGGTTACCGTAAATACAGCGCAAGCTGGAGGTAATGATGTGGTGGAGTCTTAATAAAATCAGTCTTATAACCCTGTTGATGCTGGCTACCACAGGCGCCAGGGCGCAGTCTGCTGAGTTTCAGCAGGGGGTTCTTACGCTGCCTGAGATAGTTTCCAGCGGCATTGCCTACCGCGCTGAATTCCGCATACTTCCCGACAGCGACCCCGTGCGCTTTGAGTTGATTGCCTCCAGCACCGTGGACGTTTCGGGCAGCCTGTTGGCCGCGACTTATCAGGAAGGCGTATTGCGTGTGCCAGAGGCCCTCGTCGGGAATGAATCCTACTGGCTCGAATTCGAAAACAATGGCAACAATATCTTCACCCTCACGGACTGGGGGGTGATTCCACCTACCCAAGTTGTTTTTAATCCAACTCCAGGCGCGCTGGAACCAATCTGGCAGCGCTTGCCTGGGTTTGCCTACGATATCGGCGTCGGGGCCAATGGTGCTGTGTGGGTTATTGGTACCGACCCCGTCCCAGGTGGGTTTGGTATCTACAACCTCAATAGTCAGGGCGGCTTTGCTGTGGAAGGGGGGGCTATTCGGATCGATGTTGATCCACAGGGAAACCCCTGGATAGTCAACTTCGATCATCACATCTATCGTTGGGTTGATGGCTTTTGGCAGAGAATGCCTGGCGAAGCCCTGGACATCGGCATAGGCGCGGATGGGTCGGTTTGGGTTGCTTCATTCGAAGGCATTTACTTCTGGAACGGATTAGATTGGATCAACGCTGGCGGTTCCGGCAGCCGTATTGACGTCGGCCCTAACGGCCAACCCTGGGTACTTGGCTTTAGTGATCGCATCTACACCCTTATCGATGGTTTCTGGCAACAGCTTCCCGGTGAGGGCGGTGATATCGGAGTCGGTGCTGACGGTTCAGTATGGGTAGTTGCACCGGCAGAATTCAGCTGGGATGGCTTCGAAGAACCCAGAGGCATCTTCCGCTGGAACGGTTTCGATTGGGATCGCGTCTATGGCGATGCCATCGATATTAGCGTCGGCCCGGATGGTATGCCCTGGGTAACTAATATGTTCGCCGAGCTCTATCGCGGGTTTTAGCAACTCACGGGCTAACCGCGACTCTCGCCCCGGTTCTCAACCCAGCTCTCGCCCAATGCTATACGTGCTGATCAATCAGAATCGGATTGTCAACCGAGTCCACCAGACTCAGGCTATCTGGCCCACTGCCTGACTCGTCCGCTTCCTTGATAAGGGTAAAGCTTCTTGCGCAGCCGAACGACGCCAATCTGTGATTGGTGGCTGGGGCGGGTTTACGGCGTGTCCAGGAGTGAGACACCGCTTCGGGTGCCCGCTCCGACACTAGAATTTATGCCGCACAAGAATCTAAACTCTGGGAGCATTCAGATACTAGTTGATGGCCTTTATGACTTCTCTGGCGAGTCCCCACCGATCGAATCCCTGCCGCCCATAATCCAGCCCACGTCGCACAATCACCAGATCATGAGATGGCACAATAATCGTGAACTGTCCGCGGTTGCCGTTGGTCATGTAGGCATCTTTAGGCACGTCATTGCGATCATCCGGCACCAGCCAGAACTGGCCACCATACATGTTGCCAATCTCTGCGGTTGCGGGTGCTGGAGTGCTGACGAAATCGATCCAATCCTCGGAAAGCAATCGTTCCCCATTCCACACACCACCCTGTAGGTATAGCAGGCCGAAACGGGCCAGGTCTCTCGCATTGGTATAAACCTGGCTACTAAGCACAAAGTCACCGAAGCGGTCAGTGCTCACGAGGGTGTTGCGCATACCTATCTTATCCAACAGTGCTTTGCGCGGAAATTCAGCGTATTCGCGTTCACCACCCAGCGCTCGCTTCATGGCATAAATGGCGAGCAAGGTATCGTAGTTTTCATAATCCCAGCGCGTGCCCGGCTCGCGAATCAAACCTCTGGCACGGGCGCCTTCCACAGAACTGTCTCCCGCCCAGTAAGACATCCCGGAACCGGTCGCATACTCCATGCGGTTATTGTCGATGGACTCCAGCCCGGTTGACATATTCAGGGCGTGGCGCAAGGTAATGCCATTGCGGGGATCGGTCTCAGGCGAGCTGGCTTCTGGAAGCCAATCGAATCCCAACGGTGCGTCGAGCTCCATCCTGCCCTCATCTACCAGCATACCGATAAGCGTAGAGGCGACGCTCTTGGCAGTAGACCAGGTTCGAGTCCGCGTGGTCATATCAAAGCCATCTGCATAGCGCTCGTGAACAATATCGCCCTTGTAAACAACCAGCAGGCTAATGGTGCTCTGTTCCGGAGTTGGGCGGTCAAACGCCCAGTCAGAAGCCGCCTGAAGCGACGCGGCGCTGAGATTGGCCGGTAGCGGTTTGTCTTCAATCAGGTCACCATCCGGCCAAGCTATTTGTGCTGGATTTCCCGGCGGATAGGGAAGTGTCAATTCCGGCAGACGGTCGGCATCGGCCAGGGTCTGGTCCGGGGGCAAGATGACGCAACCGATTCCTTCCCGAAAAACAGCGCGCATAATGGGCGCCTCGCCGGGCGCGCCTATTTCAACGCCCTTTAGATCCCAGTCTACGTTGTAATCACCGCCGTCCGGTGTGCCAATGGGATCAGCGAAAAACGCCAGCTCCCGTTCATAAACCTGTTCCAGAGTTCGGTTCGATGTGAACAGGCCGTTGCACATAAAGACTGCCTGTTGGCCACGACGAATCATTTCTCGCTGATGCTGCCAGTAGTCATAGTTCAGTTCCTGCTGTGCCAGTGCAGATATGGGTAGCACGATAGCAGCAGTGCTAAGTAGGCGGGTGAGTATTCTCATCTTCTCTCTCCATCTGGTTCTGGTTTTATGTCAGTTATTCTAATTCGCCAGGTGCTGAAGTCCTACTGTTTTTGAGCCGAGTTTGTGGCGCCTCCAGCAGCCGCCTCGGGATCCATGTGGCCCGCATGACCAAATAAAGGCTACTAACCGGCTTGCTTGAACGGAAGCAGCTGCCTGGCCTCTTCCTGATAGGACTTGATGTGTGGGCGCTCTTCTTGCAGAAAATTCGCGATCGCCTGGGCAAAGCCCTCATTGGCTATCCAGTGGTCGGAATAGGTTTCGATGGGCTCAAACCCCCGCTGGATTTTATGCTCTCCCTGGGCGCCGGAGTCAAAGGACTTTATCCCATTGGCTATCGCATATTCCTGGCCCTGGTAGTAACAGGTTTCAAAATGCAGGAACTGGTAGTCAGCTCGGCAGCCCCAATAGCGCCCGAAGAGTTTATCAGTGTTTTTAAAAAACAGGGCCGCAGCGATGGTTTTGCCTTCCAACTCTGCGTTGATCATGAAAATCTGTTCCGGCATGGACTCCGCAATAGCCCTGAAAAAGCTGCTTTTGAGATAACCCTGCATGCCCCTGACCAGATAAGTTGACTGATAGAACAGGTAAAAATCAGCCCATTGGGACTCTGTAATATCTGCGCCTTCGGTAACCTTGAATTGGAATCCCTGTTCCTGAACATTGCGCCGTTCCTTACGAATGGACTTGCGCTTGCGTGAATTTAGGGCCTCGAGAAAGTGATCGAAGCTTTCATAGCCTTTGTTGAACCAGTGAAACTGGGTCGCGATTCTTGGCATCAGCCCTAATGCTGAAAGCTGCTCATGCTGAACAAGGTCAGGGAAAAGTACATGCCATGATGAGACTCCCATAGACTTCGCTTTTTCCTGCACCTTTTTGATGATGACTTCGATCACTGCTCGCTGATCGTGATCTGGTGCAACAAAAATACGCTTACCGTGACTTGGCGTAAAAGGAGCCGCAGTGACAAGCTTTGGATAGTAGTCAAGGCCATGACTCTGATAGGCATTAGACCAGGACCAATCGAAGACATACTCGCCCCAGCTATTGGTCTTGAGATAGAGAGGCATCACGGCGACAGGCTGATCGCTGAGCACACTCGCTTCGCTCCCCACA
Organism: uncultured Pseudomonadales bacterium; assembly: GCA_938091935.1. Taxonomy (GTDB): domain Bacteria; phylum Pseudomonadota; class Gammaproteobacteria; order Pseudomonadales; family Pseudohongiellaceae; genus UBA9145. Next base: position 188,918 of record CALKNV010000001.1, read on the forward strand.
TAGACGGCAACATGAAAAGGCTGCCATCCCGATGTTTTAGACGTACATCCGGTTTGCTCCAACTCATGCAGAAACTCATAGCGGGTAAATGGGTTCTCCATACCGCTCAGCCCGTTCCATATATCGGCGCCCAGGAGTGTTAATGACTCCAGGAAACGGACAGTGTAGGCCTTGGGGTTTTGTTCCATCGAAAAAAGTGCGCCCGGAGAACTAATTGGGGTAGCATGACTCTGAAGCAGAATTAGCGCCATCAATTTTACAGACGCACCGTGCAATCACCTAATCTCATACGTCGAATCACCGACAACAGGTCAAGCCTGAGGAAATCGGAAGCCAAAGTTGCTGATTTTGTCCTGGCTAATGCCAGCGATGTCATTTCGATGCGTATTGTCGATGTGGCATCTAAGGCGCTGGTTAGCGAGCCAACGGTGATTCGGTTCTGTCGCGCTCTGGGTTTTGACGGCTTCCAGTCCTTCAAGCTTCAGCTTGCTCAGCTGGTAGGTTCGGGCAGTGTTTACACCCAGTTTGCGGTGGACGACAGCGACACGGTCGAGGACCTCCGTAACAAGGTTTTCGATACCACAGTGGGTTCATTGCTCACAGTGAAGGATGAGCTGGATCCGGAAATACTCGAGAAGGCGATCGATACCATAAGCAATGCCCGTCGGGTTGAATTCTATGGCTTCGGTGCTTCGGGCTCGGTTGCGGCCGATGCGCAACACAAATTCTTCCGGCTACAGTTATCAACCACTGCCTATACCGATCCTCACATTCAGCATATGTCTGCTATTTCACTCGGGGCTGGTGACGTCATCGTGGCAATATCACAATCTGGGCAGACGCGGGCCCTGCTTGAAAGTGTCCGGCTAGCGCGGGAGGCTGGGGCGACGGTCATTGGGCTTGCTCCGGAAGGCACACCTCTGAGCAAAGCCTGCTCAATCCCCATAACGGTGAATATAGAAGAAGACCTGCAGGCGGCCACGCCAGTGTCTTCGCGTATTGCGCACCTCGTCGTCATTGATGTGCTCGCGACCGGTGTCGCATTACATCGCAAGCCGCTGTTGAAAGAGCACCTAAAGCGGCTTGAGAAAAGTCAGAAAGCCCTACGCACCCCTGACACATAAACTGAATACAAGCTTGGATACAGGCTTTAACTAAGCTCGGTTGGTTTACCGCGCCAGACGATCGGGGAAGTGGCCAGGTAGAATTACTCTTCCTGATAGTCTTGATCCAGAATGCCCTTGGATTTTAACTCTTTAATAAGCTTCTCCATCCTGACCAGCGCCACTACACCAACCAGGGAAAAACAAAAAGCTGCCGCTGCCAGTCCGTCCATAATTATTTCCTTTTAGATTCAGGCCATTGAAGGGAGGAAGCTGATAGTAATTTCATGGCTTAAATGTGCAAGTAACGCTTTGTTGTGTTCTTAGCCTTTGCTCGGACGTTTCCACCCAGCTATCACGCGTTGCTTGCCCCTGGCTACAGCGAGGCTGTCAGAAGGCACATCGCTTGTGACAGCTGATCCGGCTGCGACGAAGGCGTTATCAGCCAACTTTACCGGCGCAATCAATACACTATTGGATCCGATAAATACATTATCGCCTAATTTTGTCTTGTGTTTGTTCGCCCCATCATAGTTACAGACGATGGTGCCAGCACCGATGTTACAACCCGAACCCATCTCAACGTCGCCGAGATAGGCCAGGTGGTTGGCTTTAGAGCCTTCCCCCATGATGGCGTTTTTGGTTTCGACAAAATTTCCTATTTTCGTGTTCGCACCCAGCCGGGTGCCGGGGCGTAATCTCGCTAGCGGGCCAATACTTGCTTGTGGTCCTATCTCAGCATCTTCGATATTGGTTCCAGCCAAGATGGCCGAGCCGGCCGCGATGCTTGCGTTCTTAATAACGCAGTTAGGCCCAATCGATACGCCGTCGCCAAGACTAACTTCCCCCTCAAAAACAGCGTTTACGTCTACTACCACGTCCTGGCCACAGCGAAGAGTGCCGCGGACATCTATGCGAGCCGGATCTCGCAAGGTAACTCCGGCTTTCATCAGGTCATTGGCAATACTCTTTTGCAGGTGTCGCTCTAGCAGTGCTAGTTGTACCTTATCATTGACGCCCATGACCTCCAGCTCATCCTGAGCCATTAAGGCACGGATCTTTACCCCTTCAGAGTGCGCAAGCGCAATGATGTCTGTCAGGTAGTATTCGCCTTGGTCATTATTATTGCCAAGTGAGTGCAACCAGGAAGGTAAGGCTTGAGCTGGAATAGCCATGATGCCGCTATTTACTTCACCTATAAGTTTCTGTGCCGCAGATGCATCGCGCTCTTCTACTATGGCAGTTACCGAACCATCTGAATCTCTTATGATGCGCCCAAATCCGGTTGGCGGACTGGCTTCAAAGGTCAACAAAGAAAGCTGGGGCGCTTGCGACTCAAGTAACATTGCAGACAAGGTTTCTTCGCGAATAAATGGTACGTCACCAAACAGCACGAGTACTGGATTGTCGTCGGAGTCGGTGTTGATATCAGGTAGAGCCTGCTGTAGTGCATGTCCGGTACCCAACTGTTCAGATTGGGTTACCCAATTGACGGGCACATCTGGAAATTCGTCTTCTATTTTTGTCGAAACCTGTTCGGCCCCAAATCCAACTACGATATGAATCTTATTGGGCTTTAGTTCCAATGCAGTACTGATGACGTGGGATAGCATCGGACGACCACCAATTTCATGCAGAACCTTGGGTGATGATGAATTCATCCTGGTGCCTTTGCCGGCGGCAAGAATGACGACTTCCATAATTTGGCTCGTTTCGGTGGTTTATTTTTCTGAGGTCAGAATATCAGGGTTTAGACTATCAAAAAAAAAGGTAGCTCTCGCTACCTTTTCGTAATCAGACTTCATTATACCCGTGTAACCAAACTGGCGTCAGTTCGCTATTGCGCCCTGTTTTTCAACTGTCTGAGTGCACGTAGCTGCGCAGCTGCTTCCGCCAATTGGGCAGCAGCTGTGCCGTAATCGAGCTCGGCGCTGGAATCCTGCATAGCCCTTTCGGCCTCTTCCATTGCTTCAACCGCAGCGGCTTCGTCAACGTCATCGGCACGCAGCGCGGTATCAGCTAACAGTGTCACTACACCGCTTTGTACTTCGAGGTAACCGCCGGAAACATAAAACACTTCTTCGTCGCCACCATCCTTGATCAGGCGGACTGGGCCAGGAATGAGCCCGGTTATCAGCGGCGCGTGTCCCGGTGCAACACCAAGATCACCGAGAGTGCCGGTCGCGACTACCATCTCAACGCGACCAGAAAATATGCTCTTCTCTGCGCTTACGATGTCGCAATGCATTGTCATCGCCATGTGTTTCAACTCCTCTTAGTTAGCAAAGAATGCCAACCCAAGAATTTATTTCCTACATCAGCTCGCTTTTAATCAAAGGCGCCGTTGTTTAAACCCATTCGAGCTTAGAGCGTTTTAGCTTTCTCAACGGCTTCTTCAATAGAGCCCACCATGCTAAATGCCTGTTCAGGCAGATGGTCATAATCGCCGTCCAGAATACCCTTGAAGCCGGAAATAGTGTCTTTCAGCGACACATACTTACCTGGCGCGTTGGTGAAAATTTCTGCCACGGTGAAAGGCTGGGACAAGAACTGTGAAATACGACGCGCGCGAGAAACGGTCTGCTTGTCTTCATCAGACAGTTCATCCATACCAAGACTCGCGATAATGTCTTTAAGTTCCTTGTAGCGCTGCAGTACGGTCTGTACTCCGTTCGCCACATCATAGTGCTCCTGGCCAATAACCAGCGGGTCCAGCTGACGTGAGCTGGAATCCAGCGGGTCAACAGCCGGGTAGATACCCAGTGACGCAATCTCTCGAGACAGTACGACCTTTGCATCCAAGTGAGCAAAGGTTGTGGCTGGAGACGGGTCCGTCAAGTCATCCGCGGGTACATATACGGCCTGGATTGAGGTGATAGAGCCCGTCTTGGTCGAAGTGATGCGTTCCTGCAGGGCACCCATTTCTTCCGCCAGAGTAGGCTGGTAGCCCACCGCTGAAGGCATACGACCGAGTAGTGCAGATACCTCCGTACCAGCGAGCGTGTAACGGTAGATGTTGTCGATGAACAGCAGTACATCACGACCTTCGTCGCGGAATTTTTCTGCCATGGTCAATCCGGACAGAGCAACACGGAGGCGGTTGCCTGGAGGCTCATTCATCTGGCCATAAACCATTGATACTTTGGATTCGCCTTCCAGATCGATAACACCGGATTCCTGCATCTCGTGATAAAAGTCGTTACCTTCACGAGTACGCTCACCTACACCAGCAAATACTGATAGACCGGAGTGCTCGGTAGCGATGTTGTTAATCAATTCCATCATGTTCACGGTCTTGCCGACACCGGCACCGCCAAACAGTCCTACCTTACCGCCTTTTGCGAATGGGCAAACCAGGTCGATTACCTTGATTCCAGTTTCCAGCAACTCGTTAGTGCTGGAGAGCTCCTCATAGGTTGGCGCCTTGCGATGAATGGGCATGCGCTCCTTTTCACCTATATCGCCACGCTCGTCGATGGGTCGACCCAACACGTCCATGATACGGCCCAGAGTTTCAGTACCAACTGGGACAGATACAGGTGCGCCAGTGTCCTGAACGCTCAGCCCGCGGCTGAGCCCTTCGGTACTACCTAGTGCAATAGTGCGCACCACGCCGTCACCCAGCTGTTGCTGAACTTCCAGCGTGATGTCTCTGTCGTCGACAGTCAGGGCGTCGTAAACCTGGGGTACGCTTTCACGCGAAAACTCCACGTCGATGACCGCGCCAATGATTTGTACGATGCGACCGCTACTCATGTTCGCTTCCTCTTTCAGTGCGGCTGCTTACAAGCAGCCAGTTCAATCTTTATGTTTAATTCGTTATCTGTGCGTCATGGCACTTTGCCACTACGTACAGCTTATGTGTTTGGTGTAAGCGCTATACCGCTGCGGCACCGCCAGCAATCTCTGACAGTTCCTGCGTAATAGCCGCCTGACGTGCCTTGTTGTAAACCAGACCCAGCTCTTCAATGAGATCGCCCGCATTATCCGAGGCGTTCTTCATTGCCAGCATACGCGCGGCCTGTTCACAGGCATTATTCTCAACTACAGCCTGATACACTTGAGATTCAATATAACGCAGCATTAAGCCGTCTAGCAGCTCCTGCGCATCGGGCTCATAGATATAATCCCAATGGTGCTGCAGATCTTCTTCCTCTGACGGCAATATTGGCAGTAACTGCAGCACAGTGGGTTGGTGAGTCATGGTATTTACAAAATCATTGCTCACCAGCATCAGTCGATCGATTTCACCGTTGTCGAATTTGTCGAGCAACACTCGTACCGATCCAATTACGTCGGTAAGCTCTGGTGATTCACCCATGTCCCGAACCGAAGCAACAACATTGCCACCGTAGTTGTTGAAGAACGTTGCGGCACGTCCACCAATCGTGGCGATATCAATTTCAACACCTTGATCCGCGTATTCCTTCATCGAAGCAACGGTTGCCTTGAACGCATTGATATTCAATCCACCGCAAAGACCGCGATCAGTCGAGATAACAATGTAGCCAACTCGCTTCACTTCTCGTGTCTCGAAATAAGCGTGTCGGTATTCGGGGTTGGCATTGGCAACATGGCCAATCACTGCGCGAATACGGTGTGCATAAGGCTTACCGAGCTGCATGGTATCTTGTGCCTTGCGCATCTTGCTCGCGGAGACCATCTCCATCGCCTTGGTGATCTTCTGAGTATTTTTGATACTCGAGATCTTGGTGCGTATCTCTTTGCCGCCGGCCATGTGTCTTAGTTACCTGTCGTTTTACTTGCGATAAATATGCGCTTGTTCTTTTAAACCCGGCTTACCAGGTCTGGGTTTGCTTAAACTTATCGAGTCCGGACTTGAACTTGGCTTCGATGTCGTCGTTCCAATCGCCGGTCTCATTAATGTTAGCCAGCATGTCGCCGTGCTCGCTGTTCATGTAGCTCAGCAGTGATGCCTCAAAATCCAGCACCTTGTTAAGCTCGATGTCTTTCAAATAGCCTTCGTTCGCGGCGTAAATTGACACCGCCATCTCGGCGATCGAGAGCGGCGCGTACTGCTTCTGCTTCATGAGCTCAGTCACGCGTTGTCCGTGTTCCAGCTGCGCCCTGGTCGCATCATCCAGATCGGATGCAAAGGCAGCAAAGGCAGCCAGCTCACGATACTGGGCCAACGCGATACGAATACCGCCACCCAGCTTCTTAATAATTTTGGTCTGTGCCGCACCACCCACTCGAGATACGGAGATACCGGGGTTCATCGCCGGGCGGATACCCGAGTTAAACAGGTCAGTTTCCAGAAAGATCTGACCATCAGTAATTGAAATCACGTTAGTTGGTACGAAAGCAGATACGTCACCAGCCTGGGTCTCAATGATGGGCAAGGCGGTCAGGGACCCTGTCTTACCTTTCACTGCACCATCGGTAAATTTTTCTACGTAGTCAGCGCTTACTCGCGACGCACGCTCCAGAAGACGCGAGTGTAGGTAGAAAACGTCACCCGGATAGGCTTCTCGGCCTGGTGGTCTCCGCAGCAACAGAGAGATCTGTCGATAAGCCCAAGCCTGTTTGGTCAAATCATCATAAACGATCAAGGCGTCTTGTCCGCGATCGCGATAGTACTCGCCCATGGTGCAACCAGAGTATGGCGCAATGAACTGCATGGAAGCTGGATCTGAAGCGGATGCCGAAACCACAATGGTGTATTCCATCGCACCGTGCTCTTCCAGCTTCTGTACCACACTGGCGATAGAAGAAGCCTTCTGGCCCACCGCCACATAAATACACTTAACGCCTTTGCCCTTCTGGTTAATGATGGTGTCGATGGCAACTGCGGTCTTGCCCACCTCACGGTCACCGATGATCAGCTCGCGCTGACCTCGCCCAACCGGCGTCATCGAGTCGATAGACTTGAGTCCAGTCTGCACAGGTTCAGATACTGATTGGCGTGCAATTACACCAGGCGCCACTTTTTCAACAGCGTCAGTCATCTTGGATTCGATGGGGCCCTTACCGTCAATGGGCTTACCCAGCGCGTCGACTACGCGGCCTTCCAGCTCTGGGCCTACCGGTACTTCAAGAATGCGGCCCGTACACTTACAGGACTGGCCTTCTTTCAGACTCAGATAATCACCCAGCACCACCGCGCCGACAGAGTCACGCTCGAGGTTAAGGGCCATTCCGTAAATGCCGCCTTCGAATTCGATCATCTCACCGTACATCACATCAGCAAGACCATTGATGCGGATAATACCGTCAGACACACTAACAATTGTGCCCTCATTCTTGGCCTGGGCAGTGACATCCAGCGACTCTATGCGCTGCTTGATAATTTCACTGATTTCGGATGGGTTCAGTTGTTGCATGCTTGTTTCCTTTGTTCCTGAACGTTTCAGGAATTAATTGATTCAGTCAACTTGGCCAGTTTGCCGCGCACAGAACTGTCTATCACCGTGTCGCCTGCTCGCACCACAGCACCACCAATTAGGCTCTGGTCAGTGCGGGTCGCCAGCTTCACTTCCCGCTGCAGACGAGACTTCAGGGCAGCGGCCAGTTGATCCGACACTGCGCTGCTGATCTCGTAGGGAGTAATTACTTCCACATCGAGTGATTTTTCCTGCTGGGCTCTCAGGTTTTCATAAATCCTGGCTATTTCCACGAACAGAATGATGCGTTTGTTTTCAGCCAGTAGGTGGACAAAGTTCTTGCCTTTGTCATTTAGCTCATCGTTGCAGACATCGATAAAAGACTCGGCCACCTGCTCAGAAGTCAGCGCTGGTGCTTGCAGCAATAATCGCACGCGGTCGTGCCGAGAGATGGCTGCCGCCAGCGCGAGCATGCGCGACCAGTCATCCAGGGCATTATCGTTAAGTGCCACCTGAAACGCTGCCTTGGCATAGGGTCGTGCCACTGTGGTTAATTCGGCCATTTATATTGCCTTATCCGGTTCCTGCTATCTCAGTTACAGTTCGCTAGCGAGCTTGCTAAGCATTTCCTCGTTGGCGGCCTGGTCCACGGATTTTTCCAGGATCTTTTCCGCCCCCGCCACCGCTAGTGCAGCGACCTGCTCTCGCAATTGTTGCTTAGCCCGATTTATCTCCTGCTCAATTTCTGCATTGGCGCCGGCAATAATGCGCTGGCCTTCTTCTCTAGCCTGTTCCCTGGCTTCGTCGACTATTTGAGCCGCTCGCTTATTCGCAGAATCGATAATAGCGGCTGCTTCCTGCTTAGCCTCTTTCATCTGCTCGGTAGATCTTTCCTGGGCCAGAACAAGATCTTGTTCCGCCCGATCTGCTGCTTGCAGACCCTCAGCGATTTTATTGGCGCGCTCTTCCAAGATCGCCACGATCGGGGGCCAAACAAATTTCATGCAGAACCAGACGAAGAACGCGAATGCGATGCTTTGTCCAATTATGGTGGCGTTGAGATTCATGAAGCGTCTCCTTCAGTCTTGGTGAACAACTGTCCTGTCATGACAGGACTGATCAGTCGTTTCCCTTAGATGAAAGGATTGGCGAAGATGAATAGGAACGCGATACCCACACCAATGATGGAAATCACGTCCACGAACGCAGCCACCAGGAAGAACTGGGTTTGCAGCTTCGGCGCAAGTTCCGGCTGTCGAGCTGAGCTTTCGATAAGCTTGCCGCCCAGGTTTCCGAAAGCTACGGCTGTGCCGGCTCCGCAGATACCGAATATGATGGCAGCCGCCAGCAGAGTAAAAGCCTGTACTGTTTCCATTAGAGTCTCCGTGTTTTACAAAGTAGTCGTTTAACGTATTTTAAAAAATTAGTGGTCCGTATGAGCCTGATCCAGATAGACAATTGTCAGCATCATGAATAGATAGGCTTGCAGGCTCACAACCAAAATGTGGAAAACTGCCCAGCCAAAATGCAGGGGCAATTGCCAGTATCCAAGCAGAGCAATCACCAAGAAAATGGTCTCGCCCGCGAAAAAGTTTCCGTAGAGTCGCAGCGCCAGTGAGACTGGCTTGGCAAGAAAACCAGGCAACTCAAGCAGCAGGTTCAGCGGGATGGCGTATTTACCAAAAGGCTGGAAGGCGAACTCGCCCAGAAAACCACCCAGGCCCTTGACCTTAATGCTGTAAAAGATAATCAGGAAAAACACACTCACCGCAAAACCAAGTGTGATATTGAGATCTGTGGTAGGCACGGCCCGGAAGTAAGCATGGGAATCGCCCATCACCGTTTGCGCCAGCAGGGGAATCCAATCCACCGGCACCAGGTCCATCGCATTCATCATGAATATCCAGACGAATATCGTCAGGGCCAGTGGGCCAATCATCTCGTTGCGCGCGTGGAAGCTGTTTTTGATGCTGTCCTGCACCATCTCAACAATCATTTCGATGACGTTCTGCCAGCTCTTGCCCTTCGGTGCTTCAACAGTCATGCGAGTGATAACAAATTTGAATAGACCGACAAACAACACACCCAGAAGCACAGACATCAACATGGAGTCGACATTAATTGCCCAGAAGCCCATCTCTGCAGCTTCCTCAGGGGAGTGTGCAAACGCCCAATGATCATCGATCTTGCCAAACGTGAGATTGGTCAGGTGATGAGAAACGTATTCTGTTGCGGTTTGGGGGGTTTCCGCGTGCTCAGCTGAAGCCATGTTAGGACTTGCTTCCTCTCGCTTAACTAATTAGTTAGTTCTTTCTTAAATTCCAGCCTGGTTATAGGTTCTCACCACATGCATGGTACTAACCATGCCAACCAGATATACAGCTACGTAACCCAACAGCACCAGCAAAGGTGTCGCAGCTGCTACGTAGATAAAGGTCAGCGCGAAGCCGACCCCACTCAGGAGAATTTTGTAAACCTCTCCCGAGACGAATTCCTTTACTATTTGCTCAGTGGCGGAAGCACCCCGATACTTGAAGGCTTTCAGCGTAAACACTGTGTTGGCAATAAAGCAGATCAGACCTCCAAGTCCCAGAGACAAGGCTGTCTGTACGCCCGATAAACCGAAACCGATCAGAGCCAGCAGAACCACTGCGCCAACTTGGCCGCCGATAATGCTAGAAATGGAAGGAGCCTTAATAGTAGTCACGATTAAAAATCCGGACGCCAGCTCTCTTTCAGGTTCGCCAGTTTGGGTATTACCATTTCGGTGTGGAAAGCGGGCTTAACACGCTTAATCTCCGAAAAAGTCAGTGCTTTTTGAGTCCACCAGACTCAAAGCACGCGCATTATAGGGACTTTGATGGGCTATCGCAACTACGTCCCAGTATCAATTTTCGCCTTAAAACACAGGGGTTTTAGGGACCTGTGCGGGGGTAAGACGGGGGCTAACAACAGGGCTGATACAGGGCGACTAAAATGGGCTTTAAGGTTCGAAAGAAACGCTGCGTAAAGCCCTGTGCGCAGCTAATTAATGTGGGAAAGAATCCCGTCAAGTTCATCGAGGCTGTTGTATTTGACCACCAGCTTGCCTTTGCCTTTGGCGCTGTGCTGAATCATCACCTTGGCACCTAGTTTATCCGCAAGGTTGTCTTCCAGGTTTTTGATATCCGGGTCCAGAATCTTGCCGGCCGGCTGCGTCGACTTGCCTGCCATGAGACGCCTAACCAGCGCTTCAGTCTGGCGGACCGACAGGCCTTTACCCGCAACAGTGCGAGCAACCTGCGTCTGCTGCTCGTCTGGCAAGGACAGCACGGCCCGGGCATGGCCCATTTCGAGGTCGCCATGCTCGAGCATGCGCCGCACATCAATATGCAGGCCAATCAACCTGATCAGGTTGGTTACAGTGACACGGGATTTACCCACGGCATCCGCGACTTCCTGCTGGGTCAGCTCAAACTCGTCCTGCAGACGTTTCAGCGCCATGGCTTCCTCGATGGGGTTGAGGTTTTCTCGCTGGATATTTTCTATCAGCGACATGGCAATGGCGGCTTCATCGCCGACCGGCTTTACGATAGCAGGAATGGTATCGAGCCCAGCCATTTGTGTGGCGCGCCAGCGGCGCTCACCGGCGATGATTTCATACTTTTCGGAGGAGATAGGGCGAACTACGATTGGTTGCATGACCCCCTGATTCTTAATCGATGCAGCAAGCTCTTCCAGAGCCTCTTCATGCATGTCCGTTCGCGGCTGGTACTTACCACGTTGAATCAGGTCAACCGGGATATTTTTTAGATCACCATCTTTGTCCGGGGCAGCTGCAGTCGGGGTTGTGTCGGGTTCCCTGGGTTTGCCCACAAACAAGCTCGCCATAGTCTGCGTGCTGCCAGTAGAAAGCAGTGCATCGAGACCTTTGCCCAGTTTCTTTTTATCGTTCATAGATTCAGGTACGACCTCGGCAGCCCGGAAGGTTGGTGAGTGGTTACCAACCTAACGGCCTGGAGTTGTGTTTTAGTTTAACGCCCTGGCCGACTCATCATCGCGTCTGAGCAATTCTCCCGCCAGGGCCAGATAGGCGATGGCGCCGCGCGATTGGCGGTCATATTTAATTACCGGCTTGCCGTAGCTTGGCGCTTCAGCAAGACGCACATTGCGCGGCACAACGGTCCGATATACCGCATCTCCAAAATAATTGAACAGCTGACCATTGACTTCACTGGTCAGCTTATTGCGCGGGTCATACATGGTCCGCAGAATTCCTTCGATCTTCAACGTTGGATTGATACGTTCCTGAATCGCTCGAATCGTATCCATCAGCGCCGACAAACCTTCCAGTGCATAGTATTCGCACTGCATGGGAATCACTACCCCATCTGCCGCCACCAGGGAATTGATGGTCAGCATGTTCAATGCCGGCGGACAATCGATAACAATAAAATCGTAATGCTCTCTATTCGCTTCAACGATTTCCCTGAGTCTTAGCTCACGATTTTCCAAGGCGATCAGTTCGACTTCCGCCGCCACCAGATCCCCGTTGGCCGGCAACAAATCATAATCAGATTCTTCAGGATGAACTACAACTTCGTCGAATTGAGCCTGACCGGTGAGCAAGTCATAGATCGAGAGCTCTAGCTCGCTCTTGTTGACGCCTGAACCCATGGTGGTATTTCCCTGTGGGTCCATATCAATAAGCAAGACTTTCTTGCGCGTCACGCTCAGAGATGCCGCCAGGTTTACTGAGGTAGTGGTTTTACCTACACCACCTTTCTGATTAGCAATGGCCAGTACTTTACTCAATCTGACTTCCTGATTAATTGATGCCGATCTTTATGATTCGCCATCTCGATTTTCATGACGACAGTTTACCCTATTGTGGGATCGATTGTGGGAACACTCTCAGCGCTGGTTCGTATTTCCACCAAATGCCTATCGCCGTCAATGCCGGGAACCTGTATTTCCGTGACAGAAAGCACCCTGTAGTCTGACGGCAGTGAATCCAACTCTTCCGCTGGATAGCGCCCCTTTAACGCCAATAGCCTAGTTTCGGGCGTGATCAAGTGGCGAGCTTTTTCCAGCGTCTCAGCCAGAGTAGCAAAGGCCCTGCAAGTCACAATATCAATTTGCCCAGGACTTTGATAGTGCTCCAGACGACAATTCTCCACCTCCACATTGGCCAACTGCAGCTCGGTTTTAGCCTGAAACAGGAAGCGGGTTTTCTTGCCATTGCTATCAAGCAGAACGATGTGTGTATTGGGGTAAAGGATCGCCCAGGGAATTCCTGGAAAACCAGCCCCAGATCCGACATCGAGTATTCTCTGGCCGGCATTTGGTCTCACATAGGAAGTCACTGCAATACAATCTAATAAGTGTTTACTCAGTAACTGCTGGTCGCTGCTATTCGCCACCAGGTTAAAACTGCGATTCCACTTTTTAATCAGTTCGAGATAACGGATCAGCGCTTGCTGCTGTTCTGCCTCAAGCTGCAGATTCAGTGCCGCCAATCCATTGGATAATTGAGTGCTGAGAGACATAGGATAGGGAAGTTGAACGCAGCGCATTCAAATAAAGTTTACGTCGCTTGCTTAACCAACTTTTCGAGTCGTGCTTCTAAACTTTTTCAGATAAATCAACAGCAGTGAAATAGCGGCTGGCGTCATGCCCGGCAGTCGCGACGCTCTACCAATATTTTCAGGCCTAGCAGCTTCAAGTTTTTGCGTAAGCTCAGCGGACAATCCTTGCACGACTGTGTAATCAAACTCCAATGGGATCGCTGTTTTTTCCTGTCGCTTGAGTCGAGTGATCTCTTCTGATTGTCGCTCAATGTAGCCCTGGTACTTAATCTTAATCTCGGCTTGCTGGCGCGCCTGCTGTTCTATCCGCTGCGACATACAATCGTCGTTTAAGTCTGCCTTTTCCGGGGTTTTACTAACAACCGCAGACAGCGCCGCGTAGCTCAACTGCGGTCGTGCTAATAATTCAGACAGCCTGTATTCTTTACTGATTGGTTTTTCCAACAGCATGTTCAAGCGCTCAGCTTCAGCGGTATTTGGATGAATTATGGTCTTCTCTAAATATTCCAGCTCAGCCTTCACGGCAGCCGATTTACGCGCAAAGAATTCCCAGCGCTCATCATCGACCAGGCCAAGATCGCGTCCAATTGAGGTCAACCTGCTATCCGCATTGTCCTCCCGCAGAGTGAGACGATACTCAGCGCGACTAGTAAACATACGATATGGCTCGTTAGTTCCAAGCGATATTAAGTCATCAATCAAAACGCCGATGTAAGCCTGATCCCTGCGCGGACACCATGAGTCTTTGCCCTGAACAGCCAATGCGGCATTCAGGCCAGCTAACAACCCCTGTGCTGCAGCCTCTTCGTATCCGGTTGTGCCATTGATTTGTCCAGCAAAGTACAGACCACCAACAAACCGGGTTTCCAGCGAGTAGTTCAGGTCACGCGGATCGAAGAAATCATATTCAATTGCATAACCTGGCCGGGTGATATGCGCTGACTCAAACCCTTTAATCTGGCGAACCATTTCCACCTGGACGTCAAATGGCAAGCTGGTGGAAATACCGTTGGGGTAAAGCTCGTTAGTGTTCAACCCTTCTGGCTCAACAAAAATCTGATGCGAATTCTTGTCAGCAAATCGCATAACCTTATCTTCGATAGACGGGCAATAACGAGGGCCTGTGCCTTCGATGACACCCGTATACATGGGGGATCTATCCAATCCACCCCGGATAATATCGTGGCAAGCTTCATTGGTGCTGGTGATAAAGCAGGGTATCTGCTTTGGGTGGTCCGACTGCTTACCCAAAAACGACATGACTGGCAGCGGGCTATCACCTTTTTGAACTTCCATTACAGAAAAATCAACGCTGCGCGCATCGATTCGAGGCGGTGTACCGGTCTTCAAACGTTCGACGCGAAACGGCATTTCTCTAAGGCGTTTGGCCAAAGCGATTGAGGGTGGATCACCAGCTCTGCCACCACTGCTCTGCCGCAGTCCAATATGAATTTTACCGCCCAGGAATGTGCCGGTAGTTAAGACAACTTTTTTACCGAGTATCTCCAGGTCCATCTGGGTTTTGACGCCAGAGACCTGACCATCAACGAGAAGCAAATCATCAACAGCGGACTGAAACAGGGTGAGATTATCCTGAGACTCTAACAACTCTCGTATGGCGGCCTTGTAGAGAACGCGATCAGCCTGGGCACGAGTTGCCCTCACCGCGGGCCCTTTGCTGGCATTCAGCACCCTGAATTGAATTCCAGCGCGATCTGTAGCCCGCGCCATCGCACCGCCAAGGGCATCGATTTCTTTCACGAGGTGGCTCTTGCCGATACCGCCAATTGCCGGATTGCAAGACATCTGACCGAGCGTCTCAATGCTATGCGTAACCAACAGCGTATTCACACCCATCCGCGCAGCGGCCAATGCCGCTTCTGTGCCAGCATGGCCGCCACCGACCACGATCACGTCATATTCAACGGGGTAACGCATTGTCTTTTGGCCTGGCCTCGAATTCTGGGGCTGTGAAGTATATCGGGAACCGAGTGAATTGCCAGCATAAAGCGTTTGGCTCGAAATACTAAAAAACTAATATAAAAAAGTAGTTAATAAGTAATTAATGTAAATAGATATAGTATTAATACTGATATAGATGGTGCGCCGATTTTCTGTTGAAAAGCTATTATTCCTTAATAAAAACAGCCACTTAACTGCTTCGTAAGATGGTGTGTAAGTACTGTATCAAGTCAAGATAGCCTCTGGGCGAAATGTGGGTTGTTTTTGGTCGTTCGATTTAGTGTGAGTCTGGCGCTTTCTGTCCACAGGCTTCTCTCTCAAGACTGCCAGTTACAAACAAGATGTCATTTGAAATACCCCACCCTGTTCGATCGAAGCGTGGCACTATTTTCCGACACAGAAACTCGAAAAGATCTCCCCGAGCAGATCATCACTTGTTACGTCTCCTGTAATAGCACCAAGGTGTTGTTGGACCATTCTGAGGTCTTCAGCAATAAGCTCTATTTGCAAATGATTGCTAACACCTTTTATTGCGGATTTTAATGAATTATCCGCTTCTTTTAGGGCTGCTAGATGACGCTCCCTGGCGCTGAAGTTCTGTTCAAGGGTAGATTCAAAGCCTGCCACTTCTAATAAATGAGATTTCAGGCCTTCAAGGCCGGTACCAGTTTTGGCTGAAATATAGAAAAACTTTAGGATAATATCTTGAAAGCGAGAAGAGGGAATTTGCTCGTGTTGATCTGGCAACAGATCAACCTTGTTAAAAACTACGCACAAGCGGTTGAGTAGTTGTGGAGAAATTGTGTGCGGATTGTCCCCCGCATCCGTGTTGATCTCTAACATTGGTTGCATGATCTTTTCGATATCAGTGATATGACACACGCTGGCATCAGTAACCAAGAGAATGAGATCGGCCTCACCAAGGGCAGAACGTGCTCTTCTCACCCCTTCCTGTTCTACAACATCAGAGCTTTCTCTCATACCGGCAGTGTCGTAAATATGCATGGGTAATCCGGCCAGGCTGATTTCCTGTCGCAGAACATCTCGGGTTGTGCCCGGGATATCAGTAACAATTGCAGCATCAATGCCGGCAAGGGCATTTAACAGACTGGATTTTCCGGCGTTAGGTGCGCCGGCAATGACAATATTGAGTCCCTCTTTGAGAAGCACGCCTTGTTGTGCCTCCTGGAAAATATCGGCCAACCGTTCCTTGGCCTCGAGCATTGCTTGCTCGACACCGGTGTCAGACATGATATCAATGTCCTCATCACTGAAATCGATGGCTGCTTCGACGTTCACTCTAATAGAAGTAATAGCTGCGACCAACTGATGTATTTTCGCAGAGAAAACTCCTTTCAATGTTCTCATGGCAGATCGAGCAGCCTGTGTCGAACTTGCCTCCACGAGGTCGGCAATAGCTTCGGCCTGCAAAAGATCTATCTTGTTATTAAAGAACGCACGTTCCGTAAATTCGCCTGGGCGAGCCAGTCTGGCCCCACATTCAATTACTCTGGCTAATACAGAGCGTAGGACATGTATACCTCCGTGCCCCTGAAGCTCGACAATGTTTTCACCGGTAAATGAATTTGGTGACTCAAAAAAGAGGCCGATGCCATTGTCAATCACTTCACTATTGCTAGATTTAATCTCAACAAATGTTGCCAGCCTGGGATGCAGGTCCGTTGAGGTTATTTCTTTACTTATAGTTTCAGCGTCAGGACCAGAAATTCTGACAATACCGATTCCCCCGCGTCCTGGGGCCGTGGCTATGGCGCAAATAGTGTCCGATTCGAAGTGTGTCATTGCTGACCCTGATTTTTCCGCAACCCTTGTGCTAAAAGGGTAAGAGCAGGCGGCGGTTGTATGCCCAGGCAGCTTTCAGTGCACAGGCTGCCTTCAGGTAGCTTATTTAGCCGCGTAACTGGCTTCAATTTTTCGCGTTATGTACCACTGCTGAGCAATACTCAGAATTCCATTAGTAAGCCAGTAAAGAACCAGCCCTGCCGGGAACCAGAGGAACAGAACGCCCATCATGACAGGCATTAATTTCATGACTTTGGCCTGCATAGGATCTGCTGGTGTCGGGCTTAGACTTGTTTGCAGATACATGCTACCTGCCATCAGTAGTGGCAGGATAAAGTAAGGGTCCCTGACAGAGAGATCCTGTAGCCAAAGCATAAATGGCGCATGACGTAATTCCACGCTTTCCATTAGTACCCAATAGAGTGAAATAAAGACAGGCATCTGTACCAGCATGGGCAGACAACCACCGAAGGGATTTATCTTTTCCTTCTTATAGAGCTCCATGGTTGCTTGTTGCAGCTTCATGCGGTCATCGCCGTAGCTTTCCTTGAGCTGCTGCATTTTGGGCATGAGACGCCTCATGCCCGCCATGGATCTATATTGCGTTTCGGAGAGCTTGTAAAACAGCGCCTTGACGACAAAAGTCAGGGCGATGATTGAGAATCCATAGTTTCCGATAACTGAATCTATTTGTGTGAGCAGCCAATAGATTGGTGCCGCGAGAAAAAACAGAAACCCGTAGTCGATAGTAAGCTCAAGATTAGGAGCTATTTCTGCTAACTCGTACTGCTCCTTTGGACCGGCATAAAACTGCATGTCGTACTGGCCGTTTGAGCCAGGAGGCACAGAGAAAGCGCTGCCAGTGAATTCACCGAAATACTGCTCGCTGTCATTTTTGCGGGTAGTGAAACGATTTGTATCGGAGACAGGAGGAATCCAGGCGGATATAAAGTAGTGTTGGCTAAACCCAATCCAACCACCTACTACATCCGTTGTCTGCATAGCGTCATCTATATCATCGAAGTCTATCCTAATATAGGGGTCTTCTGCTGATGTGGTGACAAAACCGAGGTAGGTACGACCGAACCCGCCAGCACTGCTAGGGTCGTCAAAACCGTCGCGTTTGATTTGCCCGAAAGCATTAGCCTGGAAGTCTGATTCTGAGGTATTGGAAACGATGAAGCTTACGTCGATGAGATAGCTTCCTCTTTCAAAGCTAAGTCTTTTAATAATTTCAATGCCGGATTCTGTGCGGCTGACCAGGTCAACGTTGAGCTGGTTTTCTCCTTCGGCTAACTCATAAGTCGTTTGGGCAGTGCTGTAGATGGCCCTTTCAGAATTATCGATGCCATCTCGCCCAATAAGTCCGCTTTGAGCAACATAGCTTCGAGTAGAGTTTTGTTCCAATAGTTCAAAAGGATCATCTTGGACATTGAGCTGTTTGAGATACTGCGG
>CALKNV010000002.1 GCA_938091935.1 uncultured Pseudomonadales bacterium
TGCCCTGTTTCGTCAGGCCGACATCAACTTCATCATCAACTACGAGCCTGACAGCTACGCCAAGTTCTTTGCCGATGAGCATGGTCCATCGGCCTGCGGTATGGCATTCAGGGTGCAGGATTCCCAACAGGCCTACACCCGAGCTCTTGAACTTGGTGCGCAACCCATGGATATACCCACCGGACCCATGGAACTGCGACTGCCTGCCATCAAGGGGATCGGTGGTGCGCCCATCTATCTTATTGATCGCTACGGTGATGACAATTCCATCTATGACATCGACTTCAATTACCTGGAAGGCGTCGACCGTCACCCCAGGGGATGTGGGCTGAATGTCATCGACCATCTGACCCACAATGTTTACCGCGGACGGATGAACTATTGGACAGATTTTTATGAGCGCATCTTCAATTTTCGAGAGGTGCGATTCTTTGACATCAAGGGTGAATACACCGGCTTATTGTCCCGCGCCATGTCGGCGCCAGACGGTAAGATTCGTATTCCGCTCAATGAAGAAGCCACTCAAGGCGGTCAAATCGAGGAGTTTTTGCTGGCCTATAACGGCGAAGGCATTCAACACATTGCCTTTGCCACGGATGACCTGCTCAAGACCTGGGACGAGCTAAAGGCCCTGGGTGTGCCATTTATGACGGCGCCGCCGGCTACTTATTACGAGATGCTGGGTGAGCGCATGCCTGGTCATGGCGAGCCGGTTGAAGAACTGCAGACCCGCGGCATTCTCATGGATGGTTCGACTCAGCAGGGCGACCCGAGACTGTTGCTGCAGATATTCTCTGAAGCGCTCATCGGTCCGGTGTTTTTTGAATTTATTCAACGCAAGAAAGATGAAGGTTTCGGTGAGGGCAACTTTAAGGCGCTGTTCGAATCCATGGAGCGGGATCAACTCCGGCGCGGTAACCTCGACACCCAAGAAGCGGTTTAGGAGAGCACTATGAATCTTCAGGGCGTACACCACGTGGCCTATCGCTGCAACGATGCCAAGGAAACCGTGGAGTTCTATCGCGATATTCTGGGCATGGATTTTCAATTAGCGATTGCCGAAGATCAGGTTCCGTCGACTGGAGAACCAGACCCTTATATGCATGTGTTCATGGATGCGGGCAACGGCAATGTGCTGGCTTTCTTTGAGATACCGAACTCTCCGCCGATGGGAAAAGATTCGAATACACCGATTTGGGTGCAACACATTGCCTTTAAGGTGAAAGATCTGGAAGCCCTGCTGGCTGCGAAGGCGCAAATTGAAGCCGCAGGCATCGAAGTCCTGGGACCGGTTAATCACACCATCTTTAAGTCGATCTATTTCTTTGACCCTAATGGCCATCGGCTGGAGTTGGCTGCAAACACGGCCAAGTCAGGAATGCTGGATAAGCTGCACGAAGTAGCGCCGGCCATGATTGAGGAATGGAGCCAGACCAGGCGAGCCCCTCAACATGCGGCCTGGTTACATGACGGCAGCTTCGAGTAGCGCGCCAAGCTTATGAAACTCGCTTCTCTCAAGCAAGGCAGGGATGGCCGACTTGTCGTTGTCAGTCGTGATCTCGCTCGCTATATCGATGCCACGGCTATTGCGCCGACCTTACAATCGGCATTGGATGAATGGACTCGCATCTATCCCCAACTTTCTGCACTCGCCGAGCGTTTAAACAGTGCTGCAGATATCGGCGATTCATTTGCGCCGAGTGCCTGTGCCGCACCGCTGCCTCGGGCATACCAGTGGGCAGATGGTAGCGCTTACGTCAATCACATGGAGCTAGTGCGCAAGGCGCGCGGCGCCGAGATGCCGGAATCTTTCTGGACCGATCCCCTGATGTATCAGGGTGGGTCAGATTCTTTCATCGGTCCAGAAGATCCGATCCTGATGCAGAGCGAGGCCTGGGGAATGGACTTTGAGGCAGAAGTGGCTGTCGTTACCGGTGATGTGCCAATGGGCGTATCGCCCGATGACGCTGCTCGTCATATCCAGCTCATCATGCTGGTCAATGATGTCTCCCTGAGAAATCTAATCCCGGAAGAAATTGCAAAGGGTTTTGGCTTCTTTCATGCCAAGCCCAGCAGCAGTTTTTCACCGCTTGCCGTTACCCCTGACGAATTGGGCAGTGCTTGGGATGGACGCAAACTGCATTTGCCACTGCGAGTGGAGCTCAACGGTGTCTTAATAGGTGCCCCCAATGCTGGAGTCGACATGACCTTCGACTTTGCTGAGCTGATCGCGCATGCAGCCAAGTCACGTCCTCTGGCTGCGGGAACGATTATTGGTTCGGGTACCGTATCAAATCTGGACCGTTCCAGCGGATCTTGCTGTCTGGCAGAGGTGCGCATGTTGGAGATTCTGAATCAAGGACAGGCGCAGACGCCGTTTCTCAAATTTGGCGATGAGGTGAGGATCTTCATGCTCGATGGGGATGGGGAGAGTGTCTTTGGTGATATTCTACAAACTGTCGAGCGCTATCAGCCTTGAGGTATGCCGCCAGGCGCTGAGTTTTAGCTCGCCGCGAAGATTCGGTAGTAGCCATATACCGCCATCAGCAAAAAAAGGCTGACGATACTGACGATGCTCCAGATGCGAATAAACTGACTCGGCTGTTTGTCTATCGGAACCTCGTCGCTGTAGATTGCCCGGTGATTCAGTAAAGCCAGGAATGGTCCGATGATGAACACGATCACCGATGTCATATCCATGAACCTGGCAAAAGACTGCAGCAACAGCTGGATCACCAGCAGGGCAGCAAGGCTCAAGACTATCAGTACGATATTGTAGTAACGGTCGGTATACCAATGTGGACCTGGAAAAGATTCTCCCCCAATCGCCAGTGCCATTCTGGTCATCCCGTCCGTGACGGTAAGGGCAGTGGATAACATCACACACAAAGCCGTAATCGCCATGACGTAATAGCTCCAGTCGCCGATGATCGATGTATAAACCTCCAATAGTCGCCGTGCGAAGCCAGCATTATCAGCAGGCATCTCTACGCCGCTTTCAAACAAGACTGCTGTGCCCAGGAACAGGAAGAAAATTGCCAGGATGCAGCTAGTGATATAACCCACGTTAAAATCGAAGCGAGATTCCTCTTTGGTGGCGCGCCGTCCTTCGCCCTCGGCCCGCGCGACGGTCCAGAGCGACTGCAAGATTGATGCATCTGTAGGAGAAGGCATGAAGCCCACCAGAGCCACGATAAAAAGAACAGTGGGTATATCAAAGGCTGGCAATGCGAATGCGCTCAGTGACAAATCTAGTCGGTTGATCACCAGCAGCATGCACAGGGTGGTCAGTAGCGTGAAACCAACCACAATACCCTTGATCACTTTTTCCAGCACTTTGTAGTGCCCGGTCATTAAGAGAATCGCCACCAGCACCAGGAGGATAAATACACTCATTACCGGGCCGGTTTGAAAACCGAGAGCGACCTGCAGTAATCCGGAAGTGAACAGGGACACCGCGGCAATGATGAATACCATGCTGAATAGCTGGCTGACTGCAAATAGCCCGAACACTAGCCAGCCTCTTTCGCGATAATTGACGACAAGGTTCTTGCCTGTGGCTGCGGCATACTCGCCACCAAAGCGCAGTCCGGGATACTTCATCAGGCAGGCGAAGACCACCACGAGAACCATGCCTAGACCGAAATCAGCGCCAGCGCGAGTGGCTTGTACCAGATGCGACACGCCAACCGCGACGGCTGCATAGAGCAGGCCCGGGCCTAGGGAAGCGATTGCACGCTTAAATTCGAGGTTTTTCAAAGTTTGGTATCAGCTTGCGGGCGAGTGCGAGAGAATTGTCATTATTGATTGTGAGCTCGCCTTGAAAATTCATGTTAGTGGCCGGCTACTACTGGGTCAAGCTTCACATTATCTGCTTGCTTTAACAGGGAAAATTATGCAATTTTAACTGATCAGGGCGGTAATTTAATAATCTTTAACTCGAGCGGTGGGTTCACAGATGGGTATTTCACAAGCCGACGCCGAGGCAATCGCGCAGCGACTCGAACACGCCGAGCAGAACCAGACGCAAATTGGGCACGTCTCGAAACAGTTTCCTGAAATGGAGATGGCTGATGCCTATGCCATTCAGCGGGCCTGGGTGGCTCTAAAGCTTGCTGCTGGCCATAAACTGGTAGGTTGGAAAATTGGCCTGACTTCACGCGCCATGCAGCGCGCTGCGGGAATCTCGGAGCCGGATTATGGCCAGCTCCTGGACAGCATGATCGTTCACTCCGGCGCCAGGTTAGATAGCGCCAAATTTAACGTGCCGCGATTAGAGACCGAGCTGGCCTTCATGCTCAAGGCTCCCCTTAAAGGGCCAGACTGTAGCCTGACAGATGTACTTTCCGCTACGGAGTGGGTAATACCTGCGCTCGAATTAATCGATGCTCGCATTGAGATTGAAGACGCTGAAACCGGTGAAAGACGCAAAGTGCTGGATACCATTTCAGATAATGCTGCCAATGCCGCGGTGATCCTGGGAGGAACACCTGTGCGTCCGGATGCGATGGATCTGTCCCGGGTTAGCGCTACCCTGAGCCGTAATGAAGTCATTGAGGATTCAGGCGTCGCCGCTGCTGTGTTATCTCATCCGGCGCAGGGAGTCGCCTGGCTTGCCAACAAGATTGCGGTTCATGGCGAGCAGCTGGATGCGGGTGCCCTGGTCCTGAGCGGCTCCTTTACCAGCCCGGTAGCTGCCCGCGCTGGCGATACGTTTTACGCGAACTACGGTGAACTCGGTACCATCGCGATCGGCTTCGACTGATGTCAGATTTTTTTGCAAACAAATCCCTGAATCTGCCTTCCAGCAGTGAGGCGAGTCTGACCGGCGCCTGGATAAATTTCGCCAGTCCACTGGTGGCTGAAGCGATTGCAGCTATTGGTTTTGACTGGCTACTCATCGACGCCGAACACGGTCCCAATGATGTGCCGTCAGTGCTGGCACAGCTGCAGGCGGTCGCTGCCTATCCAGTTGTCCCAGTGGTGCGCGTACCCAACCATGATGCTTCCCTGATCAAGCGTTACCTGGATATTGGTGCTCACAATTTGTTAGTGCCCATGGTGGACTCAGCGGTGCAAGCCACTGCGATCGTAGAGGCCAGTCGCTACCCTGGGGCAGGTATACGCGGTGTGGGTGCAGGCC
This sequence comes from uncultured Pseudomonadales bacterium, assembly GCA_938091935.1. Classification (GTDB taxonomy): domain Bacteria; phylum Pseudomonadota; class Gammaproteobacteria; order Pseudomonadales; family Pseudohongiellaceae; genus UBA9145. The sequence continues at coordinate 5,144 of CALKNV010000002.1, forward strand.
TCGCTCGTGCCTCAAGTTGGTCGATGCGGGGAGACTATCTGCAGACGGCCAATGCCAGTGTCCGGCTTATTGCGCAAATCGAAACTGAGTGCGGACTGGAAAATCTGGACGCCATCATGGCAGTAGCCGGCGTGGACGCGGTATTTTTTGGGCCGGCTGATATTGCTGCCTCGAAGGGCAAACTCGGCAAACCGTCAGATCCCGACGTGCAAGAGGCCGTGCTGCATGGCATTAGTAAGGCCGCTGCGCGGAATATGCCCTCCGGGGTATTCTCCGGGGATGAGGAATTCGTAAAGCATTGCGAGAATGCCGGTGCGCGTTTGTTGGGCGTAACTTCTGACGTCAACCTGCTGGTGACAAACGGCAGGCGAGTGCTTTCCCAATACAAAGACTAAAAAGTTTTCAGGACGACACGAGTGCGCCGGGTTTACTTTGGTAACGCCTTACCTCAATTCGCTACTGCCTGCTTGCGTTGAATACACGCATGAGTCCTAACAGATGATCCAGCGAAGGCGTGGCGATGCCAGCCATACGAGCGACTTCCTGGGGTGCCTCTAGCAGGGGACTGATCTCTAACTGGCGGCCAGCTTCGGCGTCCTGCAGCATGGAGGTCTTGAATGCACCGAGCTTGCGGGTGATGTCGTGACGGTCATCCGGTGACTGGGTGATGTGGCACCCTATGGCAGATCCGATTGCAGCGGCTTCATTCATGATCGCAGAAGCGAATGCCCTTGCATCCGGGTCATCCAGAATCAAATCGCAGGTGGCGCCAGTGAGAGCGGAAATGGGATTCATAGTCATGTTGCCCCATAACTTGTACCAGATATCATAGCGAATATTGTTGGCTATGGTGGTATCGAATCCCGCCGAGGCCAGCACATCATGTACCTGTTGAATTTTTTGCGCATCAATTTCGGTGACTGGGCCAATGATCAATCCGTTGCCCATGACATGCCGCACGCGGCCGGGTTGTTCGACAAAACATGACGCGTGCACCACGCCGCCTATGACCTGGCTCACAGGCAAATATTGCGCGCATTTTCCCTCAGGGTCGACAGATTGTAAGGCCTGCTGCGCCAATTCGCCTTGCGCTGTTTCCAGAAACCACCAGGGTACGCCATTCATTGCTGGCAGTATCAGAGAGTTACCGTCAATGAGTCCGCGAGCTGATTCTGCAGCAGCAGGCAGGTCCTGACCCTTTACCGCGAATATAAGCAGATCTTGTGGGCCCAAGCTTGCGGCGTCGTCACTGGCCTCCACCCGCGCTTTGAGGCTGTCCTCGCCGGAATGCACGGTAACGCCCGAGTCCTGGATTGCCTCAAGTGTTTTTCCCCGCGCCAGCAGGCTGACAGCTGCGCCGCTTTTGGAAAGTCGACCGGCAAGCCAGAGTCCGATTGCGCCTGCGCCTACAATTCCTACTTTCATGGCTTTATCCCTGTTTCTGCCTACTGTGAGGCTTTCCGATAATTGTCTTTAAAACGATCCGGCACGCGCTCGTCATTGCCCAGCGCTACCCGGCGAACTTCATCGCTATCGGTGGGCTGATGTCCGGCGCTGGCGCGGGGCGCGGGACCAGCCACTACCTTGCACCCGAGCCTGCCCATGCCGCTGATCTCTACTTCAATTGTGTCGCCCACGTCGAGTGAGCGAGAATGGCAGGGCGTACCTGTTAATACAATGTCGCCCGGCATCAGGGTGATGTGTCGCGCCAGATCAGCAATCATATAGTCAGGACCCCAGACCAGTTCCTCACCAATATTAGCTTCCTGTACTAGCTCGCCGTTTCTAAAGGTGCGCAGGGTTTGCTGCCTGGGGTCGATGCCAGAAACGATGCCAGGACCGATCGGGCACATGCCGTCTGCCCCTTTGACGCGCAGCATGGAACCTGAATCGGTGTCGCGAAAATCATGTAGCCCCATGTCCAGCGCCGGGGCA
>CALKNV010000003.1 GCA_938091935.1 uncultured Pseudomonadales bacterium
CCAAGAAGAAAGTAGCCAAGAAGAAAGTAGCCAAGAAGAAAGTAGCCAAGAAGAAAGTAGCTAAGAAGGCCAAGAAGAAAGTAGCCAAGAAGAAGGTGGCTAAGAAGGCCAAGAAGAAAGTCGCCAAGAAAAAGGCTAAAAAGAAAGTCGCCAAGAAAAAAGCTGCCAAGAAAAAGGTAGCCAAGAAGAAAGCCCCAGCGCGCAAAAAAGCTGCTCGCAAGAAGCGTTAAGTAGCTTTTAACGCGCTGGGACTAGCCATAAACCCGCTGGCTGTGACGACCTCACTGCCAGCGGAGGTAGACCTTTCGCTCCTAAAAAAATCCCCCTTGAGAATTCAAGGGGGATTTTTTCTTAAAGAGTCTCAAACCAGTTAATGGTAAAGATCCTCGTTATCGATTCCTCATCCAAACTGTGTGCCGTTGGCTTGCTTAACGGAGACACAGTGACTTCGTATCAAAGCCCGACCCAAAAAGCAGCAGCACAATCCCTGTTGCCGCTTATAGAGAGGCTTCTGTCCGAGGCCACCCTCAGCATCCGCGAACTCGATGTCATTGCAGTGAGTGCAGGGCCCGGCTCTTTTACAGGTATACGTATTGGGATGGGCATAGCCCAAGGCCTGTCTGAGGCGAACAGCACGCCTGTATTTCCCATATCATCGCTTGCCCATCAGGCCTGGGACGCATTTTTGCAGCATGCATGCGCCCACGTACGTGTGGCGATACATGCCCGTGAAAGTGAGTTTTACTATGGGCTATTTGAAGTGAGTTCGGACTGCGGTGTAAAACTTCTAGGACAGGAGCAGGTGGGCACATTACAAACGCTGCCCGCCGCAGTATTACAGGGACCCACCGAACTCAAGGAAAAGGAATGGTGTGCGGTTGGCGATGCCTGGGACAGGGTTGCTGGTCTGCACGAAACACTGGGAGCGCCTGCGCTAGCAGGTTCCGCGAATAATCCCACCGTAGACTCTTTGTGCGAATTGGCGGCGATTCAATTCAAGGTTGGTGAGCATCGGGGATCCGCGCTACCTTTGCCGAACTATGTTAAAGAACATATGGACTATCGATAGGCGCAGACACTAGTGGATCTCTCATTCCCACAAGCTTCACTTCTTGCCGTTGTGCAGGGGCTAACAGAGTTTTTGCCGATTTCTTCCTCTGCGCATCTTATCCTCGCCAGCGAGGTTATGGGTTGGCCAGATCAGGGGCTTGCTTTTGACGTGGCGGTGCATGTCGGTACCCTGTTGGCGGTTGTTCTTTATTTCAGGCGCGATATTTGGCGGCTCCTGCTCGCCTGGATAGCCAGCCTTTTGTCGCGACGATTGGACCCGGATAGCAAGCTGGCGTGGCTATTGATCGTAGCCTCTTTCCCAGCCGGCATTGCTGGCTTGCTCGGGCAAGAGTTTATCGAAGCGAACTTTCGCTCAGCTACTGTGATTGCCGCTGCAACCCTGTTTTTTGCTGGTCTGCTGTGGCTATCTGACAGGCTCGGGAGCCGATCTAATTCGCTGTCTCAGCTTAGCTGGCAGCAGGCCCTATACATTGGTGTTGGGCAGTGTTTCGCGCTGATACCTGGCACCTCGCGCTCAGGTATTACTATGACGGTGGCGCTGTTGTGTGGTCTGCAGCGAGAGGCAGCCGCCAAATTTTCATTCCTGTTAGCGATTCCTATTATTCTGGCCAGTGGAGGTTTGCAAGCCCTCTCTTTGCGTGAGGAAAGTGCCGGGGATATTGATCTGTTGCAGCTGCTTGCAGCGGTTGCACTGGCGGCGGTGGTTGCCATGCTATGCATTCACTTTTTCCTGCGCTTGATTGGGCGAATCGGATTCCTGCCCTTTATAATCTACCGCCTAATACTTGGTCTGGGATTGGTGCTGTTGACAGTCTCATGAGCGCTGAATCGCCAATTGCCAGGAACTTCGATTGCGTAGAAATTCCTGAACAGCTTCGCAGCAAACCGTTTCTGGCTGCACTGCCTAAACTGACTGCTGCAACCGAGGAGTCCTGCAACTATTGCCTCTCTTACACCAATGGAGAGCTTACCCTCAATGCGCTGAAAGATAAGGCATTGATGGGCGTGTGTTCGAATTTTCTTACGCCAGCGATGCAACGTCGGTTGCGGCAGCCACTCAAGCAACAGATGCTTGGCAAAGCGCTCGGACTGAAGGCGCAGCGCAAACAACGCATTCTTGATGCGACGGCCGGGCTTGGTACGGATGCTTTCCTGATGGCAGCCAGCGGCTGTGAGGTGACCGCAATCGAGCGATCACCACTGGTGTTTGCGCTACTGGAAGATGCACTGGTACGGGCCCAGCTGGCTGGCGGCAGCTTCGCTGTAATAGCGAGTCGCCTGACTCTCCAGCAGGGTGACTTTCTCCACTGGGATGCCCAGCAACACCAGTATGACACGGTCTACCTTGACCCAATGTTCCCAGCAGGGCGGCGCAAAGCAAGCGCGAAAAAGGCCATGACGCTATTGCAGCAACTCCTGCTCGAGGAAGACTGCGAAGAACAGCTTTTGAGTCACGGCTTGGAGTCGGCGGAAAAACGCGTGGTAGTAAAACGCGGCCGCCGATCCCCTCCACTCGCGGCGCGAGAGCCCTCACTGCAATTCAAGGGGTCAACGAATCGATTTGACGTGTACCTGTCCTAGAGGAGTTGCTGCAGGATCAGCTCGTAGATGCTGGAGAGTTTGTCGATGTCGCTAATACGAACCCTCTCATTGAATTTATGAATAGTGGCATTGCAGGGGCCGATCTCCACCACCTGTGCACCAGTGGGGGCGATGAAGCGGCCATCCGATGTGCCGCCGCCAGTTGATGCCTGTGGCCGCATGCCAGTTATCTCGGTGACACTGTTACTGACTACCTGTATTAAATCCTGCGCTTCAGTCAGGAAGGGCTCGCCGGAGACATGCCACTGGCACTCATACTCGATCCCCTCCGCCTTGAGTTCATCTTCTATGTGCTGAATCAGGCCAGCAGAAGTCAGTTCCGTTGAAAACCTGAGATTAAAGTCGACTTCCAACAGATCTGGAATCACATTGTTAGCTCCAACGCCTGCGCGGATATTGGAGATTTGAAAGCTGGTAGGCTGGAAGGCGTCGTTGCCTTCATCCCAGTGAGTCTGCACGATTCGGCTGAGAACCGGCAAAGCATCGTGAATCGGATTGCGGGCAAGATGGGGATAGGCCACATGCCCTTTGATGCCCTTCACAAACATTTTGCAGGACAGGGACCCGCGTCGTCCCACCTTGATGGTGTCGCCAAGAGTTTCGCTGCTGCTGGGTTCTCCTACGACGCAATATTTTATTTGTTCGCCGCGCTCGCTGAGTTGCTTAATGGCGTGCCGCGTGCCATCAATGGCCTGTCCTTCCTCGTCACTGGTGATCAGGAATCCCAAGCGGGCATTCAAATCTCGCCCAGGTAAGAATCGCTCCGTAGCTGTGAGCATGGCGGCAAGGCTTGATTTCATGTCGGCGCTGCCGCGGCCGTAAAGAAAGTCTCCATCCTCAGTCGGTTCGAAAGGGGGATACTTCCACTCGGTAAGCGCTCCAGGTGGCACAACATCGGTGTGACCCGCGAACACCAGTAGTTCATCTCCTGAGCCTATAGTGGCCCAGAGATTGCTGACAGCACCTGCATCGAGGCGCTCAATGTTAAACCCAAGGGCTTCCAGGCGCGCTGAGATGATTTCCAGACAACCGTTGTCGTCAGGCGTAATTGAGCTGATGGCGATCAGTTGTTTTGCAAGTTCGAGGGATGCAGACATAAGCAGGCTTAATTATTACTGTGTAGTGCGTCGTTAAGGCTGATACTGGATTTTTTCGGGGTGGCTTCCACGGCACCTGTCTGTGAGTTGCGGCGAAACAATAGGTCCGGTGTTTCGCTGAGTGTCATTGCCTTAAGGGTTTTCACAATCTTACCCGTTTCGTCGAGTAAATTAACTTTGCTGCCGGCCGTTACATAGAGTCCAGCCTCGATGGTACAGCCATCCGCCAGGGGAAATCCGATGCCCGCATTAGCGCCAATCAAGCAATTCTCACCCACTGAAATAATCGTAGTGCCGCCACCTGAAAGCGTACCCATTGTGCTGCAGCCGCCACCCAGGTCGCTGTCCTTACCGACTACAACACCGGCACTGATACGCCCCTCAACCATGGCCGTGCCCAAAGTGCCGGCATTGAAATTAACAAAGCCTTCATGCATCACTGTGGTGCCTTCACCAATGTAAGCTCCCAGCCGAATACGCGCTGTATCGGCCAGGCGCACACCGCCAGGCACGACGTAATTCGTCATCTTCGGAAATTTATCCACAGACATGACGTCCAGAACTTCTCCACGCTTTCTGGCAGCTAGTTGCCGGGCCGGCAGGTCAGCCAGGTCAATCGGGCCGGCGTTAGTCCATGCCAGGTTCTTCAATGTGCCGAACAGGCCGTCAAGATTGATTTCATGGGGTTTCACCAGACGGTGGGATAGCAGGTGCAGCTTCAGGAACGCTTCCGGGATGCTGGCGGGAGCCGCATCCGTAAAACTAATGCAGACCAGCCAGTTGCCCTGATCCGGCTCGCTGAGCAAGGCTGCCCAGTCGTCGAAGCCCGCACTAACCAGCTTGTCCTTCAGACTGACAAGCAGATTGCCATCCAATTCTACGAAACCATTCGCGCCGCCAGGCATGTTGGTACTGCTTAACAGGCATTCCAGCAGTTCGGCTTGCAGCTGGATATGCGGATGCGGGTAATAAACTTCGATGATTTCATGATTTGAATTTTTGGTGGCAAGACCGATGGCCCCGCTATGAGCGGTATTACTTTGCATGCTGATTACCTGAAATTAGGCTTGCCCGGTCAGAGCATCGCTCCAAGTGGATTCGTCGAATCCTATTAGCCAGCTCTCGTGGGCCTGCAGAATAGGGCGTTTGATTAGTGAAGGATGCTGCGACATGAGGCTAACTGCGGACTTTTCATCCAGTCCCTCACGCTCCGCCTCGCTCAGATTGCGCCAGGTTGTGCCGCGACGATTAATCAGCTTATCCAGCGGGAATTGCCTAATCAAGCAGTTTGCAAGTTCGGCAGAGCAGCCAGCTTTCTTATAATCATGAAAAGCGTATTCGATGCCTTGATCATTTAGCCAAGTCTTGGTGCGCTTTATGGTATCGCAGTTGTTGATGCCGTACAGTGTGATGCTCATAGTCTTCTGCATTCGCCAGGGTCTGTATTAAACCGAGAGGCGCCGCTCCAGCGCACTCTTGATCTCGTCCTGTAATCTATTCGCAAAGGCCGCATCAGTAATGGCGCCTCCGTCCTCGCCCTTGATAAAGAACAAATCTTCTACGCGTTCTCCGAGCGTGGTGATTCGTGCATCTATCAGTTTGATATTTTTCTCGGCAAAGACCTTGCCGAGGGTGGCAAGCACGCCGGGCTGATCAGGGCAATTGACTTCGAGGGTCGAGTAAGTTTTTCCGGCAGGATTACCCAGAGTAGTTTCGATCGGATTATTAAAGTAGCGCTCCTTGCGAGTTCGGCGATACTTGGCTGGAGCGATAGCAGTGCTGCTGCTAAGCAGATAGTCACGAAGAACGGTGTCGATTTCGGTTATCCGTGCGGGCTTTTCACCAACTGGCTTGCCGTTAGTTTCCAAAACAGTGTAAGTGTCCATGCAGAAGTTCTTGCTCGAAGTGAAAATTCGTGCGCCAACGATATTAAGATTCAGTTTTTCGAATGCTGCAGTACTGTTAGCAAACAGAAAGTCAGCGTCCTCTGCATAAATAAAAATCTGGGTGGCACCCTCTGAGCTAACGCCCGCTTCGAGGTCCCTCACAGAGATCAGCGGTCCACTGTCAGTGAAACCAATGATCGCCTCGGTATGCCAAACGATGTTGGCGGCGGATTCGCGTACAAAATACTCTTCGGCAGCATTCTCCCAAACTGCCAATATCTGGTGTTCTTTGAGTCCGAGTGCCATAAGTTTTTCCCGTGCAACGGCCTTCTTGTCGTTGATACGATCTTCCCGATTGACGGTGTTCTCAAGTCCCAGTCTGAAGCGGCGCTTGGTGTTAAAATAGAGTTGGCGCAGCAGGGAAGCACGCCAGGAAGTCCACAGGACGGGATTGGTGGCGCTGATATCAGCCACCGTCAGTGCATAGAGATAGTCCAAATGTACCTTGTCGCCGATGGCCTCAGCAAATTCCTGAATTATGTCCGGATCGCTAATGTCTCTGCGCTGGGCAGTCATAGACATCAGAAGATGCTTGTCTACCAGCCAGCAGACTAATTTTGTGTCCCAGTCAGAAAGGTGATGACGTCGACAAAAATCTTCGGCATCGACCTTACCTAGTTCAGAATGATCGCCGCCGCGGCCTTTGGCAATATCGTGGTAAAGTCCCGCTATATAAAGCAGTTCCGGTTTCGGTAAGTTGCGCGCGATTTCAGCGCCGAGGGGGTATTTCTCCTCTGCTTCGGGCAGAAAGAGTCTGCGCATGTTCTCAACCACCTGCAAGGTGTGTGCATCGACAGTGTAGATGTGGAACAAGTCATGCTGCATCTGGCCAGATATTTGACCAAACTCAGGCAGGTATCGGTCCAGAATGCCATAGCGAGCCATACGGCGAAGTTGCAGAGTCAGTTTGTGGGTTGAACGCAACAATTCCATGAATAGGGTGACGTTGCGCAAATCCTGGCGGAAATCCTCGTCGATGAGCCGACGGCTATCTCTTAGTAAGCGAATGGTAGAAGCCCGAATGCCTTCAATGCGAGTGTCCTGGGCCATGAGCATAAAGATTTCCAATAACGCGAACGGATAGCGTTTGAAAACTTCGTTATCAACAACTTCGATATAACCATTGTTGATCTGGAATCTATTGTTGAGGGGTACGATCTTCACTCTTTCATCTGTGCGCAGAATGGCTTCATCAAGATGCTGTAACAGAACGTCATTGAGTGCGCGCAGATTAGCCACAGCACGATAATACTGCTTCATTAGTTTCTCTACACCCAATGACTTTTCATCATCTTCGTAGCCAAACAAACGGGCCAGTTCTCTTTGTTTATCAAAAAGCAGGCGATCTTCTGCGCGTCCTTCAAGATAATGTAGACCATAACGAAGTTTCCATAGAAACTGCTGGCCTTTGTTGATCATTGCCTCCTCGGACGGTTTTAAAAATCCGAGTTCTACAAGATCCTTGAATGACTCTGCACCGAAGTGGCGTTTTGTGACCCACGCGATAGTCTGGATATCCCGCAATCCGCCAGGCGAGGTTTTGACATTCGGCTCGAGGGCGTAGTCCACGTCATGATACTTGGCATGCCGAGCGATCTGTTCATCCAGCTTGGCGCGCACGAATTTTTTTATCGGCCATATTCTTTTGTCACTGGTGGCGTCCATCATCATTTCGTGGAGGTCTGGGGCGCCGGTGATGGTTCTGGATTCCATCAATGCGGTTGCCACGGTGATGTCCTTTGCAGCTTCCCGCTGGCACTGTTTAACGGAGCGAACGCTCTGGCCGATCTCGAGCCCGATATCCCAGCAGAGGGTCAGGAAACCGCTTATTGCTTCCTTGTATGCAGTGTGCTTTTCCTTACGGGTGAGAATGAGCAGGTCAATATCAGAGTGAGGAAGCAGCTCGCCGCGGCCATACCCGCCAACTGCGATCAAGGCGATACTGGACTGGTCTGGCCACTGCTGGCTAGCCCAGGCGATCCTCAGCACCTGGTCTATTACCGAGGCTCTGCCGTGAACAATGTCCGTAATGCTCAGGTTTTGTTTGTAGCGCTCATCAAGAATAGTGCCGGCGTGCGCGATGGCGTCACGCAACATTGCCAGCAACTCAGCGCTTGATTGGCAGTTGGCGGCACGTTCACCGAGTTGCACTGGGTCCAGCAGCTCAGCGCTAAGACTGACGGCTTCGTTGATTGCCGCTTCCTTTATGGAAAGAGAGTCGAAATTCACAGAGTTTCCTCGGTGCGACGTGTGAGAATTTCACAGCCATCACCGGTTACTGCCAAGGTATGTTCCCACTGTGCCGACAGGCGCCGATCTTTGGTGGTTACGGTCCAGCCGTCTTTCTTGGATAGCTTCGTGAAGCGGGACCCGGCATTAAGCATGGGTTCGATCGTGAAGGTCATGCCTTCCACTATGGGGGTGCCGGTGTTGGGTCGGCCATAGTGCAGCACCTGCGGCTCTTCATGGAAAATCCGCCCGATGCCATGGCCACAGTATTCACGCACAATCGAATAGTTGTGAGCCTCGCCGTGCTGTTGGATCACATGGCCAATATCTCCTAGCGTCGCGCCGGGCTTAACGAGTTCAATTGCTTTATAAAGGCACTCTTGCGTGACACGAATCAGGCGCTTGGCGTGCTCGGGCACAGTGCCGACACAAAACATCTTGCTGGTATCGCCATGAAAGCCATCTTTGATTACGGTGATATCGATATTGATGATATCTCCAGACTTCAGGGTTTTGCCGTCGCTGGGAATGCCGTGACAAATCACGTGATTAACTGACGTGCAGATCGATTTTGGAAATCCATTGTAGTTGAGTGGAGCCGGGATCGCCTGCTGGGTATCCACGATATAGTTATGGCAAATACGGTCTAATTCGCCTGTGCTGACCCCAGGTTGCACGTGGGGGCCGATCATTTCCAGCACTTCAGCGGCAAGTCGTCCTGCAACTCGCATTTTTTCAATGTCTTCCGGGTTTTTGATGTGAATACTCATAGGGGTAGGGCAGGTTCCAAGCAGGGAATTTGCGAAAGGAAGGTATTCTAATGCAGGACAGGCAGGCTTAACAGGGGGCGAGCAGCGCCCCAAGCCGCGAATTACTTGGACTCTCTGGCCTTTTGATTGGCAGTTAATGCGCTAAAATCTTCCAGCTGGGGCCAGTTTATGGTATAAAGCGCCGCGCTTTGAAAGGCTCGTGCTTTTTCGAGGCTAAAATTAACTTTAACGTCGCACATATACCGACACATGTTTTCTGGGTGCCCCGCTGGGTTTTTGTCCAAAAGGGTTGAATCATGGGGTGTATGGAGGCCTAACCCAAAACTAAGGTAATAACATGACTGTAAGCATGAAAGAAATGCTCCGTGCAGGAGTACATTTCGGGCACCAGTGTCGCTATTGGAATCCGAAGATGGAGCCATTCATATTTGGCGCCCGCAACAAGATCCATATCATCAATCTGGAACACACTGTTCCAGCCTTCAATGACGCATTAGATCAAGTTACTGATTTAGCTGACAAAAAGAAGAAAATTCTCTTTGTCGGCACCAAGCGCGCAGCTGCTAAAATAATGAAAGAGCAGGCTGAGCGTGCCGGCATGCCCTATGTAAATCATCGCTGGTTGGGCGGCATGCTGACCAACTACAAGACAATTCGAGGGTCCATCAAGAAGCTCAAAGATCTGGAGATCCAGGAGCAGGACGGCACCTTCAATCGCCTTACTAAAAAAGAGGCCTTGATGCTGACGCGCTCAAAGCTGAAGCTGCAGCGCAGTATTGGTGGTATTAAGGACATGGGTGGTCTGCCTGACGCATTGTTCGTTATCGACGTCGAGCACGAGCGTATTGCGGTTACCGAAGCAAACAACCTGAAGATTCCCGTGATTGGAGTCGTAGACACTAACAGTGATCCAGAGGGTGTGGATTACGTGATCCCAGGCAATGACGATGCCATTCGCGCGATTCAGCTCTATGCGAGCGCTGTGGCGGATGCCTGCATTGAAGGCACCAAGCGTAGTGCGCCAGCTGGTGGCAACAGCGAATTTGTCGAGGTCGACGAAGTTACTGCTGCTGAGGTCACTCAAGAGGCTGTAGCTGAAGAATCAGCGGAAACAGTTGCCGAAGAAGCCGCGGCCGCGGCCGAGGAAGCGTCCGCTGAGGAAGCGCCTGCTGAGGAAGCTGCACCTGCCGAAGAGGCGACTGCTGCTGAGGAAGCTGCCCCCGCCGAAGAGGCGACTGCAGTCGCAGCACCTGCGGCAGATGCCGAGGCCGCCGAAGCAACGGCCAAGAAGAAGGCCCCAGCCAAGAAAAAGGCGCCAGCCAAGAAGAAGGCTCCGGCCAAGAAAAAAGCACCGGCTAAAAAGAAGGCGCCCGCCAAGAAGGCTGCAGCTAAAAAAGCTGACAGCGCTGAGGATTGATGGGTAGGTCCAGGCATAGATTAGCCCGATAGCTTTCAACCTAGCGAATGCTCCCCAGGGAGTGAGAAAGG
>CALKNV010000004.1 GCA_938091935.1 uncultured Pseudomonadales bacterium
CTGCTCGATCGGGTTCTGGGTGGCCATTACCAGAAAAAGGTCTGGCAGAGTGAAAGATTCGCGGCCCACAGAGACCTGGTGCTCTGCCATGGCTTCTAGCAGAGCCGACTGCACTTTCGCGGGTGCACGATTGATTTCATCCGCCAGCACCAGATTGTGGAATATCGGCCCCTGTTGGAATCGGAACGAACCATCTTCAGGACGAAAGACTTCAGTACCAGTGATATCGCTGGGCAGTAAGTCAGGGGTAAACTGTATGCGGTGAAAATCACCTTCGATGGCACGGGACAAATCCTTGATCGCTTTGGTCTTTGCCAGCCCCGGAGCACCCTCAACCAGTAAATGCCCATCTGCCAAGAGTGCAATAAGTAGACGATCAAGTAAGCGCTCTTGTCCTATAATTTGTTTTGATAGCCAGTTTTTGAGATCTGTAATTATTGCGTGTTGGCTCATATTTGGAGTTCCCGCGTGGTTGGAGCGCTATAGGCGAAGTCACGGATTGTAAACGTTTTGAAACACATGTCTAGACGAACATTGTAGCGGAGTGTGGCTCGCTACAGCCCTCAAGAAATGGGGAGTTGCGCAGACAAAAGATGTGCATTTGGCGCCAAACTTTCGTCATCAAACACTGTCATTAACAGCAGGCAAAGTCACCTGTAGCGTGAAGAGTTAATCTGGATATTTTTTATGAGCACCCACCCCTCGCTAGATAATGTGTTGCTGTTGCCGCTGCTGAAGCAGATCAATAAGGCCTACGGCAAGAAAGAGGCCGAGACCCTGAAGCTTTTCGCTAAGCAATACTTTGCCTCCACAGCGAACACTGAACTTGCGAAATACACTGAGGATGAGCTGTTTGTCTCTATGGCAGATGCCTGGGAGTTTATGCAGCAGCGCAGCTCAACTACGCCCGAGATTGAATTTGTGCATCGAAAGCTGGATAAAGATGCAAAACGCCAGACCGGAACCAGTATCTATATCCTGCTGGATGACATGCCGTTTCTGGTTGATTCCGTCCGCCAGTCGCTAAATCGCGCGGGTGTAATCATTCGTAGTATCAATAACGCTGTGTTTTATGTCGATCGGGTTTCCGGGAATCGCAAGTCCAAAGGGCGCCTTAAAGACATCGCCGTTACCAAGCATGAAGGCTATCAGTCCGAAGCCCTGTCCTGTATCAACTGTGCACACATCAGCGAGACTCAGGCCAGGGCAGTCGAGGCAGCGCTCAGGGACACACTTAAGCACGTGGCAGTTGCGGTCAAGGATTTCGTTCCCATGTGTAACCGAGCCTGTGACATTAGAGAGTCATTGCTGGCTAATCCCAAACTTGCGCCGGTATCAAAAGATGAGCTCAGGGATTCATGCGACTTCATTGCCTGGTTAGTGGATAACCATTTTACTTTTCTGGGCTACGAGGAGTATCGCATCAAGCATCTCAAGCAAGGGGTGGTGATGGAGTTGCAGAAAGACTCGCTCATGGGAGTCTCGCGCTTAAAGCGGGATCTCAAGACCAGAGTGAACCTCAAGACGCTCGCATCAGGAACCGCTAATCTAATTCTCAAGAAACAGATCTGTAACTTCGCAAAATCTACCAACCTTTCCCAAGTCCACAGGCCGGCGCACTATGATTACGTGCTTTTAAAAGAGTTCGATAACAAGGGTAACGTCGTCAAAGAACATCGCTTCGTCGGGCTATATACATCTTCCGTTTATTATCGGGCAGCGCTCGAGATCCCTCTGGTGCGCAAGAAAGTTAATGCGGTATTGGATCAATCCGGGTTTGCGCCAAACGGACACAGCATTAAGGACTTGCTGCAGGTTATCAATGTGTTCCCTCGTGATGAGCTGTTTATGATTAGCAAGGATCAACTCTTTACCACTGCCCTTGAAATTACTCGAATTCAGCAGTCCCAAACGAGCAGACTGTTCATCCGTAAGGATTCCTACGGCAAGTTTTTCTCATGTCTGCTGTATGTACCAAGAGACCAGTTCAATACAAAACTACGAGAAGATATTCAGGAATTTCTTTGTGAAGAGCTAAGTACAGATGATATTGAATATACGACGCATCTATCGGAGTCGATGCTGGTGCGAATGCACTTTATTGTCAGGGTAAATGACATTCAAAAGGTGAAGTTCGACGCCGATGATCTTGAGGCCCGCTTAATTGAACGCATCAAACCCTGGGATGAAGATTTTCTCGATGCCTTGCTGGTTAAGTACCATGATGCAGACGCGGAAAAATTGCATAAAGAGTACAGCGACATTTACTCCGCAGCATACAAGGAAGCCTACAGCGGGGATGAAGGGGTAAAGGATATCTCCCGTATTCAGCAGCTTGGAGAGCAAAAGCGGCTGGGGCTTGATCTAGATACCTGTAACTCGACCGTGGGGGCGGAATACAGCTTTAAAATATTCAGCTATGAATCCCAGCTGATCCTTTCTGATGTGGTGCCAATTCTCGAAAATCTTGGTCTGCAAATCATCAGTGAAAAAGGATTTGAATTAAAGCGCGACGACCAGGCTAGTGTCTGGATTCACGATTTTTCCCTAGCTCGCCGCCATATCGGCAAGGTATTTTCAGATGATCTGAAGGAAAGCTTCGAAGAAGCGTTTAGAGCGATTTGGGAGAAGCATACCGATGATGACAGCTTTAATGCCTTGGTGGTCACCGCAAACCTGCCGTGGCGCAGCATCGCTTTGCTGCGTGCCTATGCCGCTTATCTGAAACAAATTCAATTTGGTTACAGTACAGAGTTTTTCGCAGACACTTTAATCAAGCACAAAGAAATCGCTGTGCTACTGCTACAGTATTTTCAGCAGTCTTTCAGCCCGGAATCGAAAATTGCTAACAGCAAAAAACTCGAGGCAACCAAAAGTATTCTTCTGAAGAAAGTTGAAGAGGTCACCAATCTCTCAGAGGACGGTGCGCTGCGCGCTTATCTCAATTTGATCGACGCCACTCAGCGCACCAACTACTTCCAACATGACAAGGCTTCAGGTGAGCTTAAGAATTACTTCTCTTTTAAGCTGTTACCAGAGCATATTAACGGTATTCCCTTGCCGCGCCCCAAGTATGAAATTTTCGTTTATGCCCGCGAGATGGAAGGTGTGCATCTGCGTGGCGGTGAAGTGGCGAGAGGTGGTCTGCGCTGGTCTGATCGGATTGAAGACTACCGTACTGAGGTGCTCGGCCTGGTAAAAGCACAGCAGGTGAAAAACTCAGTAATTGTGCCGGTAGGTGCGAAGGGCGGCTTTGTCGTAAAAGCGCCGGTTGCAGATCGTCGCGAATTTATGGCGCTTGGCGTCGAATGTTATAAGACATTTATTAGCGGTTTGCTTGATATCACTGACGATATCGTGGATGGAGAAATCGTGCCGCCACCCGAAGTGAAGCGCAAAGATAAGGATGATCCCTATCTTGTTGTGGCAGCAGACAAAGGCACGGCAACATTTTCTGATATCGCGAATGGTATAGCTCAAGACTATGGTTTCTGGTTAGGTGATGGCTTTGCCTCTGGCGGGAGTAATGGCTATGACCATAAGGCTATGGGGATTACCGCGAAGGGCGCATGGGTGTCGGTGCAACGGCATTTCCGAGAACTCGGTATCGATATACAGAAACAGGATTTTAGCGTGGTCGGCATAGGTGACATGTCTGGCGACGTATTTGGTAATGGCATGCTGCTGTCCAGGCATATTTGCCTCACAGCTGCATTTAATCACTTGCACATTTTTATTGACCCGAGTCCAGATTCAGCTTCTAGCTTCAAGGAGCGCCAGCGCTTGTTTAGAAAGCCGGGCAGTAACTGGGAAGACTACAACAGCGAACTTATCTCAAAAGGTGGCGGCGTTTTCTCGCGAGCTGTCAAGTCAATCCCAGTGTCCCCCCAAATGAAAGAGCGCTTTGCTATTGAGAGTGACGCTCTGACACCGGACCAGCTAATCAGTGCGCTACTGAAGAGTCCGGTTGATCTCATATGGAACGGGGGTATCGGGACATATGTTAAAGCAAGCAGTGAATCCCACGCGCAGGTGGGAGACAAAGGTAACGATGTGTTGAGGGTCAGCGGTAATGAGCTCCGATGTCGCGTTGTTGGGGAGGGCGGCAATCTCGGTTTTACTCAGCTTGCCAGGATTGAATTTGGCAAACATGGTGGTGTTTCCCTGACTGATTTCATTGATAACTCGGCTGGCGTGGATTGTTCTGACCACGAAGTTAATATCAAGATTCTTCTCAATGACCTTAGCGCTGCTGGCAAACTGAATTATAGCCGACGTAATCGTCTGCTTGAGTCTATGACTGATATGGTTTCTGAGCTTGTGCTTGCAAATAATTATGCTCAGGTACAGGCAATTGGTGTGGCGCTCACCCAAACCGATTCTCGGCATCAGGAATATGTTGACCTGCTGCGTTACCTGGAGGCTCATGCAGGCCTGGATAGAGATATTGAATTTCTGCCCAATGATGAACAGTTGGAGGAGAGAGAGGCAGAGGGCAAGTTCTTCACTCGTCCAGAGATTTCGGTGCTTACTTCTTACATGAAAATGTACCTGAAACAGGAGCTGGCGGATGCTGATTATCTCGATGATCCGTATCTATTACCCCACCTGCACAGTGCTTTCCCCGAGACGCTGGTTAAGCGCTATGGTGAAGAGATGGAACATCATACATTGCGGCCGAAAATAATCGCCACGCAGCTTGCTAATCTTGTAGTCAACAAGCTAGGCCCTAGCTTCATTTACAGAATGGTCGATTCAACCGCCTCTACAGTTTCTGAAGTTATCAAGGCCGCCATTATTGCGATGAATATCTGCCGCATCGATGAATCCTGGGCGGCGGTAGAAGCCCTCGATTACAGGGTGGAGACCAATACCCAGGCAGACATGATGTCGAGACTGGTCCGGCTGGTGCGGCGAACTACCCGTTGGTTGCTGAGAAACCGCAGGGGTAACCTTAACTTCGAATCTGAAGTAGAGCTATTTGCCAAACCAATGCTCCAGTTCAAGAAAATGTTGCCGAGGAAACTCCCGTCAGAGTCCACCGAATTGTACAAACAAAAACTAAAGAATCTGGAAGAAAAGGGGGTTGGGGCTGAACTCGCCCATGAAATCTGCAGCGCTGATTTTCTGTATCCAGCCACCAGTCTGATCGAGGTTAGTCAAAGCACAGGTGAAAAACTGCAGGTAGTCGCTGACATCTACTATTCGCTGGGCGAATTGCTGAAACTCAACTGGCTAGGCACCATGATCAACCAGCTTCCCGTATCAAACTACTGGCAGGCGCTAGCCAGGGAAACCTATCTTGACGACCTGTCCTGGCAGCAACGTGCGCTTACTTGCAATGTGGTCAACGCAAAAAACCTTTCAGGTTCAGGTAAGACCAAGGTCGCACGTTGGAATGAGAAGCATGCCGATGCCATTGCGCGCGCCACTAATATGCTGATTCTGCTACAGGCAGAAAATAATCCTGACTACTCGATGTTTTCGGTCGCGTTGCGAGAACTTCTCAACCTGTCTCATTCCACGGTACATAGCAGTTAAGGATGCAGCAAAGTTTGAAAACAGGAGTGAGTGTTAATGAACCGGGAAGAAGGACAGGTTACGCAAATGAAATTACAAGAAGTTAAACTACAAGAAATTAAATTGGATATCCCTGCCGAGCGCCATGGGAAGATTTGCCCTGATTTGGCAAAATCTGCAAATACGTTTGCTAAAGGCGGACTTGGCGCGAGGTTTTCAGGATATGCGCTGCGTAAATGCGTAACTCATATGGTGTGAAACCATGTTCGATCTGTATTTCGATAGCACCCACAAGTTGCAGACTTTTAAGCGAGTTAACCAGGCCAGGTCATGCGCACTCTGACTTTCTATACCACCGCGGGCTGTCATCTTTGCGAATACGCGGCAGAGATGTTGGCGCTTCTTAGGCAGCAGGCTGATGTTACGGTGGAGGAAATCGACATCGCCAGCGATGAGATGCTGGTTGAACGATATGGAATTCGGATTCCTGTAATAAAGCGTGAACCGGATGGTGAAGAAATTGGTTGGCCTTTTAGCTACGAAGAGCTGGCTAGCCTAATTTGATGTGCCAGGGCTCGAACCGGACGCCAAACAGGTTGTCGGTTGGATACCGGATATCCACATACCCTAGTCGGGCGATGCGCTCGTATTCTACAGTCTGGGAAAATTCATTGGTGAAGTTGCGGGCGCCCAGACCGATCTTGCCAATGTCAAAATCGCCAACCCCGTGGTAGGAATGTCCGGGTGGCGCAAGCGAACGCGATGCCCTGGACAGGTTTCCGTTGGCTTCGATCGACTTTGCGAGGAACAGGTGCATCTGTTTCACATTGCTGCGAACCCCTGACGTCAGAATAACCTCATCGCCAACGTCGGCCTTGATCTTGTTGTAAAGATTCAGGGACTCACCCTTAAGCAGGAAATGCCCAGAATTCGGGATTTTAGACACCTCGGCCTTCGGAATTGCATCGGTAATCTCATGGCTGATTTTTTTGCCGAAAAAGCCATAGCGATTGGGATTGGCGAAGAAAATCTCTTCCAGAAAATTCAGTTCATCTGCTTCAAAAGCCCCGATGGCTGGATAATTCCGGCCTGCCCGCAGCATCTCATCGAAGCTCATTAAATTGAAGTGGCCGTGGCCTATATAGGATTCAACCTGGGCAAGGTGTTTAGTAGTTTTCACCAACACCGATTCATAGCGCTGATCGAGATAGATATCGCTGGCAAAAACCGCATCGAAATTACGAATTTTGCGCAGGTAAGCATCCACTTGATCATCGGACAGAGAGGAAATCTCAAGCCTACTGTTACCGCTATGACTCACATTCTCTGCCAGATTCTCTGATGCCAAAACAGGCATCCGCAGGTCGGCAACCGGCGCGGGAGCAGGGATGCCTTGCTGGGGCAGCAAGCTCTTTATCTCAACTGGTGTAAACGCGAAACCCTTGGGGGCTGCCTCACCAGTCTGGGGCAATACCGGACTTTCGGCATCGCTCAACAATAGAGATCCCTCACCATTCAGGCGCCGCCACATGAAGTGGCCCCCGAATGCGACTGTGCTGGCGGTGAAGAACCCTTCAAGAAATGCGCGCTTGTTCAATTCGCTATTAGTCCCACTAAGGTCAGGCCGCTAGAAAATATAACAAATTTGTTCGAAAAGTGAATAATTTGAAAGCTCCATAGAGTGATATGGTGCACGTTATGCAGCCACCGAAGGACGTGGCAAAGCAAACAGGCGCCTGGCATTGATTGCTGTGGCGGCCGCTAGCTTATTCACATCCTCACTTCTACATTCGGCGAGAATCCGCAAGACTTCAGTCAAATATTTCGGTTCATTGCGTCTGGTCTTTGGTTTTGGCCTCAAGGTTCGTGGGAGTAAGTACGGTGCATCCGTTTCAACCAGCAATTTATCCAGGGGAATGTAGGAAACAATATCCTGCAAGTCTTTGCCTCGCCTCTCATCACAGACCCACCCGGTGATGCCAATGTACATATCCAAATCTAGATAGTCTCGCAGTGCGGACCTGCTGTCAGTAAAACAATGCACTACGCCACCAACCAGTACATCCCGGTATGCCGACAACCTCTCGTAGAAGGGTTTATGGGCCTCTCTCTGATGCAGGAAGAGGGGTTTGCCGACCCTGGAGGCAATTTGCAGATGTGCTTCGAATACTGCTAATTGGGAGTCTGGTTCAGAAAAGTTCCGATTAAAGTCCAGTCCGGTCTCCCCCACAGCGACTACTTTGTCCTGTACAGTGAGTTTTTCTATTGCCGCCAAATCCCCGGCTGTGACCTGCTGGGCAACATGGGGATGAAATCCCGCTGTGCTGCTGAATAGCTGCGGATCACGCTGGGAAAAATCAAAGGACGCCTGACTCGACTCGAGGTCAGTCCCGGTAAGCATGATATGTTGCAAGCCTGCTGCCTGCGCCTCGGCGATTACAGTCTGGAAATCATGCTCAAAGGAACTGTGGGTGAGGTTTGCGCCAATATCAACAAGCCCTAGTGCAGCATTCTCCACTCTATTCTCCGGCTCAGACAGGGCAGTGACACCTGCCCGTAAATTCGGAGCAGAGTCTAATCCAGCAAGCGATCTGGGCCAAGGGCCATCTGGCTATTCCAGAGTCAATATTGAATAATATAAAGGTATATAGATATTAGGCAGGATCATCAGTTGGATGCACAAGTGAACAAGAAGCCACTTAACTGGGCAGAACTCGGATTTCAATATGTAAAAACAGATTTCCGCTTCACCGCGACCCATACCGATGGAGAGTGGCAGACAGGAAAACTGATTGAAGACGAGAATATCTCTATCCACGAGGGGGCACCCTCTCTGCATTACGCCCAGCAGTGCTTTGAGGGCATGAAGGCCCAGACTGCGCAAGATGGTCGTATTCTGCTTTTTCGTCCTGAACTCAATAGTGAGCGGATGAATCGAACCGCTGCCAGACTGCTGATGCCGGAAGTACCGCAGGACTTGTTCCTGCAGGCGGTGGAAGAAACTGTTCGTGCGAACTATGCCTGGATACCACCCTATGGTTCAGGTGCGTCCCTTTATATTCGCCCCATGCTGATTGGTATTGGTGAAAACCTTGGACTCAAACCAGCTCGATCATTCGAATTCCGGGTTTTCGTATCGCCGGTTGGACCGTATTATAAAGAAGCAGGACTCGCGGCCATCAGTCTGGCTGTGTCCGACCTCGATCGCGCGGCACCACAAGGCACCGGGAGCTATAAGGCCGGCGCCAATTATGCCGGTGGCCTGATGGCTACTTTGAAAGCCCAGGAGTTAGGTGCCAACGAAGCGCTGTATCTCGATTCAGCGCAGCATCGTTATATCGACGAGGCAGGCTCTGCCAACATCATAATAGCTATGGATGATGGATCTCTGACGACTCCAGCGTCCAACGCTATCCTGCCCAGCATCACGCGACGCTCTGTCATGGAAATCGCAGCCACCCAACTCAATATGAAAACCGTTGAGCGAGCCATCGACCTTAGGGAAGAGTTTGGGTCATTTCGGGAAATGGGGGCCTGCGGTACTGCTGCTGTGCTGTCTCCGGTGGGCCGGGTTTTCTTCGATACCGACTGGCACATTGTAAACGGGGATGGGCAGACTGTTGGCCCTGTGATGCAGCAACTCTATGATTCCCTGGTTGGTATGCAGAAGGGCGATAATGAAGATGTTTTTGGCTGGCTACGCGAAGTGGAAATCTAGAGTTTTAGTGCGGAAATTACAGCTTGCTTGACCAGTGCCTCAGGACTTGGGCGGCCAATTTTAAAGTGCTAACTGGCACTTAGACTAAGCATCTTCGCGATCACTTTACTACCTTAAGCATCCTTTCCAGATAACACTCCCTGATTCTTTGGCTCAAATTTTGATCAGGTTTCGCGCCATTTGGAATCCGCGGCTACACCTATGAATCTTATATAAATCTCCACTCAAGACTTGACCCGATGCAATCTTGCCCTTATATATGTGCGCTGCTCGCAGCCCATCAGAGCTTAATCGAGCGCTAATCAGGCTTATAAAATGACAAAATCCCTCGTAATTGTTGAGTCTCCGGCGAAAGCCAAGACCATAAACAAGTACTTAGGCCCGGAATTCGTGGTCAAGTCCAGCGTGGGTCACATCCGCGATTTACCTACCAGCGGCAGCGGCAAACCGATTGACACCAAGGCCCGTGCAGCGGCCGCAGCCAAGACCCGGAAGATGAAGCCTGAAGAAAAGGTCGTCTATAAGAAAAAGAAAGCGAAACAACAGCTTGTAAGCAGGATGGGAATTGACCCTGAGCATGATTGGAAGGCTAATTACCAGATTTTGCCGGGCAAGGAAAAAGTTGTTGCCGAGTTAAAGCAGATCGCCAAATCAGCGGATAATATCTACCTCGCGACTGACCTCGATAGAGAGGGAGAGGCTATTGCCTGGCACCTGAAGGAAGCAATAGGTGGAGACCCAGATCGCTACAAGCGCGTGGTCTTTAACGAGATTACCAAGCGCGCTATTACCGAGGCATTTTCAGAACCTGGCGAATTAGACATGCGCTATGTAGAGGCGCAACAAGCCAGGCGTTTTCTTGATCGAGTGGTGGGCTTCATGGTTTCACCCCTGTTATGGTCGAAAGTTGCAAGAGGCCTGTCCGCGGGGCGCGTGCAATCAGTGGCCGTGAGACTCGTGGTCGAGAGAGAGCAGGAAATTCGAGCTTTTATCCCCGAGGAGTTTTGGGAAGTCTATTCCGACCTTGCCACTGCCAACAAAAATAAATTGCGCTGCCAGGTTGTGCGGGATGACGGGAAAAACTTTCGCCCAGGCAGCAAAGACGAGACTGATGCGGCGCTTAAGATCCTCGAGGCTGCAGAATATACGGTAAGCAAGCGAGAAGATCGCCCAACTTCCTCCAAGGCAAAACCGCCGTTAATAACGTCCACCTTACAACAGGCGGCCAGCACGCGGCTCGGATTTGGCGTGAAGAAAACCATGCTCATGGCGCAGCGGCTCTATGAAGCTGGATATATCACTTATATGAGAACGGACTCGACACACCTGAGTAATGATTCGATCCAGATGTGCCGAGACTACATCGAAGGCAATTTTGGCAAGGAGTATCTGCCGGAAAAGCCAACTCTCTACAGCTCCAAAGAAGGCGCACAGGAAGCTCACGAGGCAATTCGACCCAGTGATGTGAAAGTGCTGCCAACCCAGCTTATGGGTATGGAACAGGACGCTGTTCGGCTTTACGACTTAATCTGGAAATATTTTGTGGCCTGCCAAATGCTCCCTGCACGCTACCTTAGCAGCAGCATTACCATTGCGGCAGACAAGTTCGAACTCAGGACAAAAGGCCGCATTATGCAGTTCGATGGCTACTTGCGGGTAATGCCCTCCAAAGAGGAAGACGTGGTACTTCCGGAAGTTGAAGTCGGCGACTCTCTTAAGCTAGAAAAACTTGATCCTTTCCAAAACTTTACCAAGCCACCCGCGCGCTTTACTGAAGCAAGTCTGGTCAAGGAGTTGGAGAAGCGAGACATCGGCCGTCCTTCTACCTATGCATCTATTATCTCTACAATCCAGGATCGAGGTTATGTGAGGGTAGAGAACAAGCGATTCTATGCCCTGAAGATGGGAGATATCGTCTCCGAACGGCTGATCGAAAGTTTCGATGAGCTGATGAATTACGATTTTACAGCGAAGATGGAAGACTCCCTCGATGACGTGGCTGCGGGTAAGAAAAACTGGAAGTCTTTGCTCAATGATTTCTATGAGAGTTTTGCCAGCCAGCTAGCGGACGCAGAAGCGGAAGAGGGTGGCATGCGTACGAACAGGCCTACGGATACCGATATTGAGTGTCCTCAGTGTGGCCGTAATATGCAGATTCGGACAGCTTCAACTGGCGTATTTCTGGGTTGCTCCGGCTATTCCTTGCCACCCAAAGAGCGCTGCAAGAGCACTATTAACCTGACGCCAGGCGAAGAGGCGATTCGAACCGACACGGCTGAGGAAGCTGAAGCGCAGGAAAACATTCAACTTCGGCAAAAGCATCGCTGCAAGATATGTAATACGGCGATGGATGCTTACCTAATTGATGAAAAACGCAAACTGCACGTATGTGGTAACAACCCTGACTGCCAGGGTTACGAAATTGAACACGGTGAATTTAAAATCCGCGGTTACGACGGTCCAGTAATAGAATGCGACAAATGCGGCGCCGATATGCAGCTAAAGACTGGCAGGTTTGGCAAGTACTTTGGCTGTAGCAACGCAGATTGCAAGAATACCCGTAAGTTGCTTCGCAACGGTGAGGCCGCACCACCCAAGATGGACCCGGTGCAAATGCCGGAATTGGCTTGTGAGACGGTAGAAGATCATTACGTATTGCGCGATGGCGCGTCGGGCATGTTTCTGGCTGCCAGTAAATTCCCCAAAAATCGAGAGACTCGTGCCCCCTTGGTTGAAGAATTGCTTCCCCACAAAGATGCAATAGACCCGAAGTATGAGTTCCTTTTTTCTGCGCCAACTGAGGATGATGAGGGTAATAAAACCCTTGTGCGATTTAGTCGTAAAACCAAGGAACAATACATACAGACGGAAGTCGACAAGAAAGCCACGGGTTGGAAAGCTTTTTACCGGGACGGTAAGTGGGATGTAGAAAAGCCTGAGAAAAAGGCTGCCGCGAAAGGGAAGAAAAAGGCCAAGAAGAAAACAGGGAAAAAAGTAAGCAAGAAGAAATAAGGCGGCCATGCTTCCTTGGACCTTTTCAACTTTCCTCTCCTGGGCTTGCGGACCGCGATTTGTAGTGTGCTGCCAAGGCATTCAATAATTGGACGCTGAACTCAAGTCATGGCAAGCCTTGGCTCAACCAAATTCTGGCTACTTGGTTTATCTCCCTATGTCCCCCTGGCTATTCTACAGGCACGCTTTTCATTCTTTCGCTACGAAGTTTCCTAAATCAGCAATTTCTTCAACTGGTAATTCGCTTGGTAGATTGGCGACTCGCCATAAGTTTAAATCTGCCTCCGTATTACGCCTACGCTAATGCCCTCAATCGCGAAGTCGCTGCTCCGCGTGTCGACTTCAATCGGCGAGAAATCCGGGTTCTCAGCGATCAGTGTTACCTTGTATTTGCTGCGTGAGGTTTCCAGACGTTTTACGGTGACCTCATCGTCAATTCTGGCGACAACGATGTCACCATTGTTGGCGCGATCAGTCTTGTGAACGGCGAGCAAATCATCCTCAAAAATACCCACATCGATCATACTGGTGCCTTTAACCGTGAGCAGGTAATCAGCCTGGGGCGAAAACATGTCAGGCGGGATGTCGCAGTAATCGGCGATAGATTCTTCTGCCAATATCGGGCTACCGGCAGCAACCTGCCCAACGATGGGTAGTCCAAGCTGTTCATTGATTGGCAGACGAATGCCCCTTGAGGTACCGGGCAGCATTTCGATTGCGCCCTTACGTGCTAAAGCCCTGAGGTGTTCTTCTGCTGCATTGGGAGATTTGAATCCCATTTCCTGGGCGATTTCAGAACGTGTGGGAGGAAACCCGGTCTCCTGCAGATAATCTTTGATGTAGCCGAGGATCTGTTCCTGGCGTCCTGTGAGCTTGTGCATGATAAAGGCCTCAAAAGAATACAACTGTAATTATATACAGTTATCTGACGATCTCAATCAAACTTTAGGAATGACAGTGGCGAAGCTGGAGCGCCCAGTTCATGGGTATCTTGGGGTGGTATAAGCTTGTTAGCGCAAGATTATGGGTTGGATTATCCTCAGAGAATCTGAAAATCGTCACCAAGATCCATTAATTCCGGTTCCAGCTCTGTGAGCGGCCCGGAGAAGTCTTCCGGTACCATTGTTTGGTCAGAGTAGGCCTGGTCCTCCGTGCTGAGAGCGTAAGGACTACGCCAATCCTCAGGCGCTTCGGCGGGGGCCAGATAGAGCATCTGCCAGCTGGCACCGTCGTATTCACCGACCTCGCCATCAACTAACTGGTATTCGATGGTGCCGCTGGCCTCATCTATAGCTACGACTTCAAACAAATTACCGCTGGCTAACTCCTGGTACCAGGCGGATACTTCAGGCATGAGAGTGTTCATGACCTTGTCTCCAGTGTCTGCTTTATTAGTGATCTACTGCGATAGTGCGCTCCTTCCTTTTCCACCGCCCTGGCATGCAGTTGTCCACGATGCACAAGGTATTTATCCGGCATGAAATCATGTCAATGTTCGAATCCACACGATCAATGGCCGCCGATAGCTCACTATAGGGAGTATATGAGTCAAAAAGAAAGCGCTTTTTACAGGAAAATTGTTACAAGCTGAACGACAGAATTAACAGTGCGGGCTAAGCTATTGAACAGCTTTCAAAACTAATTTTGCTCGACAAAATGTTATTTGTGATAATTCCGCGACTCTCAAGAGAATACAGCAGACATGGAAAGCAATTGCCCCCTGGGCGCCTTGATGTTGGATATCGAGGGCCCGGAATTAACTACAGAGGATCGTGAATTGCTGGCTCGCCCGGTGGTTGGTGGATTGATCCTGTTCACCCGGAACTATCGTGACCCCAGACAGCTGCGTGAATTGGTGGCAGACGTCCGCAATTGCAATCCAGATCTACTGATTGCAGTGGATCAGGAAGGGGGCAGGGTGCAACGCTTCCGGCATGAGTTCGTGCAGTTACCTCCGTTGCACAGTTTATTCACGGTTTACCAAGATGACCCTGAGAGAGCGCTGGAATTGGCGCAAACTTGCGCTTGGGTCATGGCTGCTGAAATCTTGCATCACGGCATTGATTTAAGCTTTGCGCCCGTATTGGACCTGTATACAGATTTCAGTGAAGTCATAGGAAATCGCGCCTTCGCAGCGGATGTCAAAACTGCGACGCTCCTGGCTCGAGCATATATTAATGGCATGCATGAGGCAGGCATGATTGCTACTGGAAAGCACTTCCCAGGACACGGATCAGTGGCTGCAGATTCTCATCACGAGCTGCCAGTGGATACCCGGGATGCCGATGAAATTTTCGAAACAGATATGCAGGTCTTTAGCCGCTGCATTGATGTGTTGGACGCCATCATGCCCGCCCACGTCTCCTACCCGTCGATAGATACCGAATGTGCAGGGTTCTCCAGCAAGTGGCTTCAACAAATCCTGCGACAGCAACTGGATTTTGAAGGCGTAATCTTTAGCGACGATCTTAGCATGCAAGCCGCCCGGGAGAGTGGCAGTCCTGCTGATCGTGCGGCGAAGGCCTTCAGTGCAGGATGCGACATGGTGCTAAGCTGCAACGACAGGGATGCAGCACTCGCAGTTGCTGATTATATGGACGCACATCATTCCGAAGGTAACTATCGACTAAGCAAGCTGCGGGCGACCCCGGCCGCTGATATCAGCGATCTGTACAACACTGAGAAATGGGAAGTAGCAACCGCTCAGATTGCTGCACTGGTTTCCTGACGAATGAGGATGGATTGAATGTTTGAGTTTCTTTCATTGGAGCGCTTGGCTGAGCTGGGTTGGGGCGTCGAACTATTTGCGGTAGTCACGCTTACATTGATCGCCCGCTTTATCGCCATGCGCACCATCAATGTGTTGGGCAGACAATTTGAAAAGACGGTTAACTTGTGGGATGACGCCCTGTTTAAGGCCGCCCATGACCCAGTAAGTTGGTTCATACTCATCATGGGGCTGCTCTGGGCGATTCAAATCAGCGACGGGTACATCGACACCGAACTGTTCAGTGCAAGCAACCTGGATCTGGTCAGGCAGCTTACATTTATTGTCCTGCTCATGGTATTCCTGGTGCGATTTATCACCTTGTCAGAAGAACGCATCCTCAAGGATTTGCAAGAGCGCCCCGACGGTGAGCAGACCAGGATGGATCCAACCACCCTGATTGCGTTGGCAAAACTGCTACGGCTTTCAGTGGTAATTTCCAGCGCGCTGGTGGCATTGCCCACTCTGGGCATTGAAATCGGCGCCTTGCTGGCCTTCGGCGGTGTGGGGGGGATTGCGGTTGGATTTGCTGCACAGGACTTGTTGTCGAATTTTTTTGGCGGTCTAATGATCTATCTGGATCGGCCATTCGCAATTGGTGATTGGATCCGCTCGCCAGATCGTGAAATCGAGGGCACAGTTGAATCCATTGGCTGGCGTCTTACGGTAGTAAGAACCTTCGACAAGCGCCCGCTGTATGTTCCCAACTCGGCATTCACCAAACTTGCCCTGGAGAACCCATCCCGCATGACTAACCGGCGCATCCGCGAAACCATTGGTATCCGCTATCAAGATTCCGAGAAGATGGGAGGCATCATTGATTCTGTGAAAGCCATGTTAACAGCTCATGAAGATATCGATAGCAAACAGACACTGATCGTAAACTTCAACGCTTATAACAATTCCTCGCTCGATTTCTTTATTTACTGCTTTACCAAGACCACGAACTGGATTCGGTTTCATGAAGTGAAGCAGGATGTGTTATTAAAAATTGTTGAAATCGTGCATGAACACGGCGCAGACTTTGCCTTTCCGACAACCACGTTGGATGGCCTGGATCAACTGAGAGCAGAGCCTGAAGCGCTGAAGCCGAACTAATAGCATTGCCATGCAAAATTTTGCCAATAAACTGCTAAAGAATTCATAGGTGCCAAGTGACCCTCGAACTCATTAAGGCCGTCAGCTCGCGAGCGACCTGCTTATACTCTGAGCAGGAAGTGGAGATGGCAATTGACGCCATGGCTAGCGTTATATCTGGCAGACTTCATGGACGCAATCCAATCCTGCTCTGCGTTATGAATGGCGGGCTAATCCTCACCGGTAGATTAGCAGTCCGTTTAAAGTTTCCGCTACAGATGGATTACTTGCACGCAACACGTTATCGAAACAAGACCCGGGGCGCTGATCTGCATTGGGAGCGTTATCCAAGCATCTCTCTTGAAGGGCGGCTGGTTGTGGTGATAGACGATATTTTAGATGAGGGGGATACGCTAGCAGCAGTAGTGGCATATTGTCAGGCCCAGGGAGCACGAGAAGTACTGAGCGCTGTACTAGTAGACAAGCAGCATGATCGCAAAACCACAAACCTGAAAGCAGACTTCGTCGGACTCGAAGTACCTGACTATTACCTCTATGGATACGGCATGGACTACAAGGGGTATCTCAGGAATGCTCCGGGTATTTTTGCAGTCGATCCCGCTGACTGTGACTAAATCAAGAGTCCATTTCTACCAGTTCAGGAATGGCGGTAAGTAATAGCCCAGTACGGATGGGGCGAGACTCCATGCTCCTAAACAAGCTGCGGTAACTATCCAGCTGACTCTGGTAATTCTCACGTTGCTCGGCCACAAAGCTATCAATCGTTTGACCTGCAGAAGGTGTGCTGGTCTTGTAGTCGATCACCCAGCGTATGCCATTCTGATCGATAAAGGTGCGATCTATAACAAAGTTTCTCAGTTGACCTGACTGAAACCGCGATAGTTCCAGCTCGCACTCGCTATCGAGGTGCTGATCATCAAAGACCCAGGCTAGCGAGGGCGTTTCGAGAGTGCGTCGCACTGATTCATGAATAAATGCGATCGCTTCATCTTCAGTCTCGTGCTGCAAATCTAGATGGCGTATTGCCAGACGCCAGTGTGGCGCCAGCGATTTCAGATCTCGCAGGAATAAGGCCCTGTCTGGCGCTGATACGTAGGTCTCAAATACCTGGTGCACCAGCGTGCCAAGAATGCTCGGTAATTCGGATTGCTGATCATTCCCCTCAGCAATGCCTGAAATCGACGCTGCATTTTTTGACGCTGGCTGCTGCGAGTTCTGCGCGCCAGACTGGCTTTTACCAGCAATTGTTTCTTCATTTTTTTCCGGAAGTGTTAATGCTTTTGTCTCCCACGGCTCAAATTTTATTACTTGATTCAAGCGAGTTATCAATGTGGGCTGAATATCATTAGAGGTTGCTCTAGCGTCTGTTTTTGAAATGGTATCGATATTTTCCAGCGCTGAAACGGTAACTGACTTATGCCCCTCAAGTTGTGGCCATATTCGCTTAAGCAAGGTGCCGCTGCCTGGCTCCTTAAGACCGCCATCTTCATCTCTTACCACATTGGCAAACAGCGTAGCCGATTTCTTCGCGCGGGTAACGGCGATGTATAACAGACGCGTACTTTCTAGCAGTTGCTTGTGTTTGTGTTCGTACCTGATTAACTGATAGAGCGAAGACTCTTCAGAGCCAGTTTCGGTCACGCCCGCCATAAACAGGTGCGATTCCTGGGCAGAGTTCAGACGCTGATGCCAAACCAGCAGCGTTTTATCGTCGTGACGAGGAGGGCGTGACAAACTCGGCAGCAATACATGATCGTATTCCAGGCCCTTGGACTTGTGCATGGTCATGAGATGGAGTCCAGTGCTGCTCTCGTTTGTGTCTGTGCTTGGAACAAATGACGAGTACACTGTGTCTTGGAAGTCGAAGAAGTTACTGAGTCCGCCAGCGACCTCTTGCTCATCCAATAAATCGAGAAAACGGGCAACGCTTTCTAACTCCAGCTCGCTGCGGCAACAGTTGATTCCTCTGAGCAATCCCCAACTTGCTTCGATGTTTTGTCGGAGGCTGCGTTTACCCCGACTCGCCATCGTAAATATCATGGCGGTGCTGAATGCGCCTAGAATTTCCCTCGCGTGTTGTGAAAGTCGTGAATTGTCTCGGTAATGCTGCACTGCTTGCCAGATAGAGGCGGCAGATTTGTCAGTGGCAAGCGCGAGCAGGTCGCCGCTTGAGAGCCCACACCAGGGCGCACGCAGTAAGGAAAGCCAGCCAAGCTGATCGCCAGGGTTAATCACCACGCGAACGAGGCTTAAGAGGTCTTCAATCACCGGCAGAGCTGCCAGTCGGTCGATGTCACTGGCTCGCCACTGCAATCCTTTTGCACGCAATGCCGGCACAATGGCCTGGAGCTGGGGACGTGTTCTCACGAGGATCGCGATGCTGTCGTTTGGAAACTGCTGCTGCAGCGCGCTGGCTTGTTCCGCGACCACTTGAGCTTCTGCGAGGTCAGCGGCCTGGCGTTGATCGCTTTCATGATGCAGCAGCCTAACTCTGACACCTGTGCCATCACTCCTGGGATGGATCACCTGGGCTCGGCTGTAGGGCACTGCGCCACGAGATATATTGGGGTGTCGCGGAAATGCATCGGAGAACACATCATTTACCCAGGACACGATGGGCTCTTGAGAGCGGAAATTACTGCTGAGCGCGAGCGGCGTTAGGCTCAGCTCACCGATGCCCCGCTCCTTAACCGACAGGTAAATTCCTACATTGGCATTTCTGAAACCGTAACAGGACTGCATGGCATCACCAACGAGGAACAGACTGCGACCATCACCGGGCTCCCAGCCTGCCGTCAACTGTTGTAAAAGTTCCAACTGGAGCTGCGAAGTGTCCTGAAATTCATCAACAAGAATATGATTGATCACATTATCAAGCGCCAGCGCAAGGTCGGTTGGTTCCTCTGCACTTCCAAGAGCGAGCCTGGCTGCCGCGCCAGTCTGGGTATAGTCCACCAGGCGAAACCGGCTGAATACGAGTAGGAGTTCAGCGTTAAGCGCATGCAGTACATGGCAAAGCGCCGTCAGAAAATGCCATTGCTGTCGATCGAGTTCAGGGTTGGGAAGTAATCGAATATAGCAAAGCGCCTCTAGCAGCTCCGAATCAGACAGAAATCTGTTGACCAGCTCATCTCTTCTGTTCTTGAACTGTTTGCATAAAGCACCAAACTCTTTGTCGGGCTGATTCGCTGGTGGAAATCCATTCTTCGCAACCGCACGCTTGAGCCAACTTGCTTTAGCGCGATTATTCGGATCAAGCTTGCTAAGCAGCAAACTGACCAGAAAAAGCCATTCCGGCAAGGACTCACTATTGGCTGCCGGCAGCGCATCAAGGGGGATAAATTCCTCCAGGGGAAATTGTCCCTCTTTATCAAGGTTGCTTGCGGCAAAATTATAGAGTTCAACTAGTTCTGCTTCATCTTCCTCGAGCAACGCTGTTGTTGCCACCAGGGATTCAGCCACTAATTCTTCGAGGCTGGACTGCAAATAGCGTTCCGTCGGCTGCGTGGCATTGGTGAGGGCGAGAATATAGTTGCTCCATTGATCGCGCTGCTTCAATAGCGTGATCAGCTGGGTTTCGATCGCGGCCACATCATTGTCGAGATGTCCAAGGACGGTCGCAATGTCATCGGCGAGCCGAGTATCGGAATCAAGGTTACCAAGCGTAGCGCTAATGGCTTCGCGGAAGCAGAGCTCAATGTGCTCCGTGACGTTGGGGTTACCTCCCACCTGCGACAGGATTGGAAGCTGCTTGGCAAGATAGAAGCAAAAACTGTCAATTGTCTGAACCCGAAACCGGCCAGGTGACTCGAGTAGCCGCCAGCCGTGTTTACTGTCCGCCGCCAAAACGGCGCTGCCAATGTCGAGACGCAAGCGCTCTATCTCATCCACAGGCGCAGAAATGCCGTCCATGCAGTCCTTACACCAGTTTAATACTCTGATGATGCGGTCTCGCATTTCGCTGGCGGCTTTGCGGGTAAACGTGATTGCGAGGACTTCCTCTGGTTGCCGGGAAATCGCAAGCAATTTCAGGTAACGCAGGGAGAGCAATTCAGTCTTGCCTGAACCTGCTGGGGCCTGCACGATAAATGATTCCGACACTTCCAACGCAGTTTCCCGTGCTGACTGGTCTGGTAAGGCGCTAGACATCACCGCCCCCAATCGAATCTGGTTGTAAACTTTCTACTCTTCCTGTTTCTGCCTCATCGATACGACAGAGCCCAGCCAATTCACAATAGCGGCAGGTTACATTCCCGTTAGCAGGATCAACCCGGGTTAGGCCGGCCTTGAATTCGGATGAAAATCGAGAAATCTGGCTTGTAAACAACTGGGTAAGGTCTGACCAGGGTTTCTTTACTCCTCTCTCTTCCTCGGTAGGTTTGATGCGAGCGTGGAAAGCAGAATCTGCTGACAAGCCCGTGTAATCGATACGCGCAGCATTGACATGGGCGAGGGCAACAGCTCTTACCGGCGCTCCCCGCATTTCTGCCATGGCAGTGAAATAGAATGGAATTTGTAAATCTTCCGGGCGGTCAGCTAACCAGGTGCCGCTGGAGGGGGAAGATTTGCCAGTCTTGTAATCAATAACAGCAAGACTGCCATCCGGTAGTTCATCAACACGATCGACTACCAGGTTGAAGTGCAAATCATTGTGTACCCAATGGTGCCTCTGTTCTAATTCCAGAATACGGTAGTCCGAACGCCCAGCCTCAGCTTCCTGTGCTGTTAGAAATTTCTGCAGTAGCTTCGTGGTTCGCTCAACCTCAATAGACTGAAACCGCGGAGTCATCAGTACCTTATGATTACGGGTCAAGTATCTCACAGCCTGTTCAGCTGCCTGCTCGCATAACTTATGTATCTGCGCGTCAGTCCGCCGAGTCAGCGCTTCCTGATTGTCGATATTTTTGAACAGGTGCTCAAGCGCAATATGCATGGCACTGCCGCGCGCCTTCTTACTCAAGCCCGTGCTAAACGGCTGCAGCGGCGCGGCACCTAGGCGATGCAGCGCAAATGCGCGGAATGGGCAGCTGGATTGGTTGCTAAGAACCTGATGCCCTCCGAGGCTCTCTGTTGACGCCTCAAGGGGGAGCTCCACATCGTCTTCAACTTGAATAAGGAGCTGCTGGCGGAAATGCTGTTTGCCATAAAATGACTTGAGGACAATTTGTTCGCCCGGTTCAGGGAAAAATTGTTCGAAATTTGCAACAAAACTACTGGGCCTGAATTCCTCGTCGTCGTCGCTTTGATGGTGGCTACTGCGCAATTCCGTGCTCACTGAATTGCAAAGGTTTGTGAAAACTCCAACTGCGAATTCATACTGCACTTCACTGTGACTTGCTGGCATTCGGTTGTCGCGCTGCAAATTGTAGGGAAGAAATGGTGATGGAGCGATCGAAGGTGGCCAGACCTGATCATTCATATTTAAAAGCCATAAGTAATCGAACTCAAGTCCGGCAGCTTCCTCCAGGCTATACAGTGACAAGTTCACTGCTGGCGTAAATCTTTGTGATGCTTCGGCTTTCGACACCAGACTACGCAGACTTGTCAGCGCTTTGTTTATGTCAACGGCGCCGATAATTGGAGTAAGTTCAGCAAACTGCTGCAATACTTCCTGCCACTGTTCGATCACGCGCTTCTGATGGTTTGATGGCTGAGAACCAGGCCAGCCCAATTCTGCCAGCAGCTGCGTAAACAATTGCGACCAACGCAATGGTGATAGCCGGGAATGCTCTCTTCTCATGTATTCACGCAATCGTGTAAGCGCCGCAGTGAATTCAGGCCAGTAATAGTCTTTGTCTTCTCGTCCTGCGATAAACTGCAATTCGCTGAGTTGGCAGCGATCAGCGAGCTGTCTGCGCAAATGGCGCTCCAGTTGAAACCTGGCTTGCCAATCCGTTTGTTCAGCAAGCAGAAAAGGGGAGCGTAACAAGCGGCAAATTTCTTCACTTAACTGCTCTTCCCGGATTAATCCTAGTAATAGCAAGCCATCGTGGATTAGCGCTTCATCATTTAGTTTTGCGTCAGCTTGTGAGCTATTTATGTGATTAGCGGGCACATCGAACTGCAACAGTGCCTGCGGATCTAGTGTTTGATTCAGGCGCCGTTTCACTTCGCGCATGCGAGTTTCATCTAGCTCACCCACAATGCCAATATGCGCGTTTGGCGAGGCACTCAATATGTTTTCGACCCATTCACAACAGGCGCTAATTTCGTCGCGCCAGGTATCAAACTTGAAATGTTTGCCGCTAATTCCGTTACCTGGCTGCTCAGGATTGACTCGCTGGATACTATGATGTTTGCCTAAAGAGGCGAATAGCTCTGCGTATAAAGGCGGTGGGCTAAGGAAGCTATAGAGGCAGAAGTCATTGCTGAGGGGCAGGGGGCCCACATTAAGGCAATGTCGACTTATCACCTTGAGACAATCCGCCAGGCTAATTAGCTGTCGTCGTTCACACTCTGCTTCGAACTCAGCTTTCCAATCCAGAAACACTGCGATGTCCGGAATAACCCGATGGCTTGTGAGTACATCACCCTGCTTTTCCTCCAGCTGCCATTGCCTCAACAGCTGATAGGCATGACTAACGGCCCTGGCCGTCTCCTCCGGATTAAGCAGTGGCACCCTGTCCTGGGACGCTTCGATAATCTCCATCCAGAGAAATGATTCCTCTGTCGATGAGACTGGCTGCCTGCCGGCAAATGCCGGAATACCGTGACTAGCGGCAAGCTCCCAAACTTGCCGCACCCACACATCGATACCCAGGATTTTGGGAGTGCGAAACACCTCAGTATCGCAGTGCTGCGCATAGGCATGCAGCAGGGCATCACGAATTCGGCTGTTGGGGACAAGAATAGTGGCATTGGCGGCAATGGCCGTTTCCAGGGGGCCCAGAGAGATTCGCTGAATCGACATTAAGGTTCGCCTGAGTGCAGCATTGGCTGAATCCAGGCATTTACCTCTGCCTTGCTGCCACGAAATACAATGCGATCGGCTTTCTTGCCCAGCTGATAGTCATACATCGGATCATAGTATTGCTGTAGCAACTCTCTGATCCAGGTTTCATGCGCAATAGTCGACTGGTCTTGAAACTGTTGCCTGAGGGCCTGCAGCATGAGGGTATTTAGATGCTGGTAGCGCTCTCCACCAAGACGTTTTTTTATGCGGGTGAGGGCACCTAGCAAAAATTCAGTAAACAGCGTCTCGGCTGCATCCGGATGCTGAGCTTTAAACGCCTGGTAATTCGACTGGATATAGTCCATGTGAATAGTTTGTACCCGTGAATCCAGGTTTTCTTCGATTACTGCAATTGGCGCTTGACCCATGGCCAGGTGGAACTTCTTTGGAACAGAAATCGAACCGATAGCATGGCTCTCGTCCTCCACTGCGATGCGCCGAGGCTCACTGGCTAGGCATTTAAGCAGCGCAATGCCCAGCGCATTCTCAAAATTGGCCTGGCTGGGTTGGGGCTCGACGTGCCTGCCAAAAGCAGAGCCACGGTGGTTCGCTAACTTTTCGAGGTCAACACTCATGTCCAGGCTGTTGATAAAATGCGTCTTGCCGCTACCGGTTTTACCGGCTACCAGGACCAGTTTGTCCTGAGCTTCGAACTGCTCCAATACGCGGATTAGATGGCGGCGGAGCGCCTTATAGCCACCTTCAATTCGTGCGATGTTGACACCAGCCTCCTGCAACCACTGCTGCACGAGTTGTGATCGCAGCCCCCCTCGATGGCAATAGAGCAGGGTGCCGGGCTTGCTGGCTGCAAAAGCGCGCCAGCCCTGCAGGCGCGTTTCTCGCATTGTTTCAGCAACCAGCTCGTGACCCAGCTTGACCGCGGCCTCTTTGCCGGCTTGTCGGTAGGTCAGTCCTACCTGTTGGCGTTCCGGGTCTGTTAGTAAGGGGAGATTGGTGGCGGTGGGAAATGCGCCCTGCGCAAACTCTACCGGTGCTCGTACATCGAGCAAGGGAGTGTCGTGTCGAAACAGGGTATCAAATTGGTCTGCAGAGACTGTTGCTGACATGCACCACTTCTAAAGAAAACTGGACTAGCCCTGAAAGTGTATCACGGTGGCCGCTCGATTCCTCCGACATTAGCAGAGGATAGTTGCTCCCTTTTTACACTGTTCCGGGCGCTCATAGATAAAACGATCAGGGGTCATAGAGAGGCTCCTTGCCAGTTATCTGGGAGCGGCACCAGCAGTATTTGCATGCGGGGAAATCGAAAGGTTAGGAGATAAGAAAAAGGCTTACTGAAAATATAAACCGCGGTAAGCCCAAGCTTAATTTTCAATCAGGATCTAACTATGAAGGTGGTGATTCGATTGCTACATCCTGCGGCGCGCTTGCGCCATCCTTAATTGGAACTTCCTTGTACAATGAAAGCGCACACCTTAATCCCGTCTAATTATTAATAGTTATAGCAGAGTCTGAGGATTTGCAGATGAAATTTAGCGTTAAGTAAAAGGGCTTGGCCTGATCGCTGTGTCTTCAAGTGATGCGCTTAGGTAATTAAATCTCGGCAGACCCAGGATATCCAAACTCTCGTCACTGCATTCAATAACACCCAGCCCTGAGGGAGAATCGTCTTGCAAAATTCTAGAGAAAAATTTGGCGTATCGGCTAGCGCCAGCGCTGTATAGCTATTTCTTGGCATAGGCTGCACAATCTTCGTAATCTGGATGTTCATTTTGCTGCCAATGAGGTTATTCAACGAGACGTG
>CALKNV010000005.1 GCA_938091935.1 uncultured Pseudomonadales bacterium
AATAACGCCGAGCTTGTTTGCGAGGTGGAAGTCGATTCCGGCGCCGCCTCTGGTTTCCAGGTAGACCTTGTAATCAAGCCCAGCCTGGTCGGCGAAGGATTTGAATAGGGCTGGGACACCGCCAATTCCCTCGCTATTGAGATCAGTCACCGAGTCAGCCCGGTAATGCCGCACCGGAGAACCCCAGCCGTAGGTAAAACTGTTGCCAATAACCAGGACATCAGTTTGGGCTGCGGCATGGGCGCTTCCCAATAAGAGTATAAGTAGTGAGAAAAAGGCGGGTTTCAACATAGTAATGGGTCTCTTGTTGTTTGCTTTAATATTGGCACTGTTGCTTGCCCGGGTCCATAGCAATACTCTCCTTGAAACACACAAGCAGCCGGCAAGGTACCGCGCTAACTGATCGCTATCCAGACAGCAGGAAGACGGCAATTAGTATGATGACTATTTTATTGTCCATTTAGTGAGTCCGGCTCCTGGTTTGTCGTTGTTCTATGTATTTTGATATTAGATATGGCTCGGACATAGGAGTATTCTAGATGCCTTGCCTGTATCCATGAAGCTACGGTCGCCGTTTGCTCGATTGCTACGCTGGCACGGGTTAGATTGACGAAATCAGGACCGGTATCCTGATGAGGACAAGAAATGGAAGGTTATGACGCACTGGTCGGCACGTTGGCGCTCACGATGGGAGCCTCCTGGGCCAGTGGTATAAACCTGTATGCCGCCATGCTGGTGTTGGGCGTGAGCGGTATGAGTGGCGGCCTGGATTTACCTCCCGACCTCGAGATTCTGGCTAATCCGCTGGTTGTTGGCGCGGCCGGACTCATGTACGGCGTCGAGTTTTTCGCGGACAAGGTGCCAGGTGTGGATTCCCTTTGGGATGGACTTTCCACTTTCGTGCGTATTCCCGCAGGAGCGATGCTGGCTGCGGGCGCGGTTGGGGATGTCTCTCCGGTTATGGAAATGGCAACTGCAGTAATGGGTGGCAGTCTTGCAGCAACCAGCCATTTCACCAAGGCGGGCACCCGCGCTCTCATTAATACTTCACCGGAGCCTTTTACCAATTGGGGCGCATCTATCACGGAGGACGTGGCAGTTTTTGGCGGCCTGTGGGTTGCGCTGAATAATCCGGTTCTGTTCCTGGTGCTGCTGGTGGTATTCGTCGCCCTTGTCATCTGGATGTTGCCAAAGATATGGCGTCTGATTGTTGCCATCTTCAAGAAGATTGGTAGCTGGATTGGACTGGTAGACAAGAGCAAACTGGACCCATCGCCTGCGCTAGCCATGGCCGGAGGTGGTAGCGGTGCAGTCGCAACTAAAAGCGCAAGCGCCGCAGACAATTCTGCTACGGATAATATCGCCGCGCAGATAGCGGATTTGCAGAAGCTGCATAAGGACGGCGCGCTGTCTGATGAAGAATTTCAACAGGCGAAGGCGCGCTTGCTGAACAGTTAGCGGGTCTATGCGTATCACTAAGAAACATTTTTTTTTAAATCATCCATTCTTTCAAACACAATTTATCAATCGGAAAATAGCCAACATGACAGAAAACTCTCCTCAACAATTACCAGCAAGCGGACTGCAACTACAAACACTTATTACTGAAGGCGGCGAGCTGAAGCTATCACTGCAGCCTGTACCGGTCATAGCGCCAGCAGAGGATGAGGTGCTGATTCGAGTGGAAGCTGCGCCGATCAATCCTTCTGATCTGGGTCTGTTGGTAGGTCCTGCGGATATGAGCACCGCCGTATCTTCAGGCAGTGCAGAGGCGCCGGTGATAACGGCAAAAGTGCCGGAAAACTTTTTACCCGCCCTGAAAGCCCGACTTGGTGAATCCATGCCGGTCGGCAATGAGGGAGGCGGCGTGGTGATGCAGGCTGGCAGAAGCGAGGCAGCACAGGCTCTGCTTGGCAAGACCGTGGGTTTTCTCGGCGGCGCCAGTTATTCGCAGTACCGCACCGTGAAGGTAGCCCAGTGCCTGGCGATGAACGAGGGCACGAGCCCACGACAGGCGGCTGCCTGTTTTGTAAACCCTCTCACTTCCCAGGCCATGATCGAAGTCATGCGAATGGAGAACCACACTGCCCTGGTGCATACGGCGGCTGCTTCTAACCTGGGTCAAATGCTGCAAAAGCTTTGCAACGCTGAGGGTATCGATCTGGTGAACATCGTGCGCAAACCGGAGCAGGCGGAAATCCTGAAAGGCCTGGGTGCGAAGTATGTATGCAATTCCGGTGAGGACAGCTTTCTGGATGATCTCACCGAGGCCCTGGTAGCAACTGGCGCCACTCTGGCCTTTGATGCAATCGGTGGTGGCAAATTGGCCGGGCAGATTCTTGGCTGCATGGAAGTTGCTGCCAATAGAACGGCGAAGGAATACAGCCGTTACGGTTCGGACGTCTATAAGCAAGTCTACATCTATGGTGGACTGGATATGTCACCCACTGTGCTGAAGCGTAACTTTGGGCTGACCTGGGGACTGGGTGGATTTCTACTCACTCCATTCCTCCAGAAGCTCGGTGGTGAAGGTGTGCAGCGACTGCGTAAGCGCGTTGTCGATGAAATTGACACGACATTCGTCAGTCACTACACCAGGGAAGTTTCACTGGCAGAGGCACTTACTCTTGAAGCCCTCAGTGTTTACGGCAAACAGGCAACTGGAGAGAAGTATCTGATCAATCCGTCTTTGTAGTAGGTAACACCAACACAGACCAGGGTATCGCCGATGAAAAAGAGCAAGAGCAAGAGCAAGAGCAACTGTAGTAGTAAACAGCAGCCTCAGATCACTCGCCGCGACTTCCTCAATGGTTGCGCCATCGGTGTTGCGGCCGGCTCTGGCCTGACGCCGCTGGAACTCATGGCGCAGGGCGGCCAGGGCGCTGTTGCTCTGCCGCCGGACTACTACCCGCCAACGCTGCAGGGTTTGCGCGGTAGTCACGAGGGTTCGTTTGAAATTGGCCATGCCATGCGCGATGGGCAGCGCTGGCAGAGCGCTGATGCGGGGGATGGTCATTATGACCTGGTCGTTGTGGGGGGTGGCATCAGTGGTCTCGCAGCAGCCTATTTCTATCGCAAACAGCACGGCCCTCAATCCCGTATTCTGGTTCTTGATAACCACGATGATTTCGGCGGTCATGCCAAGCGCAATGAGTTCTGGTATGACGGTCGCATGTTTCTGGTCAATGGTGGCACTCTGAATGTAGAAGCGCCATCGCAATACAGCACCATTGCAGCCGGGCTGTTATGGGAGCTTGGTATCGATCGCACGCGCTACTTTGAAAAGAACCGCGACATGTTCTCTTACTACCGGGACATGGGTCTTTCTGGGAGCCGATTCTTCGACCGCGAGTCGTTCGGAGAGGACAAGTTGGTGGTTGGCTACAGCAGCATGCCTATCGCCGAAGCCATGGCGCAGAGCCCGCTGAGTGAAGCGGCGAAACAGGATGTGATACGCCTGTACGAGTCCAAGGAAAATTATTTCCCTGGCTTGAGTGCTGATGAAACCCGGCAGCGCCTGGCTCAGATGAGCCACAAAGAATACTTGCTCAACGTGGTCAAGGTGCACCCCGATGTGGTGAAGCTTTTTCACTCTGCTTTTTATGGCTCGCTCGTGGTGAGCCCGGAAGCCATTCCCGCAATCTATTTCAGGGACAATGGTTATCCCGGATTCGCTGGGCTTAATCTGGAAGACCTGCCACCAGAGGTGCTGGTCAATGAGCCGGGTGGCGCCCATGGCCGCGAAAACATTGAGCGCGCACGCAGTGGCGATCCGGACATGTACTTCCCTGATGGCAACGCCACGATCACGCGACTATTGGTGCGGTCTTTGATTCCCGATGCGGTGACGGCCGGAGACATGGAAGATATCCTCACCGCCGCAGTCGACTATGGTCGACTTGATCGGGGCGATCAGGATTGCCGCATTCGGCTCAACAGCATGGTAGTCAATGTTCAGCACCAGGGCTCGAATCAAGTTCGTACACAATATGTGAACAATGGGCAGGCCTACACCGTGACCAGCGATGATGTCGTGCTGGCCTGTTGGAACACAGTCATTCCCTACATCTGCCCAGAGCTGCCGGCTACGCAAAAAGAAGCGCTTGCCTACGGGACAAAATCACCACTCGTCTATGGTGGCGCATTGCTGCGCAACTGGCAGTCGTTTGTGGACACCGGTATCTCAAGCGTGAGTGCGCCCACCAGTTTTTACTCCAGCATTGGTTTGCAGGCTTCAGTGACTATGGGTGACTACCAGGCCCCGCGGAACCCCGAAGAGCCTATCGTGATGCGGTTTTCCGCTTATTTCGATGTGCCGGGGCAAAACCTTAACCGCCGCGAACAGCATGTCGCCGGGCGTAACGAGATGTTGGCCACTTCCTTCGATACCTTCGAAGAGAAGCTTAGGGATCAGATGATGCGGGTTCTGGGTCCGGCTGGTTTTGATGATGAGCGAGATATTGTTGGTCTCACCGTAAATCGCTGGCCACATGGTTACAGCTACTCCTATAACCCGATGGATGAGCCTGAGGAATGGGCTTATACCTCCACAGATGCGCGGCCCTGTGTAGTGGGCCGCCAACAGGCAGGTCGCATTGCTATTGCTAACGCTGATGCAGCCGCGAGTCCGCACACTGATACGGCGATCAATGAAGCCTATCGGGCGGTTAGTGAACTGCTGAACTCATAAGTCCGGGCAGTAGCTTCGGCAGAGATTTTCCTGGTGCTGGCGATTCTGCATCTTGACGAATTTCCATGGGGTCATTGTTATGAAGAAAACAGCTGTTGCCTCCTGGCCTGATCCTTCAGATCGCAAACCTGCCTATGCGCTTGTTGCTAATGTGGATCTGGTAGTGGTCCGCTTCGATGATCAGGTTTCAGTCTTATATGGTCGCTGCGCACACCGAGGCGCGCTAATGTGGGATGGGTACATCAATGGCCACAACCTGATTTGTGGCGTGCATGGCTGGGACTATCTCTATGAAACGGGTGTTAGTGAATACAATAGTTCCGAGCGACTACAAAAATTCACCTCCTGGGTTGAGGGCAATGAAGTCCTTGTTGATGAGGATGAAGTTGCGGCATGGGAACGTGAAAACCCGTAGCCTTATCAAAGAGATTCTTACCAGGGGCTCTATCAGGACCACACGGGTACCAGCGATGAGCCCCACGTAAAGCTAATTCGCAAACTGGCGTCAGATGGGCTTGGCAAGATAGGTCACCATGGTCCAATGGGCGCCATGG
Organism: uncultured Pseudomonadales bacterium; assembly: GCA_938091935.1. Taxonomy (GTDB): domain Bacteria; phylum Pseudomonadota; class Gammaproteobacteria; order Pseudomonadales; family Pseudohongiellaceae; genus UBA9145. The sequence goes on from CALKNV010000005.1 coordinate 5,245, forward strand.
GTGTTTCTCGCAGTAAGCTGCCACTCTGGGAGGACATTCAATTTACCGTTGCGCAACTCGCACGTCAGCCCTTATTGGATGACGCAGAGGTCAAGACTGAATTGGTCATAGGGCCGAGAGCCGCCAAGCCGTTAAAACTGAGTATCCCGCTGTTCGTCTCTGATATGAGCTTTGGTGCTTTATCTGAAGAGGCGAAACTGGCACTTGCCTACGGCGCGGAACTTGCCGGCACTGGAATCTGCTCCGGTGAAGGAGGAATGCTTGGAGAAGAGCAGGACGCAAACTCATGCTACTTCTATGAGCTGGCTTCAGCGAGTTTCGGATTCTCCTGGGATAAGGTCAAAAAGTGCCAGGCCTTTCACTTTAAGGGAGGGCAAGGTGCAAAGACAGGTACAGGTGGCCATTTGCCAGGCAGCAAGGTCAAGGGCAAGATCGCTGAAGTACGGGGTTTAGAGCTCGGTCAGGATGCAATCTCGCCGGCAACTTTTCCGGATTGGTCTTCGCTGCGGCACTATCCAATTCAGCTCTTCAGGCAATAGGCTGTCTGGGAATGCGCGCCTGTAATTCCAATGCCTGTCCAGTAGGAATCGCCACACAGCAGGATCACCTGCGGGCGCGCCTTGTAGTCAATGCCGCTGCTGAGCGTCTGAGTAATTTCTTTGGCGCAAGCGTAGATTTGATGCGTATCCTGGCCAGAGCGTGTGGGCATAATCACCTCAATCAGTTTTCGCCAGAGGATCTGACCACGTTTAAGACTGATATGGCGGATCTTGCTGGTATAGATTTTGGTGGTGTTCGCGGCCGCTAAACGGCCCCAAAAACAAAGCGCCCGTTACACTGATTGTGTAGCGGGCGCTTTGTTTTTTCAATCTTCGTAGAAGCGATGCCCTGAAGACACCGCGTTAAGCGACCTGTGCTTAAGCTGCTACAGAGATGTTGTCTGCCTGTGGACCTTTCTGGCCTTGAGATACATTGAACTCAACACGCTGGCCTTCGGTCAGGCTCTTGTAGCCTGAACCTTCGATGGCGCTGAAGTGAACAAATACATCTGTGCCGCCTTGACGCTCAATAAAACCAAAGCCTTTCTGTTCGTCGAACCACTTAACGGTTCCAGTAATTCTGTCTGACATAATAATTTCCAAAAAATAAAGATAAATGTTCCCACTCTCGACGCGAGGCCGAGTAGGAGTTTGTGCGAGAAAATGAGCGGTACTTAAAGACTACAGAGCGAGGTGTTACTAAGAAGACGTCGAAATGGGGACTGTAAATATGGTGCTTTGTTTCTAGCTGGCTGCACGGTACAGGTTTGCTGGTTCGCGGTCAACTAAAAGATTTTTAGGAGTTCTGAGGTTAAATCCATGTTTTGCCGCTGGGATGCTGTGCATTGGTCCCATCTGACTAACTGTTTTAATCAAAACAGGTAGCTTTTATGCAGAAGCTTGATCTCTCGCAGGCATCCAAAGCGATGCCTGCGAGTCAATTAACGCGTCAAGTCTAATTAATTGGAAATACTGCCAATTACTTCAGCGCCAGCAATAGATACTTCTTCATCCTGCAGGGCTCTAACGCCGCTGGTGGCGATAGCGCCAATATGTACGCCGTTTCGAAATACTGGTACGCCACCGGCAAAAGTTACGCCGCCTTCAATTTCTTCGATATCGCCTGATTCAACTCGGCTGCCGTACTCGCCAGACGTTAAGCCGGTCGCATTGACTACTAGAGCCTTGGCTGTAGCGAAACCAAAGGTTCGGCCGCCGGCCCCATCGATGCGGTGGAGCATTACTGGATTATTGTTCTGATCAGTGATCAGGATAGTGACATTCCAGTCTTTATCACGAGCATAGGCTTCGGCAGCAGCCATTGCCTGGGTGGCTAGCTCGTATGTCATCAGACTTTCGTCATTCTGTGCAAAGGACGTGGCGGAAGCCCACAAGATCAGAGTAGTAAGCGTGAGTTTTCGAAGCGAATTAAGCATTGCGTGGTGCCTCTCTTGTAATGATTAAGGAATTTTACTTGGCGTAAATAATCTCAAAAGCAGCTATAGGGTTAAGATCCCAGAAACCTGATGAGCTCAGCATTAACCACATCAGGCACTTCTTCGTGAGGGTTATGGCCAACATTGGGAATCAAGAAAACTTCGCCATTAGGAAAGACGTCAGCAGCATGCCGCGCTTCCTCTGCAAAAGTTGGGTAGTCTTCTTCGCCGCCCATTACCAGGGTTTTGGTTCGAATGTGCTGCCAATCGTTTACCACTGTATCCATGCCGCGCATTTGTCCCGTAAGTCGGCTCACGTAGGCCATGCGAGGCCAATCACCGCTGAGCCGATTTCCATAGCGGATACGCATGTGCTTCAGGTAATCTGGGCTCCAGGTGACATAGTTTTCATTACCCCACCTGAGAAGCGACGCATAAACATCATCCATATCGGGGTTGGCGTCGACTTCTCCGGAGAGTGGGTTAAAGCCGCGGCCCTGGCGACGGTCGGTGAGTCCAACCTGGTTCACAGTGACTAGATGCGTGGTTCGCTCCGGATATAGGAATGCAAAGCGCGTGACCATTTGCCCACCAATAGAGTGACCTACTACCGCAGCCTGTTCGATACCGAGATGATCCATCAGGCGCCCCGTGTTGGATGCCCACAGATTGATGCTATAAGGAATTATTGGCTTCGACGATTTGCCCCAACCGAGTCGGTCCTTGACGATGACCCGATACCCTTCTGCAGCCAGAGCTGCGATCTGCTTCTCCCAGTACCATCCGTAATAGAGTCCACCATGGTGGAAAATAACCGTTCTTCCATTGCTGCGGCCGGCGGGTGGCACATCCATATAGGCCAGGCGAACATCCTGAGTGTAGACCCCGAAATTCATATAGCTTACAGGATAGGGATACTCGATCTCTTCAAGGTTTATCGAAACTGGACCCCAGCTTGCCGGCGCTTCAGCAGGTGGCCCGGACTGGGCGAATACTGCGCCGGTGGCTCCCGTGAATAAAAGAGTAAGGAAAGCAATTCTGGCTGAAGCCAGCTTGGTCTGAAGGAACATAGCGGCGGTATCTCCTGTCAATCCTGGTCGGGAAGGACGAAAAATAATAGTTCAAAACTCTAACTGGTACAAAGTGCCAAGGTGCTGCAGTAGAGCGCAATCCAGTGCCGACCGACAATTGCACCACCCTATACCCGATCCCCGAAGCCTATCATGAAGGTTATTGCCGGCGTGTTTAATTCTGTCATCTCACCTTGAGTCGTTGGATAATCGCGCTATGTTGAGTACAAGCGTCTATTTTGCGTTTCCAGGTGATCTGGAAACTGCTTCCGGGGGTTATCACTACGACCGCCGTCTGATTGCCGAACTGCGCCACCTCGGCTTGTCGGTGGAACCGTTGGCGCTGCCCCATTGCAATTTTCCGCTTGAGGAAGAGTCACGATCGCAGGTTGTGCGGGCCCTGGCGAAGATCCCTGACCATGCGATCGTTATTATCGATGGGCTCGCCTTCGGCGTGCTTGACGAAGTGGCGGCGGCAGAGGCAGAGCGGCTGCTGCTGGTCGCGCTCTGTCATCATCCATTGGCTTTGGAAACCGGACCCAGTGAACATGAGCGGCAACTGCTTTTCGAATCAGAGCGGCGCGCACTGAGTTACGCGCGGCTGACTCTGGTGACCAGTGAGCACACCCGACAAATTTTGATAACGCAGTTTGGTATGGCGCCAGAAAAGGTTGTTGTTGCCCGCCCTGGAACAGACCGCGTAGGTTTTGCTGATTGCGCGGGAGATCCGCCCCGATTGTTAACTCTGGCTTCCCTTACCCGGCGCAAGGCGCACGATGTCCTTATTAAAGCGCTTGCTAATCTAAAGGAACTCAACTGGCAGGCGCGTTTCGTGGGGAGCAAGGCTTTTGATCCTGATTGGGCCACTCAGCTTGAAGCACAGGCTACCAGACTGGGGTTGTCCCAGCGCATAGAATTTGCAGGTGAAGTTGGTGATGCGCAGGCGGAATACCAAGGCGCGGATATGTTTGTTTTACCTTCGCACTACGAAGGTTATGGCATGGTGTTCGCTGAGGCGATTGCCGCAGGACTACCGGTAGTGGGCGCTAGTGCGGGTGCGGTGCCTGAAGTTGTCCCCGAGGGCGCGGGAATTCTGGTGCCCCCTGATGACGCCGATGCGTTGGCGGATGCGTTAAGCAGGCTCTTAAACGGCGACACCGTGCGACAGGGTTTGCAGGCAGGTGCCAGGTCCGCCGCAGCCTCTTTGCCGCAATGGGCAGACAGTGCAAGTGTAGTGGCTGATGCAATAGAGGAGGTGCAACGCTGATGTCCGGTTTTAGTCTCGATTGGCTTGATCTGCGAGAAGCCGCCGACCAGCGCGCGCGCGACAAAAAGTTGTTGGTCGATACCATACGCTTTATCGACGCCGGTCCGGAGGATGGTGACGCATCGGGCGCAAGCAGGATCATCCTGGATCTCGGCACGGGCTCCGGCTCAACTTTGCGTGCGTTTAGTTCTGCAATGGAAGATCACACATGCCCTCATGCCTGGCGGCTGATCGATAATGATGCGGAATTGCTGGCGGCGGCGAAACTGCGCGTACCCCAGGGTGTCAATGCGGAGACCTATTTGCTTGATCTCAACAGGATTCCTGACCTGCCTATAGAAGGCGTTAAGCTGGTGACCTCATCTGCGCTGTTTGATTTGGTTTCAGAACGGTTTGTGCAAGAACTAGTGGATACTCTTACAGAAAAAAGCAAGGGTACCCCTCCGGCTTTCTACTCTGCGCTTAACTACGATGGCAATACCGACTGGACCCCGACACATCCCCTCGATAGAGAAGTATTGGAAGCTTTCAACCGTGATCAGCAAACAGGCAAGGGGTTCGGGCCTGCGCTTGGGCCGCGAGCCGCCCAGGTTATGGAACAGAAATTCATTAAAGCGGGTTTCGCTGTTGTCTGTGCGCTAAGTCCCTGGCTGCTGGATGGGAGTGAGGCCGAACTCGTTCGAGAGTTAACCAATGGCATAGGCAACGCAGTAAAAAAAGACCCGTCGCTGGAGACGCACGATCTCCGCAATTGGATAGAGTTCAGGATGGCGCACGCGGACTCCGGCACTTGTAGCGTTGGTCACATAGACTTGTTGGCGCTCCCCAGATCAGGCCTATAATCGGCTCGAACGGGGTATTTTGCTTTTTAGCCCCAAGAATCCAGGGTTTTCGGCTGTCTGGCAGTCGAAAATGAAACCTGTTCGCGCAATTCGTCGTATCTCATTGTCACCGTCAGCTGTAAGATGGACAACACGGCAAGCAGAAAGAGCCCAATTCAGGAGAAGTCATGATGATTTCCAAAAATATCTTATGCAGCAGTATGGCGAATGCTGCACTAGGCCTGCTGACTTTTATCGCCACGCCAGCTTCTGCGGAGATGGCAGACTGGGAAATTGATGCTGAACATTTTTCCATAGCGTTTGAGGCCGGACATATTGGTTTCCAACAGCAGCTTGGTTTCTTTCTGGAAGGATCCGGCAATTTTCGCTATGACACTGAGAGCCAAGAATTCGGTGCGGGGCGAGTTGAAGTTGTCGCGGACAGTATTTTCAGCAATAACGATGCTCGGGATAACCACCTCAAAGGCAGAGATTTTCTCAATGCGAGGCGGAATCCTGTAATCGTGTTTGAAGCGACTGAATTCGTTCCCGATGGCAATGATGCAGGTGCTCTCAAAGGAACTCTCAGCGGCAATTTAACCATGATCGGAGAAACCCACCCTGTTGAACTGGAAGTGTCCCTCAATAAGCTGGCGCGCTATCCGTTTGGGCATCGTAAAGAGACGCTAGGTATTTCTGCAAGCGCTACCATTAATCGCAGTCAATGGGGAATGGACTATGGCGTAGCAAACGACATGGTGGGAGACCTTGTTCGTTTGCGCTTTGAATTTGAAGCCATTCGTCAGTAGCGCATAGCTATTTAGCGACACATGACCCTAAGCGCTTATCGCATGGTGACAAGCTTTACGGGTTTGCCAGTTAAACGTAAGATAGAGACACATGTCTGATACCACCGTCACTCGAGTTTCCGAAGTCCGCCTTCCTACTGAGCATGGAGAATTTCAGCTCGGGTATTACAGCAATAATCTGGACGATAAAGAGCACCTGACGCTGCATATTGGAGATATCGCCAATGGCGAGCATGTCCTTGTGCGTGTGCACTCCGAGTGTTTGACTGGTGATATCTTTGGCTCACGTCGCTGTGACTGTGGCGAACAGCTGGATCATTCATTGCGGCTAATCGCGGAAGAAGGTCGTGGTCTGTTGATCTATCTGCGTCAGGAAGGCCGGGGCATTGGTCTATTGCAGAAGATGCATGCCTATAATCTGCAGGATAAAGGGCATGACACCATCGATGCTAACCTGATGCTGGGTCACGCTGCCGATGAACGCGACTATACCCTGGCGGCGCTGATATTACAGGGCTTCGGCATTACTTCCGTGCGTCTGATTACTAACAACCCCGACAAGATAAACTCACTGGAGTCCAATGGTATTGCGGTCATCGAGCGTATCGAATTGCAGAGCTTCGCCAACGCCGATAATTCGCGCTATCTCACTACCAAGGCAGAGCGCATGAAGCACATGTTGCAGGTGCCAGGCATTGTCGCCTCGACAGGCGAAGAAGAGTCCCATGAGTCTCAATCGGCAGATTGAAGATTGGCTGCGTGCGCGCATCGAGTCATTTCGGTTCGCCGATAGGCCCTTTATTACGCTGACCTACGCACAGAGCTGGGATGGCAGCATCACAACTCGCTGCGGCGAACCCCTGAATTTTAGCGGCCTCGAATCTACACGAATCACGCATCAACTGCGCAGTATGCACGATGGCATTCTGGTAGGCATCGGCACTATCCTCAGCGACGATCCGCAGCTCACGGTCAGGGAATGGGAAGGCCCCAATCCGCAGCCAGTGGTGCTGGACAGCCAGCTACGAACGCCACCCACGGCCAGAATCTGTCATCACCCCGACAAAACCTGCTGGATACTTACCCTGAGCGGTGAGTCAGCTGTATTGAGTGAGCATACTTTGGTAATCCCTGTGGGCGATAGTGAATCAGAGTTACAGGAAGTGCCGCTTGCTGCTGCCATGAAGCTGCTGAAGGATCGTGGTATCAACAGCCTGATGGTCGAAGGAGGCGCAACCGTTATTACGGCATTTCTCAAAGCGCGGCTGGTGGATGGTTTGGTGCTAACAGTGGCACCCAGGTTGGTGGGTGGATACAAGGCCATCGGCGAGTTGCTGGGTAGTGACGGTGGCGAGCCGCTACTAATTAATCCAATTCACAGCGGCCAGGCCGGCAGTGATCTGGTGGTCTGGGGTGATCTGCAGTACGGAGGCTGTGCTGCATGAATTCTCATACAAAAGCTCAGCAGCTTTGGTTTCTATCACCCCGACAGGTGGAGGTGCGTGAACAGGAGTTGCCGGCGCTGCAGTCTGATCAGGTTCTGGTTAAGGCCCTCTGCTCTGCGATTAGCCCTGGTACCGAGTTACTTGTGTATCGCGGACAGTTACCCGGCACCATGGCGCTGGACGAAGGTATCAATGCTTTCGCCGGACAGTCCGCAAGCTACCCGCTGCAGTACGGTTATGCCAGTGTTGGCCAGGTTACAGAAATCGGCGCCGAGGTTGATTCGAGCTGGCGCGATAAAACAGTTTTCTCTTTCCAGGCCCATACCAGTCATTATATCGCGGAGCCAGAGTCCTTGATGCCGCTACCAGAGGGTATTGAGCCGCAGTCTGCGGTGTTTCTCGCAAATATGGAAACAGCGGTAAACCTGCTACAGGACGCCAGTCCGCTAGTTGGTGAACGGGCCGTGGTGATCGGGCAGGGCATCGTAGGCCTGCTGACTTCGCAGCTGCTGGCAGAATTTCCACTCGCCGAGTTGTTTGCCCTGGACGGCGTGGAGTCCAGGCGAGAGCATGCAAGGCGTGCTGGAGTGACCGGCAGTTTTGATCCTCATTCTGATGCTGATCTGGCTGAGCTGAATAAGCGGCTGGAGCTGGAACATGATGGGGGCGGTGCCGATCTGGTGCTGGAAGTGTCAGGCTCTCCGCAGGCACTGAATCTGGCAATCGATTTGTGCGGATATGCAGGACGAATCGTGGTGGGGAGCTGGTATGGCACCAAGCGTGCCGAGGTCAACCTGGGGGAGCGCTTCCATCGCAACCGAATTCAACTGCTTAGCAGTCAGGTAAGCACCATTGCGCCGGAGTTGAGTGGGCGCTGGGATAAGGCGCGCCGCTTTGATGTGGCTTGGGATATGATCGAAAAATGTTCCCCGCAACGTTTTATTACCCACAGACTGCCGCTGGAATCTGCAGCCAAAGCCTATACGCTGCTGGATGAATCGCCGCATGCGGCTTTGCAGGTTGTATTCGATTACCAGACATAAACGAAGTTGTCAGAAACTATCAGAAGATTGTAAGAGGATTTTTAAATGTACACCGTTTCAGTTAAGCGCGATCTGATCGCCCAGCATTATCTCATTGGCGGCGACTGGGGTGCAGAGAATGACCCGCACTCGCATCACTATGATCTGCAGGTCAGGCTGGAATCGGCTGAGCTGGACCAGCACGGTTACCTGGTAGACATTGTCAAAATCGAAGAAGAGCTGCAGAAGATAGTCGACTATTTTGGCGACAGCATGCTTAACGACCTGCCTGAATTTGAAGGCCTGAATCCCAGCATAGAACATTTCAGCCGGATTGTTTGTGAGAAGATGCTGGCGGGTGTGGCGCCACCGGGCACCGGTCGATTCACTATCAGAATCTGGGAGAATGAAACCTGCTGGGCCGCCTATTATATGGACTATTAGTTCGGCCCTGGTGAATGATGAAACCTGCTGGACTGCCCACGATATGATTTATTCGTTCGGCCCTCTTGAATGATGAAATCTGCTGGACTGCCCAGGATATGGTTTACACGTTCGGCCCTCGTGAATGATGAAACCTGCTGGACCGTCCACTACATATTTTATTAGCTCGCCCGCCGCGAATTAAGAACAGGTAACACGATCGCCCCGCTAAGCAGCACCATTACATCCCGAAGACGCATCAACACAATCAGCCCTGCAGCAGTTGCCAGGTTAAATTCCATGGACTGGAACGCCCAAAACAGGGTTGCTTCCAGGCTGCCTATACCGCCCGGTAGCGGCAGCAGGAATGCGAGGCGAACCACGGTAAACAAAAACACGAAGCTTGCCAGATCGCGCGGCGCGTCCACCAGGTAAAGCAGGAACCAGAATTCTGCCAGCATTCCGACCCACCCCAGTATTGAAACCAGCAGCGCGAGACTCAGTGCGGCTCGATGCCTGGCGACGATGCCCTGTAGCAAATCGCTAAGCCCCGACCAATGCGCGCCAAGCTTGATGAGTCGTGGATGCTGTTGCCAGGGGGCAGTGAGGCGTCTGACGAAGCCACGAATGCTGGCGGGTTGCTGGAGTAGAACCCAGGCAGCGACTCCCATGGCCAACATCAGCCCGGCCAGGCTGGCAGCGATTGTCAGCCATTGCACCTCGACCGCGGTTGCCGAAGCCAGTAGCGTCAACACTGCAATAAGCAGTACCCCAAAATTCACCCAGAACTCGAAGAATCGATCCAGGCCAACGGCCATGACTGCGGCTGGCCCGGCTACGGAATATCTCTTCCAGAGCCAATAGACCTGCAGTGGCTCGCCACCGAATTGGGGGCCAGGTGTCACAAAACTAATCAGTTGGCCGGCTTGACGCACGGCGAAAATTTGCAGGAAGCTGATGGGTAGCTCCATCGCTCTGGTAATGACAAGCCAGCGACCGGCCAGCAAGCCCAGTATCAAGACATTCAATCCAATCCACAGGAACCAGTTTTGAACCTCAATAGCGGCTAGAGTGTCACGGAATCCAGACAGGGGCAGCTGGGTTAGAATCCAGGCTGCCAGCGTAAACGCAAGCAACCAGGTCAGCGCAGCAATAGTCTTTGATGAGAGTTTCAAGCGCCGTCGTACCGATTGAGCCAGTGATCGTCTTCCTGCCACAGACTGAAGCGTCCAGTACCTAACAGCATTGACCACACCACACAGCAGAACAGCGCATAGTCAACTGGCTGCATGGGGTTATCAATGTAGTACCAGCCGAGCGTGCCAGCCAGCAACAGGCAAAAATAGCGGCCAGCCACACCGATAAGCACCATGGTGGCAGCCAGGCCAAAGTTACCCAGCAGGATCAAGCTGGGCCAGGTCTCGCCGCCTATGACAACCGGTGGATAGCCGACCTGCATAAGAGACACGGCCAGTAAAACGACGATGGCCAGCCGCAGGAATGGTTGTAATACGTTCCGGCTGAACAGGGTAAGACTGTTGAACTGCTGGTTAGTGTCGTCTGCCTGACGCTCGATGCGCCCGCTGACAATGAGCCAGTCGATAATAAAACCGCTAAGCGCCGGCAGCATGAAGGCAAAGCCTGCGACCAGGGTTATGGGCGGATAGAACAGAGGCCAGAGGGCGACAACCAGGTAGCCCATCTGAAAACCTGCCCAGGCCCGCCGGTGCATGGCTGGTGGCAAGGGGTAAATCGGAAGATTGTTAAATCTGCGCCAGTAGAGACCGGCATGAAAAACGTAGTATGCCAGGCCCATGCCCAGATAGCTCCAGTGTACCTGACCATAGCTAACCGCGAGGAAGGCCGCGACCGCCAATCCCAGTGCATCGGAGACCGTGTCCAGCTCATTGCCAAGCCGGCTCATTTGACCGCTGCGGCGCGCCACGAAACCATCGACCCGATCCAGCACCGCGCCCGCAAAATAGATCATTCCCGGCATCCAGGACAGCCAAGCACCCTCGGGCCAGGGCTGTAGCAGGAACCCAGCTGTTGCGGCGATCAGCCAGGAACGCAGCAGCGTGAGGCGATTACCCCAGCCCAGATTCTTATAGAGCGGTGTGGAATCTTCGCTGCGATTGAGAGACAGTCGCCGCCAGGTTTCATAGCAGATAAAGAGCCAGATGATTGCGCTTTGCAGCAGCCACTGCACTGCCGCGGATTCTGCCCAGATTACGCCCAAAAATATACAGAAGGAAAGTAGTGCCGCCACACCGATTGCGGTCAGCAGGGCGAGTTCGCGTTTCAGCAGGGAGAGTATCGGCTGTTCGCCTTCGGGACTGATTGAATCCGACATCAGGCAACCATACGTTTGCTTTACTGGTTTTTCAATGAATCTGTTTGATCTTGTGAGTACGGTTAGAGCCGCACCTTAGGTCATAATATTCTGCTCTGGAGCAAGACTTGGCCGTTGCCTGCTTGATAGAGTGCGTGTGCGAAACCATGAGCTTTTATCAATTGAATTTGTTTCCAGCGCAGCCGAGCTACAGGCAAAGGTATTCGTGAGCAACTAGTTGATAATTCATTGCGAAGAGAGCGAAACCCGGATCTCAGGCCGCAGCATCTACTAGCTTTGATAGCGCATTCAGCGCAGAGATCACTGCACCTTCCTGCCAGCCGCGTAGATAAGTCAGGTGATCGCCCGCAAACAGAAACGGCCCATCCGGTTCCAGCAATAGCGGCGATGGGTTACTGATGGCCCAACCGCCCAGTGAGTAAGGTACCTTGCTCCAGGCAACTGATATTCCCTGACTGAGATTGGCGCGATACTGGGGATGCACTTCTGCTCCCGCATTGAGCGCCAATTCGATTCTCGCAGCGGGGCTGAGGTTGGCAAAGTTTGTGGCATTGCTGCCGCCGAACAGGTAGGAGCCAACGACAATACCCTGGTCCTGGCCAAAGCCCCCCGAGGGATACCAGATCTGCAAAATATCGGAATCCGTCCAGCTGATGCCGCCGTAGATTTGCTCCTCTTTTTCCCAGAATCGTGGCGACTGAAAGGCAATCTTGGTGGGGTTCGCATACTGGGTCTGCGCAATTGCCGACTGAATGCCAGGACTGAAATCATTCGGAATATTGCGTAACACACTGGGCGGAATCGTGACGATGACATAGTCGGTTTCCAGAGCGCCCTGTTCCGTCGCCGTGCGGCCTTCGATGCGAACACCGGTGCCGGTTCTAAAAATCCCGCTGACTTCAGCGCCGTAGAAAATTTCTGCCTGCAGCTGTTCGGCAAAGGCATAGGCGATGCGATCCATACCTCCTGCCGGCTGCATCATGGTGGCAGCCTGGTTATAGCTTTCAACAAAGCTCGGCACGAAAGCGATATTGGCGTCCAGCATGACGTCGTTGCGATCCAATGGTGCTGCGGGGACATCCGGATTCAGACCGCCACTGCCTGCTGCCAGCCCGCCACGGGTCGAGCCGGTAAACTGAAAGAAAGCATTGAGAGCACCATGGTCTTTCAGCACTTCGAGCACAAAGGCCCGTTCACCGGCACTGAATTCGTCATCCAATGCGCCAGCATTTAGGGACTTAGCCAGTAGCTGGGCGATGTTGCCACGCATGGCGGCGATGACCTCTCGAGCCCGCACCGGCTTGCCGCCAAAGGCAGAGGCGCTGTGAATATAGGCCCCGCGATTATCATTGACGAAGGCCTGCAGTGGCACTTTCAACTCACTACAGTAATTCAGCAGGTTGGCGTGATGTTGAGAAATTCGTGCGGGGCCAGCGTTGAAGTACATGTCCTCGCCACTGGCAAAGCCACAAACCTGCTGACTGTCAGTTTCCTGCAGGATTGAACCTGCTCGTAGAGTATGGCTGCGTCCGCCAGGTCGATCCCTGGGTTCGATTACCGTGACCGGGAATCCGGCTTTCTTGAGTTCATAGGCCACACAAAGCCCGGCGATTCCAGCTCCCAGCACGGCGACGCTGGGTTTGGGGCCGCTGGCAAAAAGGGCCGCTTTTTCCTGCCAGTTTGCCTTGTTGGTAGCGGCCTTGCTGTCTCCGGGAATTAGCAAGCCCATGGTCACCATTGCCTGATAAACAGCCGCGCTGCCGCCAAGGCCGCCAAGTTGCTCCAGGAATTCGCGCCGGGACTGGGGTGTCGCTTGCTCGTTCTTCTTTTGAGGCATAAGTTTCTAGGGCGGTTTACTGAAACAGGTTTCAGGAGCAGGCTTTAGCGCCAGGTTTCTTTTCATAATGGAGAGTCGGTTAAGCGCTGAGCGATTTACTCACACGGTTAATTCAAGCTATCCGCTTTATCAGCCCAGGTCCCGTGATCGGGAAAATTCCGTGAGGTGGAAACCGATGCTTGCGGTAGATGCTGAAAGCCAAGCAGGTTGCTGACCGAGACGCCAATATAATTAACGCCTTTCACCACCGCCTCGCCACGCTCTGGCGTGGCGGCAGCTGTCAGAGAAACCCCGCAAGCAGCAAGCCAATAGGCACGCTAAAGCGTTTCCAATTGGCGAGTGGTTCTGGGTGCGGTTCAGGTCTGGCTGCTTAGTTTTCTGTATCGCGGATATCCTAGGGCAGTGAATAGGCCACAAGCTGAGCTGGGTTACCACTACCGCCGACAAACATTGCCAGGTACTGCTTGCCATCGTGTTCATAGGTGAATGGCAGACCGGTTTGGTTGTCGGGCAGATCCAACTCAAAAATTATCTCACCGGTCTCCTTGTTAACGGCGCGAAATATCGGGCTGGCGCCAGCACCGCCGGTGCCTTCACCGATGAATAACAGCGTCTTGGTAGCCAGCACACCAGAACGCGTGGGTATGCCTGTACGGGGCACATCTATCCCTTCAAGCAGAGGATGATTGGCAATACGTTCCGGCGTATCGGCGTTCGCGATCATCCACAGGTGTTCGCCACTATTCATGTCGATGGCGGTAACGCGCCCATAGGGTGGTTTAACTATTTCCAGACCCTGTATGCGAGGCGCACGCACGCCAAATCCCTGACTCAGGTCGATGTCAGAATCAGGATTCTTGGCTAAAGCCAACACCTGCAGCTGGGTGCGCGAAGGCACATACACGATGCCGGTTTCAGGATCGAAGGCAGAGTGTTCCCAGTTAGCACCACCGGTGGAGGAGGGTAGGCTCAGCAAGCCGCGGGTACCGTCGGAGTGATCCTGCAATGAAGGTGGTGTAAATATCATCTCGCTGAGACGAAAATCCTGCACTGCCTCCAGCGCCATAGCGCGCAGCTCCGGCGTATAGTCAATCAGGTCATCTTCGGTAAAACCTTGGCGATCGAAAGGTGCAGGGCGTGTAGGGAAGGGTTGAGTAGGCGAGTACCATTCGCCGGGCACGTCTCCCTGTGGAACTGGGCGTTCCACAATCGGCCAGATCGGTTCACCGGTCAAGCGGTCGAAGGCGTAAATCCAGGCCTGCTTGGTTACCGACATCACGACCTTACGCCCATTCGGCAGGTCCGCAATGATAGGTGCATTTGGTACATCCCAGTCCCATATGTCATGGTGAATGAACTGGTAGTGCCACTGGCGTTCGCCGGTTTGCACATCCACCGCCACAATCCCGCTGGAAAACAGGTTGTCGCCGTGACGATCGCCGCCATAGTAATCTCCGGTGGGGTCCTCAACAGGAAGATAGACATGGCCGAGTTCGGCATCACCTGAAATCGGTGCCCAGACACCGGAGTTACCAGTCTCTGCGTTACCGCTCAGCCAGGATTCATAGCCATACTCGCCAGCTGCTGGGATTGTATGAAAAGTCCACAAGAGCTCTCCGGTATGCACATCGAAGCCACGGATATCCCCCTTGGTGTTGTATTTTGCCCGGGGTCTGCCCCCGGTGCGGTGCGCTGCGCCTACTACGATGACGTCGTTCATGATGAACGGTGGCGCTGAAATGCCGATATCGGGATAGGGGAAACGTGGGTCATCGGCATTACGCAACCCTACAAAGAGATCAACTATGCCATTTTCCCCGAAGTCTGGATCGGGCACCCCCGTCGCCGCGTCCAGTGAGACCATTTGATAGCCCGGCGAGATATCGATTACTCGCTGTTTGTCACCATTGGCATAGAAAGCCACGCCACGGCCTGGGCCCTTGCGCGGCGCCTCATCATAGCGATCACCCTCATCATAGCGATAAAGCCACAGCACCTGACCGCTGGTGGCGTCCAGCGCCACCACGTTGCGGGTGTTAGCTATATTGGCGTAGAGCACACCATTTATTTCCAGTGGCGTGGAGGGGTTAGCGTAGTCGACTGTCGTGCCAAAGTTCTCGGTTGAGAATGACCAGGCCAGTTCCAGTTCGCTGACGTTATCCGCGTTGATCTGATCCAAAGGCGAATAGCGATGGGCCCAGTCGCCACCGTAATAGGTGTTCCAGTCGCCATCATTTACGTTGGTGCCCTGTTGACCCAGACCATGAGAAGACCAGGCAAGTGCAGTGACTGCAATTGTTGGATAGATGAAGGCAGAAAGGGTGGTTTTTCTTATTGTCATTGAAGCTCTCCACTGCGGTTCGCGTTTATTATTCGCCGTACCAGGTTTTAGGTTCTAAGTTCCAGGTTTTACACGACGGCTTTAGTTTAATTCTGTGATATTACTCTCGATCAGATTGTTTCTGAATTGTTCTCCAACCGCAGAGCCTTGTCTATAGAGCACTGCCGGTGTGCCAATGGGCGCAGGAATACGAAGCAGACTTTCCGCGCCTGTACTTCGATAGGTTTCACCCGTGAACGCATGGACATAATTGCCCGCCGGCAGTCGAATATCAACCTCATCGACTCCTTCATCCAAAACCGGCGCAAACCAGAGCTCCTCTCCTATCATGTATTGCTGGTAAGAGAGCGCCCAGAATTCGGGTTCATTCGGATAATGCAGGAATGGGTGGCGCACCAAGGGCCAGCCTTTTTCAGCCGCTTCGTTCACCAGGGTTCGCCGATAGTCGTGCCAGGCGTTGTAGACATTTGAGAAACGCGCAATGTGTTCAAGTGTTTCCTGGTCAGTGTCAAACTGATGCGCCCAAAATGGTCGCAGTCCTTCATGGGTGCGAAAGATTGATTGGAAAGCGCCGAGCTCGATCCAGCGCAGCATCAGTTCCTTGCTGCGCCGAATGGAAACCGGAGCCCCCATTTCATCACCATCCAGTGACAACCAGCCACCCACGTCACTGTGGTTGAATGCGAAGCCTGACAGCCCGCTGGTCAATAGTGCGGTTACAGACGTCTTGATGCCATCGTAGTTATCCCAGTTGGAGGCCTGGTCTCCTGCCCAGAATAGTGTGCTGGCGCCAGGGCTCCGGGTATACGCTGCCCGCATAAAGAATAGCGCCTCGTCCCCCATGCCAGCTTCCTCAATCGCTTCGCGATTCAGCGTTGCCCAGTATTCCGGGTAGCGATTGTGGGCTTCGGTAGGCGCGCCGCCGGCGTAGAGTTCGGCATCCAGCGGCAGGGCTTCGCCGAAATCAGCCATCCATCCAGAAAGCCCTATACCAAGCATTTCTTCTTTTATGACATCTTTCATCCACTCCCTGGCATCGGGATTGGTCACGTCGACGACGTAGGCGAGAAAATTGGCGCCCCCTGTGGTCGCCAGGCTGCCATCAGTTTTTCGGATCAAGTAGCCGCGGTCGCGCGCTTCCTGATAAAGACTGCGCCGGTATGAATTCTTGCCGGAGGTTTCCACATCATGGAAGTAGGGATTGATATAGCCCATCACGCGAATTTCATCTGCGCGCAGGCTGCCGACCATATCCTGCCAGCGACTGTAGCGCGTCTGGTCCAGTTCCCAGTTCCACCACAAACGAAAGCCTTGGGCTACCTGACGCTGGCCCTGCCAGTCCTGCATCCACATCGCCGAAAGTATGGCGTTTTCCTTCTGCAGTTTTTCTGCGGCCTCCAGAATTCTCTCGGTGCCACCCTGAATGCCAAGAATCAGGCCCTTTGTAGACCATTCGGGTAGCGCGCGCATGCGACCCGAGTAAGTGGTATAGCGCTCAATCAGATCGAGCGGTGTGGCACCAACGATCAGCCGGGCACGCAGCTGGTTGGAGTAGGTCAGCATCGTGATTTGCGCATCTTCGCGCAGGTCGATTACGGAGTAGTCGGCATTTTCCAACATCATTGACCGTAGGTCTGTTGTGATGAAGTGTGGGATCGGGGCATAGGTGGAGTACCATTCGCCTGCTGCGCTAATACTGCGACTGTCAAACCAGTCAGTGAGAGGCTGTGCGCCGCGCGATAGTCCTTGCTCATCGACCATGATCGGAACGCGTTTGCCCTTAAAATCGAACGCGCTGAATTGTTCGCCAAAGCCAAATACCCGCTCCTTCGCATTTGACGCGAACAGCAATCCCGTTCTGCCGATATCGTCGCTATCTACTTTTAGATCAAAGTGCAGTTGACCCCTGCTAACTTCGGAGAGAGATAGCTTGTAGGGAACACTGCCCACATCACCGCAAGACAGAACGCCACTAATGAGCAGGACGTCGCGGTTCAGGCTGCTGTTGTCAACGCTGTGACCGCTGCAGACTTCGCTTACCTGTTCGATGAGATGAGAATAGCCTGTGCCACTTGGCGCATAGGCGCTGGCAGTAGCGGCGAGAACAAAAGCAGTTCCCGGCATGCTCTGCCAGTTGGCATTGTCATCCAGGTCGAGGGTGCTAATTACCAGCTGTGCATTCGCAAGGCTGTTGCCTTGCCATGCAACCGTGAATCCCCCGACCTGGTATTCCCAGTTCGAAAATGCGGCTCCGTTAGTGACCAGGGGAGGCGCTGACACTAAAGGTGCGTCCTCATTCATGAACTGCCCATGGGCAGCAGAGAACGCAAAGGCGAAGGGAAGTAAGCACGCCGTTTCTAAAACTATTGTGCTAATAAATGCCGGCTTAAAGCCGGCCATCCGCTTAAGCATCCCCGTGTGCTCCAACAAGACAGCCAGTGCTGTAGTTAGTTGCCAAGCTAAACGGCATAACGCGCCAATCCTTCTTCGTCGAGATTGCAGCCAATGCCCGGTCTGTCTGTGAGGAGAAAATCTCCATCCTCCCATACAAAAGGCTCTTCAATAATCTCATTGAAGAAGCCACCTGACTTGTAGATGCTTTCCTGTATCAGAAAATTTGGCACATTAGCGCAGATCTGAATGGCCGCGGCGGTAATCAGTGGGCCACCCCAGATGTGGGGCGCCATCAACACGTAGTTAACCTCGGCTAGCGTTGCGATCTTCTTGCAGGCGGTAATACCACCTGCGCTGCCCAGATCAGGTTGGGCGAAGGCGCAGGCCCCTTCGGCGAACAAGTTTTGAAACTCATGGGGGGATACCAGGCGTTCACCTGTTGCTATAGGAATGGATGTTTCTCTGGCGATCTCTCCCATTTCCTTGAAGTTTCGCGGCGGGCATGGTTCCTCAAACCACAAAGGGTCATAAGGTTCCATGCGCTTGGCCAGGCGCACTGCTGCAGAAGGTGTGATCTGTCCATGGGTGCCGATGAGAATATCCGCTCGAGTACCAATCGCCTCTCTAATTGCTTCGCAGGCTCGGGCAGTATGGTCATATTCTGCCTGGGATAGCTCCCAGGGTGCGCCGGTTGCGCCGCCGTCTCGCGATTGTGGTATGGGGTCAAACTTGAGACCAGTAAAACCTTCATCCACCAGGCGCGCGGATTGTTCTGCCAGTGCC
>CALKNV010000006.1 GCA_938091935.1 uncultured Pseudomonadales bacterium
CACGGACTCAATTCCCAACAATAAAGGTATGGGCCTTTAATTAACAGAATCAGGCCTACATTTTCTTAACTACAGGCCGGAAAATTGCTTCATCCAACAACCGAAGCAGGTTTCCAGGCCACGCTAAAACCGTTAATTTAAAACGTATGAGGTACGCTATGAATCTTATTCCCAGAAATCAGATTTTTGACTTCGACTCACTCTTCAATGATGTCTTTCATGGCTTCGGTCGCCCCGCATTGCGCGAAGATTCTGAAAGCACCATAGCCGGGATGCGGGTAGATGTGCACGAAACTGCGGATTCCTACGACATCCATGCCGATCTGCCTGGCGTGGAAAAAGATGACATCGAGATCATTTTGCATAATGACGTGCTCACTGTGTCTGCCAAGAAGAACACCGAATCTGAGAAAAAGAAAAAGGGCAAGGTGATTTATCGGGAGCGCATTAGTGGCTCCATATCTCGCAGCTTCAGCGTGTCCCCCGGTACTACCCAGGACGATATCGACGCGAACTTTAAAGATGGCGTGTTGACGCTGTCGGTTCCGAAACTCGGCCCCAAACAGGAGGAGGCTTCCAGCCAACGGATTCCTGTCAAGTAGGCGCCGCTTTTGCTATAACAACAATAACCTATGAAGCGCTGAGGTGAACTTGTCAGTTCTCCGGCAAGTACACCAGCGGTCACTTTAAGCCAGCACTCTGGAGCAACAACATGAACTCATTAAAATCCCTGCTCGTCGTCATTCACCCAACGGTGGAAAGAGACACTGTAGTGGATCGTGCCATTTTGCTCGCCAAAGCCGCTGATGCCAAAATC
Organism: uncultured Pseudomonadales bacterium; assembly: GCA_938091935.1. GTDB lineage: Bacteria > Pseudomonadota > Gammaproteobacteria > Pseudomonadales > Pseudohongiellaceae > UBA9145. Next base: position 818 of record CALKNV010000006.1, read on the forward strand.
CATCTACTGATCAGCAACCTCAACACCCTCAGTGAGCATTCCTATATCTACGAGGGCGTGGACGGGAAATTTTTTGAAACCCAGAGAAAGCTGTTCGAAGAACATCATAAAAAGATCCTTGCCCAGGTCGGTGAGGAAGTTGAATCTGCCAATATCAAAGTGGAGCTGCATTTTTCCGAGCATCACCATCTCGCGGAGTCCATTCTGGACCATTGTGAATCCATCAAGCCGGATCTTCTGCTGAAGAGCACACATCATCACAGTGCAATTGAACGTTCAATCATCACCAATACTGATTGGCGCTTGATTCGAAAATGTCAGTGCCCACTAATGCTAGTCAAGCCAACAGAATGGGATGCAAATGGCAGCGTGGTGACGGCAGTGGATCCTCTGCACGCGAAAGCCGAACAGGCGAAGCTGGACCAAGTGCTGCTTGCCAGCGCCAAGTATCTGAGCGGCACGCTGGGGGCACCATTGAAAGTATTTCACTCCTTCTTTCCATTCGTCAGCACCCTGTTTCCCATGGGTGGCGAAACCGTGGAACACCTGGAGCGAATCCGTGGCCACCACATGGACAAGATGCAATCCCTTACGGCGGAATTTGATATCCCGGAGGACGCGATTCATCTCAGCGAAGGTGACCTCGTCCATAACCTTGTTACTTACGTCGAAGACTCCAATACCAACCTGCTGGTTATGGGAGCACTATCCAGAAATTTCCTGGAACGGGCAATTGTCGGCAATACCGCCGAAAAAATCCTGGAAGACTGCCCTTGCGACATTCTGGTACTGAAACCCTGATCTAGGTGCTATCCAGACCGGAATAATTGAATGGAAATCCAAGAATCGTCGAGCCTCAAGACAGCAATCTACGATGTAATATTTGGCTATGAGTCAAAGGCAGGAAGGTTGTTTGATGTCGTATTGATTGTGCTAATCGTGGCTTCAGTCACTGCGGTACTGCTTGATTCTGTTGAATCGCTACATCTTGGCTATGGCAGCATTTTTTATGGCCTGGAATTGGCGTTCACCGCCATCTTCACTGTCGAGTATGCGTTAAGGCTGTACAGCACACCCAACAAGAGAGAATACGCGCTAAGTTTTTATGGCTTGATTGATCTACTCTCAATCTTGCCGACTTACATTGCCTTCTTGCTGCCGTCCGCCCAATACCTGCTGGTAATTCGCATCATGCGGGTGTTGCGCATTTTCCGCATTCTCAAACTGTTTCGCTACATAGGCGAGGCTAACCTTCTCTATACCGCCCTGCTTGGTGCCAGACGCAAAATCCTGGTGTTCCTGTTCTCCATGCTCACTCTCATCGTCATTTTCGGTGCCCTGATGTTTGTCATTGAGGGCCCTGAGCACGGCTTTAACTCAATTCCCCGATCCATTTACTGGGCAATCGTAACGATCACTACGGTGGGCTATGGAGACATTGCCCCCCAGACCCCATTGGGTCAATTTATAGCTGGAATCGCCATGATTAGCGGCTACGCAATTATCGCTGTGCCTACCGGTATCATCGGCGCGGAACTCATGAACGAGTTCCAAACCCGCTCTCGCGAGCCGCAGAATGACAGCCGCAAGTGCTCGAGCTGTAAAGCTCATGGCCACGATATGGATGCGCGCTTCTGTAAGTATTGCGGCAACATTATCCAGGCGACTTGATCGAAAACCCCAGACATAAAAAAAGCTGCACCTCGACTGAGATGCAGCTTTTTGGGTTTCGCTTTTTCCGGCGTAGCCCTCTCTTACTCGAATGCCTTAGGCCGTCAGTCAGCCCCGGGCTGTAAAAGAAACCTAGCCAGCAACCTTGGGCTTGATGATCAGGATATCTGTCTTGATGTAATCCAATACCATTTCAGCTGTACTGCCCACCAGCGCCTCGCGAATACGGGATCGTGAAATCGCACCCATTACGACTATGTCTGAGTTAATCTCCTCGCCATATTCTTTCAGTGCATAGACCGGTGACTCATCAATCAGATGACGGTGCGCAGCATCAACACTATTGGCATCCATCAGAGCGTTAAACGCTGCTTCATGCTCTTCCTTAACCTTGCCCGCGGGCGCAAAGGGGCGGGATGATTCCGCATAGGCGTGGACAAAATGACAGTCACCACCGATCTGGCTGGCCAAGCCCATACCTGCATCAATAATAAGATTGTCCAGTTCCACCGGCTTATTGTGGTCATGCAGAGGATCCACCGCAGCCATAAGCGCGATATGATCTTTCCAGTCCTTGTCCTTCACCAGCAGCAATGGCAGCGGGCAGTTACGCACCAGTTCCCAGCTGTCATGGGTCAGATGATGATGCTCCAGCTTCGCGTAAGCCCGACAGTGCTGGATCAGAATATCGGCATTGAACTCCTGGGCAAGCTTGACGATCAGCTCGTAGCGGGGGTGAGCCCAGCCCACCTCGCAGACGATGTTGTAGTCATCTTTTTTCAAGTCGGCGACCAGCTCTTCCATCGTCTCCGATAGCCGGTCACAGTAATCTTGCCGCAGCTTGGTATAATCGTAACCAATGCTGCGAAAATTATTAGAAAGATATCGCTCATAACCAACGCTTATAAGCTTTATTTGCGTGCTAGCCTAATCTTTCACCAGGCGCAAAGCTTTCCTGAGCTCGATCGGCAGACCATCCGGCGCAGCAGAAAAGTCTTCATTGGCATCGATAACCACCATGATTCGTTCGATGGTCTTCATAATAATTGCTCCTTCAACTTGAAATTTGGCTCCATCAATTGGCCTGGCCCCTTCAGGCCTAATTCCGCATTATGGCAAGCATAGCTGGCGCAGCCTATCCAGCTATCAGTATAGGGTATAGCAAGCAATCTACTCTCCCCAATCTCGCCGCCACAATGCTGACATTGAGTATAAGTGCCGCTGTCTATGCGCTGCAGCGCCTTATCTATCTGGGTGATTTCCTCTATACCCTCCGCCTCAAGGGCCATTACCAGGCCATCATTCTCAGTCTGCTTGATCTGCTCATTAAAATTGGCACTGACTGGCTCATCCTTCTGGTAAATATGCTTGTGGGTCCGCTCCGTCCTGGATTCCAATTCCGCCCGCTTTTCGCTCAAATCTGACTTGATACGCTGAATATCCATTGCTACCCCAGTAATCACTAACAAATTGACTTGGATAAATGTACTGGCTGTTGGAATAATGCAAGTTGACCCAAATCAACTGATATGCGGCCACTGAGCTGCCATCCGGCATGGACACCTTTAAAGTTCTTTCGCTTAATATTCACAAAGGATTCTCGCTGAACAACAGGCGCTTCATTCTGGACAGTATTCGCAGCGAACTGCGGTCAACCGGCAGCAACATCGTGTTTCTGCAGGAGGTGATCGGTGAGCACGAGAAACACAGGGAATCGATTGAGGGTTGGCCCGAATCCAACCAATTTGAATTCCTTGCGGACTCGGTTTGGGACCATTACGCCTATGGCAAAAATGCAATTTATCAGCATGGTCATCACGGCAATGCAATTCTCAGCGAGTTGCCATTTGAACAGTCTAAAAATATTGATGTTTCCATGCTAAGTTTCTCTCAGCGGGGCATACTGCACGGTATTCTTCAGAACCAAGTACACGTGTTATGCGTGCACTTTGGTTTGCTGGAGCGGGAAAGAAAGACGCAGATGCAGAAGCTGATTCAGCACATCAATGAAACTATTCCGCCCCACAGCCCAATTATTCTCGCCGGCGATTTCAACGACTGGCGCAAGTCGGCCCACCGTCAGATCAAGGCGGGCTGCAGCATGATCGAGGCCCACGAGACCCTGAACGACCGGGTCGGGACCACCTTTCCGGCGTTCATGCCTTTCCTGCCAATGGACCGAATCTACCTGCGTGGATTTCGAGTTAACCAGGTGGAAGTGAAAAATACGGGGCAGTGGAAGGCGCTGTCCGACCACTGCCCGCTCATGGCTGAAATTAGCTTGGAGCATAGCAGCCATGATTAGCGCATTTTTCGACGACCCTTCATCACTTACGACAGTTCTGTTTGGGGTGGCACTCATCGCAATAGCCTTGGCCAGCGCCCTGCATGCCCTGCTTAACAAAAAGGACTCTGTTTCCGCCCTGGGTTGGGTGACGTTTTGCCTTGTCCTGCCACTGATTGGACCAGTCTTCTATCTTGTTTTCGGCATCAATCGAATCATGGCTGCAGCCAAGGATAGCTATCATCCAGCGCTCGTAACTGACAGTGACAAGCAATTTATCGATCCGGCGCAAACAGATTTCAGGGCTTATGCGGCCGTGGGCCAGATGGTCACTGCCTCCGGCCTGCATTCCTGCGATGACCTGCAGGTGCTTGAAAATGGGGAATGCAGTTTCCCGGCGATGCTCGCCGACATCGCTTCCGCGAAAAAGAAAATCTACCTGACCACCTACATCTTCCAGAATGATGAGATCGGACAAAATTTTTATGAGTCACTCTGCGCCGCGCAAGCACGCGGCGTAGATGTCAGGTTGCTACTGGACGGTCTTGGCGGGATTGCCTATCCACCGACGCTTTGGCGAAAGCTGCGGCGCAGTGAGCTGAACATGCGGTATTTCAATCCCATCACCTTGCTGCCACCTTCTCTCCATATCAATTTACGTAATCACAGAAAAATTTTGGTGGTCGACGGCAAGATTGCCTACACCGGGGGGCAGAATATCACCGACCGCCATAACATCGACAAACCCAACAACCCGAAATGCGCTCGAGATCTGCACTTCCGTCTGACTGGAAAAATAGTAGATGACCTGGAAAGGGCTTTCCTGCGTGACTGGTATCACCGGGTTGATGATCTGGATGAGGCTGAGTTTTCACCGAGCAATGAGAGTCGCAGCGAGTCAGCGATTTGGACGCGATTGATTCTGGATGGACCGAACGAGCACCTGGATAAACTCAATGAGGTCCTGCTTGGGGTATTTTCTGCGGCGCATAAGCAGATCTGGATCATGACGCCCTATTTCTTGCCGGGGCCGGTACTAATAGGCGCCTTGCAGGCCGCCAGCTTAAGAGGCGTGGATGTGCGCATCTTTCTGCCCGAGCGGACAAATATTCACCTCGCCCATTATGCTGCGCAACACACGTTGCCTCATCTGCTGGACAAGGATTTAACAATCTATTTGCAGCCTCCGCCCTTTATCCACACCAAGGCTATTCTGGTTGACGACTGCTATTCCCTGATTGGGTCAGCCAATCTCGATCCCCGGAGTCTGAGGCTCAATTTTGAACTGGGAGTCGAGGTATTCAGCCACGAATTCGCTTCCAGAATCGCCGACTACTTCGATGTCTGCCAGAAGTCTGCGCGGCGTATAACGAGTGAGAATAGCGTAACTTTGTCCCTGCCCATACGAATCCGGAATGCCGTGGCGTGGCTGTTTTCTCCCTACCTGTAATTCGCGTGTAACCCGCGCAGCTTTTCTATAAACTGCCTAACAACCCAGGTTTTGGTAACCCGGCACCGCTTGACTTAAGTCAAGCTCACAACAGCCAAATAGCGCTTCAATAAATAGAATGAATAGCCGGAGGTAGCGCCACAATGTATAACACCATCATCGTCGCCGTAGACTTGTCCAAGGATTCTCAGAATGTCATTAACAAAGCGGCCGAACTTGCTGGCGATGCCAGCAAGCTGCATCTAGTCCACGTGGTCGAACCCGTGGCAGCAGCCTATAGCATGGACATCTATGCGGTTAACATCAGCGAACTTCAGCAAGAGGCGATTAATTTCGCCGAACAGAAACTGGAAAAGGTAGGTGGCGAACTTGGCATCGGCAAGGACCGAGTGCACACTTTACTCGGCGCCCCAGGACCCGAAATTCGCAACCTGGCCAATGAAATTGGCGCAGATGCGATTGTCATCGGCTCCCATGGTCACTCGGGTTGGAAAATTCTGCTGGGGTCGACTGCGATCAAACTCTTGCACGGCGCCACCTGTGACGTCCTGACTGTCCATGTGGGTGATGAAGAAGACTGAAAATAGCACCCGACCAACTGCCGAGGCCTCTGAAATGGCCTACATGGCAGCGTCAGGGGTGATTCTGGTCGGGGCGAAAGCCTAGACCAGAATCTGATTCAGGGCTGGCATTTTTTCAGGCTTCACCACCAGCACATCACACTCCAGGTTATCCATGACTCTCTCGGCCGTGTTGCCCACCAACAGGCGGTCGAGGCGGGACCTTGAGACTGCCCCCATTACCACAACACTAGCTCCTAACTCTTGAACTTGAGCTGGCAGTCCGTGAGAAATTTCCTCATTCGACCAGTGACAATTGTCAGGGCTGACCTCAAATCTCTCTGCCAATTCACTCAGTTTCTGGTTTTCAGCATCGGCATCCGTTACCAGGGGATACACGCCCGATAACGGCGGAACCCAGCTGGAGTGGTACAGATGGACCGAACCCTCGGCAAGCCTGGCCATGGTTTGAGCAGTGGCAATGAGTTTATTGTCCAATGCCGCTGGCTTGTCATGCTGGTGGTCTGGATCGACCGCAGCGACGAATACTGGTTCGCGGCTCCAGTCCTGTGACTTCACCAGCAGCAGGGGCACTGGGCAATATCGCACCAGTTCCCAGTCTTCGTTAGAAAGCAGCAATCGCGCTACCTTGGAATGGTGACGCGTACTCTTGATTACCAAGCCAGGTCTTGACTCCTTGATGCGGGAAACAATTTCAAGATGCGGCGGGTTCCCCCAGGCTGTTGTGCAGCTGACCTCAAGCCCCTGTTCTCGCAAGGAATCTGCCAGAGCCTGCAGCTCTTCCATACGTCGATCACCATGTTCATAACGAAGCTTCTGGGCTTGTACTGGATCGAAATAGTAACCGTCTTCAAGATAGCTATTGTATTCGGCTAGTAATAATTCCAGCTCGCAGTCAGCCAGTTTCGCCACCTGCTTGGCTTTATGGAGTGCTGGCTGCTCATCTGCATCAGGCTCAATAACTACCGTCACCTTGTTTAGTTCCAACATTTTCACTCACTCCTTTTCAAGTCGTCACTCTAACCTGAATTCAAGTATCTGATCCAGCTTGGAACAGCGACTCTGGACCCATTTTATGCGCACCATAGAGCGTTAGAGTTATTCTATATCAATAACCCAGTTGCGGGATTTCCCCAGTTTTCTGCCACCCCAGATCAAAAACTTTAAGGCATTAGATACCTTACAAAAACTAACAATTAGCCACAATTCGAATTTGTGCCACGCACCAAATAGTGGAACACTTGTTCTATTGCTTGAGGAGGCTCAAATGAGCGGAACTGAAATTAACGGCGGCCCTGCTGCGGTGAGTGCGTCGAATATTGCCTTTCGATCCGGTGATTGCATCGAAGAGACCTGCCCTCACAATCCAAAAGTTTCATGCGCCAGTTGCCGCCTAAACAAGCTGTGCCTACCGATCGCACTTAACAAATCCGAGATTCATCAGCTTGACGAAATTGTTGAGCGCAATCGTCCTCTCAAAAAAGGCGACCACCTTTATCGCCAGAACGATGAGTTCAAATCCGTATATGCGGTCCGCTCTGGCAGTTTCAAAGCTTACGTGTTGAGTGACAACGGCTTGGGCCGGGTTACTGGTTTCTATCTGCCAGGTGAAATCATTGGTATGGATGGCATTGCCAGCCACCACTACGCTAATTCAACCCAGGCACTTGAGCATTCTTCAATCTGTGAAATTCCATTTGCACAACTGGAAAAGTTGAGCCATCAATTGCCGAATCTGCAGCATCACTTCTTTGCCATCATGGGCAACGAAATTGCCAAGGATCAGCAGATTCACACCCTGTTGAGCAGCTATACGGCGGAGGAAAGAACCGCATCTTTCCTGCTTGGATTATCGAGCCGCTATGCGCGTGTCTCATTGTCTCCAACCCGATTCCTGTTGCCTATGACGCGCAGCGATATCGGCGAATATCTGGGACTAACGGTTGAGACGGTGAGTCGCATTTTTACCGCCCTGCAGAGGAAAGATCTGATAGCAGTTAATAACCGAGAAACTGAAATCAAAGATATCAAGGGCCTAAGGGCTCTGATCGGTTCTAAAGCCGCTTAAGCTTATGCGCTCGACCCTCTCCGCTGGAATCTGTTATTTAACCGATCAGGCAGTCCTGCGCGGATAACCGGCACTGCTCACCTTTAGCCCCTCTCAAATCGAGCGCGATGGGAACCCTCAAACTGGATTCCTGCCACGCACCCGCGATTGACAGATTTCGCCGCTTTAACAGCGACCAGTCTCACAATTAGTTTTCGCGCAGAAGGTTTCCGGGTGAATACTGATCTGTCAGCTGACGCCGACTCATATCCCAGTCCACTCGGGTAGACAAGCGAGAAGGATACTCAAGGATCGGGATACCGTATTTACTGAGGGAGTCTGAAAACTGCTGGGCACGATTGACGAGTTCAGCGCGAGGCGGCAGGGGCTCGAGTTGAGCGACGATGATACGGTTACCCGTGGAAGGAAGCTTGAAATTAAAGAACTCCCCAAACGCGCGCTGATAAGTAACCGATTCATGGTCATAGAGTCGACTGGTTGAAAAAGTATTGGCAACTAGTACCGAATCCTCATTCATGATCGCCCTGACCTCGTCCAGAAACTCACGGGTCAGCATGTGCTCCGGGATATAGTCTCCGCTAAAGGCATCAAGCACGATGTAGTCATAGGTCTGGTCGCGAATCCCTGCCCGCTTGATGAAAGGACGCCCGTCATCCACATAGACGCGCATGTTGTCGGTTGCTTCAAAAAAGAAAAATTCCTCTGCAACACTTACCACAGCCTCGTCTATCTCGACAATATCAATCTGGGCGCCTGGAAACAGGTCCGAGAAGGTGAGAGGAATTGAACCACCGCCCAATCCGATCACCAGGATGCGTTCAGGCTGGGCATTGAGCAACAGCCCTGAAAAACTCATCCGCGTGTAATCAAACACCAAGCGCTGTTTGTCGTTGACCAGCACACAGGTTTGGTTACGATCGCCGCGATGCACGTTGAAAAGCAGGCAGCGTCGATCTCCGACCTGGGTAACAGTGATATCGCGGTACTTGGATCGCTCTTCATGAATTGTCTCTGCCTGGGCTGAACCCGTCAAAGAAACCAGGGCTACAAAAAGCGCCAGTGAAAGTCGAGTTGCATTAAGTCTAAACACGGTTCGCTGCCCTGGCTTGTTTTCCGGGTTGACCATTGAGGTAGTAGTGAGAAGCCAAAATGACGCATCCCGCGAGGGTCAGGGTCGCAATGGCTCCCCAGAGTATCTGGTTCACTTCAAACCACAGCACAAAGTAAAAGCTGGTACCAAGAGTGCCTGCGGCACTTCCCAGAGTGGAGATAAAATAAAGCAAGCCCGCCATGTGCCCACTATGGGCCTCATTCTGCACCATTAATCGCACCGCGTAGGGTGAAATCATGCCGAGGATGCTGGTTGGAATGAAGAACAAAAAAATCGCCGCCAACAGGGAACCGTAGCGCGGATCTTCCAGCGCCATGAAAATAGGTTCCATGATGACATCGGCGAATAAAATGATTGGAATAGAGAAGATCGCGGCAGCGATAAAAAACAGGGCGAATGTCACGGCGCTTGGATTACGCGTTGAGAGCTTACCTCCCCACAGATAACCCATAGCCAGAGCCAGCATGAAAATAGTGATAATGCTGCCCCACACAGAGAGGCTGCCACCAAAATATGGCGACAAAATACGCGCACCCAGCATCTCGACGGTCATAATGCAGAAGCCGCTGACAAAGGCCATGGCAGCAATCACACCCCTGGGGACGGTATGTGCAGGTTGTTTACTCACTGGGGTCGACTATCTCTCGCTGGATTCTGAATCTTTGGGCTGGCTAAATTAGCACCATGCCCCTCATATTGGAAAGAGATTGGAAAAAGTTTAGACGAATCAGTCCTGGCGAGCGCCGAGATGACGCCCTCCATCCAGCGCAATGACCTGGCCAGTCATATAGCGGGTTGCGGGCGAAGCGAGATAAACCGCGAGGCCTGCCATATCCATCGGATTACCGATGCGCCCCAAGGGATTTTCGGTTTCAATCTTGTCCCTGAACTGGGTAAGCATGTAATCCATCATCTTGCTTTCAAATGGCCCCGGAGCAATGGCATTTACCGTCAGTCCTTTTGAAGCCAGGCGAACCGCCAAGTTCTTGGTTAGAAAATGCACAGCCGCCTTACTTGCCCCATAGGCAAAGTTGTCAGTTGTTGACACCCGCAGGCCATCAATCGACCCTATGTTAATCACGCGACTGGGCTCGGCAGGACTTGCATTTTTCTCCAACAAAGGCAGAAGGTCACGCGTCAACATAAAGATAGCTTTGACATTAATATCCATGACCTTGTCGTACCCCTCTTCAGGATACTCTTCGAACGGCGCGCCCCAGGCAGCACCGGCGTTATTAACGAGAATATCGATACTGGATTCCCGTGACTTGATTTCAGTAACAAACTCTTCCCGCCCCGCCGCTGTCGAAAGATCAGCTGGCAGTGCGATGCATTCACCCAACTCGCCCAATTCTGAAGCTGTCTGCTTACAGGCTTCGACCTTGCGTGCGGTAATGTAAGTCTTCACCCCATTTGCAGCATAACCCTCGGCAATCATGCGCCCTATTCCCCGAGAGCCGCCAGTTACGATTGCAACCTTTCCCGCGATACCAAACAATTCATTGACAGAATAGGTCATCAGTCAGTCACCTCGCCTTTGATAATGAGTTCACACATTTGCTGAAGGACAAAAGCCTTTTTCAAAAAGCCTGCGAATCGCTCATCCTTGGTGTGGCCGTGATAATAGCGATAGTAAATCTGCTGACCAATCACGCAGAGCCGAAACAGGCCAAAGCAAAAATAAAATGGGAAATTTTCCACCGAAAGACCGGTTTTTTCCTGGAAGCGCTGGATGATCTCTGCGCGCGTGGGCGCGCCATCAATGTCCGATGGCATGGTGCGTGATTCTCGAAAGAAATCGGGGTCAGAAGTTTGGACCCAATAGCCAAGAGTACAACCGAGATCCATCAGGGGATCACCAACAGTTGCCATCTCCCAATCCAGCACACCAATCACTTTCAGCGGATCATTGGCACTAAAAATAACATTATCCAGTTTGTAATCGTTGTGGATTACGCTGGCTTTGCCACTTTCCGGCGGCATGTTGTCGTTCAGCCACTGCATGGTGTTATCAACATTCACTGTATCTGGCGTAGCTGAATCTCTCCAGCGTCGACACCAGCCTTCTACCTGACGGCGCACATAGCCTTCCGGCCGGCCAAAAGTATCCAGGCCTGCTTCAACGAGATCAACAGAGTGCAGCTCTGACAGCACATCGAAAAAATTGAATAGCTGCTGCCGAATCTGGTCTTTGCTCAACCCCAATTCGGTAGGGTACTCGCGTCGAATAACCAGACCTTCTATGTAATTCATCAAGTAAAAGTCACAGCCAATAATGCTGTGATCATCACAGAAATGTTCTGGTACCGGCCCGTAAGAGTAGACATTTTTAAGCGCAGAAAGAACCCGATACTCACGCGACATGTCGTGAGCGGACTTAACCTTGCTGCCAAATGGTGGCCGTCGCATCACCCATTGCTGATCACCACTGCGGAGCAGATAGGTGAGGTTGGAGTGGCCACCTGGAAACTGTTTGACTTGGAGTTGCTGCGCAGCCGGTCCGAGAACCGGTTCGAGATATTCTTTAAGCCGCACCAGGTCAATTTCTTCGCCCTTGCGAATTTCTCCGGCACGATCGATCAGGTCAGCGGTTGACACTTGTTATTCCTTTTTCTTGGCTGATTGATTAGCGGTAGGTTACCAGATGTTGCATGCCCTGACGCTCTAAATGGGGCAAGCAGTTGAATTGGGTCATGGACGCCCGCCCGCCACCATATCGAACCTTGGTGACAGAGCTATTATGAACCATCCAATTAGTAGCGATAACTTTGTCATCGGGATAATTCAGCACTCTCTGTAGTGCTGCAGCGATTACCCCGCCGGAAGTGGAAACAATTACGCGACTGCCACGCTGATGCCTGGACATGATGTCGTCTACCACGGAATGTACACGCTGTTTGAATGCCTGCCATGGCTCGAACTCCTGGTCGGATTCCTGTGCTTCCAATTCATCATTAATCCAGCATGCCGTCGCCGCTTCGAGCACAGTCTGGAACAACTTGCGGTCCTTGATCGGCCAGCCCTCAGGCAATTCAATGCCATCAGCTTTGGCGTGGTCTCGCAGATAGATCTGAATCAGCGGATCGCCGCTGTACTCGTTGAGCGAAGCATGCTGCTCTGGCGCATCCGGCTCACCCTTTACCAGGTGCAAGAGCTCACCAGCGGTTTCCCGCTGGCGCTGAAGCGTGCCACTGAATATGTGATCGAAGGAGTCGCCGGTAGACTGCCAGTGCCTGGCCAACTCCCGAACCTGCTCGAACCCAAGTTCGCTCAGCGCATCATAGGAGGCTGAGCCGAACGACGCCTGTCCGTGCCGTACGAAAATCAGCTCACTCATTGGCGAAAACCGAATTAAAGCTGTGCAAAGCGCTGCGTGTGATAGTCGCCATCACCAAAGGCAAGGTCCAGCGCGGTGACGCGCTTGAACAGATGTCCCACATCCAGTTCCTCTGTCATGGCAATGCCACCGTGAATTTGAATCGCTTCCTGGCCCACATCCTTGATTGCCTTGCCTATGCGGCTCTTGGCGGCCGCAACTGCTTTCGCCTTTTCCTCAGCGGAATCATCGCCATCCAAGGTCATGGCCGCCATAATGACAATTGACCGCGCCAACTGGCATTGAATAAACATATCTGCCATACGGTGCTGCAGGGCCTGAAATGTCCCGATAGGCGTGCCAAACTGCTTACGGGTCTTGCTGTATTCGACAGTTTTCTGCAGCAGCACTTCGAGCGCACCAACCGCCTCAGCGCTAACCGCCACAATAGCCCTGTTGGTCGCCACCTCGATTGCGGGGAGCGCAGCGCCGGCCTCACCCAGGCGATTCGATGCAGGCACTTTGACGTCGGCCAATGTGACCTCGGACGCCATCTTGCCATCGACAGTCTGGTAGCTGCGCATCGATATCCCCGGCGTTGAGGCATCCACCACAAACACGGAAATTCCAAGCGGATCCCTGACATCGCCGGACTCTCTTGCAGAGACCAACAGTTTGTTTGCATTAGGCCCGTTTTCAACAGCGACTTTAATACCATTCAGGATCACGTCATCGCCATCTACCGCAGCCGAGGTGGCAACGCTGCCAGGGTTAAATCGACTGCCAGGCTCGGCAAAGGCACTGGCCAGCAGGAGTTCGCCACCAATTATGCCCTCGACCAGCATGGTTTTGATATCGCCCGTCGCCAGCTCCGCGACTAAAGAACCACTGAGCACGGCACCAGCCGTGTACGGCTCAATCAGATTTGCCTTGCCGAACTCCTCCATGATGACCATCAGGTCAACAGCTGAGCCGCCAAGTCCGCCGTCTTCCTCAGAAAACGGTACGGCTAGCCAACCCAAATCCGCAAACAACTGCCAGTTCTCAGCACTGTAGCCTTTTTCAGAATTTAAGATGGTATTGCGGGTGTCAAAGTCGTAACTCTTTTGCACAAATTTCTGCACTGAATCCTGCAGCATTTGTTGAACATCGGTATATGAAAAATCCACTATAAAAACCTCTTGTCAAAGCGGCAAGTCACCGCTAGCGCTGTGCAGGCTCAGAGTCCCAGCACTGCTTTGCTGATGATATTGCGCTGAATCTCGTTAGAGCCGCCAAATATGGACAGCTTGCGATTATTAAAGTAGGTGAGCGCGGCGGATGCTGAATTGCCTGGGCCGATAGGCTCACCGGTAAAGCCGGGCTCAAACTGCTCAGGGACAAAGGGGAGACAATTGTAGCCAGCTAGTTCAACGAACATCTCGTCCATGCGCTGCGCCAACTCGGTACCGACAATCTTCAGTATCGAAGACTCGGGACCAGGCGCATTGCCGACGCTGAGGGCAGCCAAAGTACGCAATTCTGAATACTCAAGCGCCTTCAGCTCTATCTCCGCTTCGGCGAGTCTCTGCTTGAATGAGGCGTTATCAATCATCTTGCCACCGAATCCATCATCAGTTTCCGCAGCGATGTTTTTGAGCGATTTCAGGCGACGCTTGCCGCGTGGGACACCGGCAATGTTCGTGCGCTCATGGGTGAGCAATACCTTTGCGTATGTCCAACCCTTGTTCTCTTCACCGATTAGATTTTCAGCAGGCACTCGGACATCATCGAAAAAGACTTCATTTACTTCAGGAAAACCATCGAGCAGCACGATAGGCTTTAGAGTGATGCCTGGCGTCTTCATATCGATGAGCAAGAAGCTGATGCCTTCCTGCTTTTTAACGGTATTGTCAGTGCGCACCAGGCAAAATATCCAGTCTGCATACTGACCCAGGGTATTCCAGGTCTTACTACCATTGACTACATATTCGTCACCATCGCGAACGGCTGCGGTCTTCAGTGAAGCCAGGTCAGATCCAGCATTGGGTTCGGAGTAGCCCTGGCACCACCACGCGTTGCTCTCCAGAATATCCGGCAGGAATCGCTGCTTCTGCTCTTCTGTACCATAGGCCATGATCACCGGAGCAACCATTTTCATTCCGAAGGGAATCGGTTCCGGGGCGCCGTAGAGCCCCATCTCGGTAGCGAAGATATGGCGCTGGGTATGACTCCAGCTGGTTCCACCATGTTCGACTGGCCAGGTTGGCGCAGCCCAGCCTTTCTCGAAAAGGATTTTTTGCCAACGCACCATATCCTCCTTATCGAGGCGCACACTAGCATCAACTTTTGCTTTCAAATCGGCAGGAAACTCGCTGCGCAGGAATTCGCGGACTTCTTCCTGAAAAGCCAGTTCTTCGGCTGTAAAATCAGCGTTCACGGTAACTCTCCTAAAATCAGGGGGTTGCACATAGGGCGGTTCTGCTGGAGACACTCGGTCTTGGCCATTGATCCCACATTCAGGTGGGTGACCAGCTCAGACTACGCCACAAAAGACAGCGAAGATTACCATTGCCGTTAGCTCAGATAAACAAAAAACCGAACGAGCGCTCGATGCCAGCGGCCCAGCCGCCATCTGGCCTGCGCGACTGTGAACTAATTATAAAATCGCGTTTAAAAATGGTCTCTCTCAATAGATTTGATTGAGCAAATGGGGTATGCTTCGCTCACTGTTTAACCCACTGTATTTTCGAGCAATTTGTTCACACAGTGTTTGCAAACCGCTCTCAATTAGCACCACATTTTCTGGAGTTGCCATGAAAATAACCCAACTTACAAAATTGGCCCTCGTAATTTTCGCGCTCAGCGGTTTTGCCGCCTGTAGCTCGACCGGCGAAGAAACCGCTGCGAGTGAGTCGCAAACCCAGTCCAGCAGCAGTTCTAGCGGCAGTTCACAGAGCGCAGCGGAAGCTGCAGCAGCTGCGGCCGCCGCAGCCGAAGAGCGCATGCGCCGCTCGGCACTGGCAACACGGGTTTTCTACTTTGACTTCGATGTCTCGGAATTCCGCGGCTCAGATCGGGAAGTGCTCAACTTTCACGCTCGCGACCTGGCGGCTAATCCCCGTAAGCGCATCCGTCTGGAAGGCCATGCTGATGAACGTGGCACACGGGAATACAACCTGGCACTCGGCGAACGCCGTGCCAATGGCATCCTCAATTACCTGATAGTGAATGGGGCAGCACGTAACCAGATTGAAACAGTCAGCTACGGTGAAGAGCGCCCTGCAGATCGGGCCACCAGCGAGGCGGCTTATCAGCGCAATCGTCGGGTAGAAATAGTAGATATGTAAACCAGCGTGGGTTCACGCCCAGGCTGGTTAGTTTTACTGGAAGATCGGGCTAAGCCTTGAGGCTTGGCCCTTTTTTTGCCACGAATTTTGACGGGACGAATCGCAAATTCGGCGTTTATGAGTTCAGGGCCTGCCTAAGCGCAGCACCGATCCGTTGCAAAGCATCATCCCCTGCTTTTATGCCCCCCGCGAATGATACGAAGGCGTGTATCTGGTCCGGATAGCACACATGTTCTACCTCGACCCCTGACTCCTGAAGGCGATCAACGTAGGCCTGTCCTTCATCCCGCAGCGGATCGAAGCCTGCTGTAATCACCAGGGCCGGCGGTAAGTCGGTGAGATCGTGGCTGAGGAAAGCCAGATCAGCATCCGCTGCCTGCTGTGGTGACTCGAGATAATGCCCTCTAAACCAGTTCATCCCTGCCTTGGTCAATAAATGACCCGTTGCAAACTCATCAACGGAAGCGAAGCCCATGTTAGGGTCTACTGAGGGATACAGCAGAACCTGAAATTTCGGCGCGGCGATACCCTTCGCTTTGCAGGCCAGCGTCACTGCCACGGTAAGATTCCCGCCTGCGCTATCCCCGGCCACGGCCAGGCGCTCTGGATCAACGCCCAGACTGGCATGGTTTTCCAAAACCCAACGATAGACATCGAAGCCATCCCTATGGATCTGTTTGATCTTATTGGCCGGTGCCAGTTCGTAGTCAACCGAAAGCACATGGCAGCCGCTATTGGCAGCAATATGCTGGGCCACCGTGTCGTACTCGTCTATGTCGCCAATGACGTAACCACCACCGTGAAAAAAAAGACAGCAGGGCGCATCGACCACCGCAGCGTTGTCCGGTATATAGTGCCTCACCTTCACCTCGCCTCGCTCGATAGGCACCATGATGTCCGCAACGGCCCTCATCTCCCTGGCGGCTGGTGCAAAAGGATTACCTCGCTCCTTGCGAAAGGCTCGAATCTGCTCTGGGGAGCCCTCTTCTATCTGCGGCAGGCGTGCCGCTGAATCAGCAACTTTCTGCGCCATGGCTTCGAGCACTTCTGTGCGTTCAGCTCTCGAAGCCGTGGGAATCGATTTTTCAGTCATGTGACTCGTATCCGTATTGTTAGAAAAACATATTCCTGGGTTTCGCGGGTTCAAAACCCACCACCCAGATTAGCGAGGTAAACAGCAGGAACCCAGGCACTACAGAGATTGCGATTTCCATGATGAGCTGTTGGCTTAAGCCAAGGAAGGCGATGGCCACATAGCCCAGCATCGCTACAACATGCAGCAACAGGTAGTAATTGATAAAAGGCGCGCTGTTATGTGTCATAGGCCAGGGTTTGCATAGCACCAGCCACCTCAGTGCCACCAGAATACCCAGCAAATCGGTCGGCCAGAACAAGAGCAAGTTGATGTTGTGGTGAGTGTCGACGTGGTCAGACACAAACCAGCTACCTAGCATGAGGGAGCCATATACCCCACTAAAGATGGCGGTGAGCAGACCCAACAAGCCCAGCAATCGAAAATTGAGTCCGGCCGCCTTGAGGCTGATTCGAGAATGAGTCGCGAAATAGGACATCGGGATTCGCTTTAGCATCAGCACCAGGAAGAAAACCGGCGCCAGCAGCGCAACCGAGGCAAATTGGTAACCGCTGGTTTGCACGGTAGGTGGCGGAAACTCCATGATAACCTGGTGATCCGACAGCAATGGCAACACAACGCCATTTTCAGAGACATCAGAGGTCAAGGCGCCGAGGCGTTGACGCAAACTGAGCGGCAAGAACATCTCTTCCCACTCAGTGATCGGTCGATCAATGTTGCTGTTCATCAGGATATCCAATGAAAAAGCAATCAGTGAAACCGAAGCATAGTGAGAGCGCACCAGATCCCGGAATGTTCTGTCAGTTTCAGCCTGATTGTTCTCGAATACACTGCCACCCAGCGCTTCATCAAGATAGTCGCGTACCCGGGTTGTACAGTTGTCAAAGAAGTACTGGTAGTCATACTCGAGGTTTTCAGGCTCAGAGTTCCACATCAGTCGGCGATAGAGGATCTCCTTCTGTGGATTGGTCAAGTTGATCCTGTCCTGCCACACCGTCCGGCCCTGCGCCCGATACATATCAAACTCACGCGCCGGCAGACTTGTAGCCAGGCGATAATTCATGATGCCCTTGAAAAAATTGTATGAGAAGGCAACGACACCGCCGCTAACGTCGAACACACCCCAATTGAAAACCAGGTCCGTATTCGAGCTTTCGTCATACATACGCAGAGCCGTATGGCCAAAGTTATCCCAGACGTTTTTGCCCACATCCACGGTGATCAGATAAAAATGAACCCCGCTCAGGTCAGCCGGAACCGGGTAATCGGCCGCATCCAGAGGCGCGTTGAGGGTTGCATTGAATATGGAAGGTTGCGCCGCAGCCGGAGCGGGTGCCAGCGCAAAAACAGCGAGTTGGGCAAGCAGTAGCAATAGAATGAAGGTGCGGAATGGCACCATCGACAGAGTGTTGTTTGTGGGTCGGGCTTCGAATGATCTTGCTGGACTCACGGTGCTGTCTCAAAGCCTCACACTTCGAATAAAAATGAATCGTATCAGAGATTTAGATTAGATCAAGACCAGTGAAAGCTGCCACCCTGACCCTGACAAAGTCTGCGACTAACATCGAAGCTCAAATTGCAGGCATAAAAAATCCCCACTCCCTATCCGCCATATAGATGAGTGGGGACCTGCGGAACCAAAACTCAGAATTCAGGCAGGGCTTGATGTGGGTTCTGCGAGGAATGCCTGCCACTCCGCTAGTCCGCATGATTCGCAGGCTAACAGAGCCTTTATGAATGGAATCTGAATGTGGTCAATCGTTCGCGCTGAATAATTGAGGCAGGTTTTACTAATGAGACAGGTACCCCATGCACTCCCCGCATTGTCACCAGATGTTGGCAACCACCACCGTTGAAATTGGCTCTGGAAACATCCATGAACAATTTTTCACCAATAAAAAAGGCCGGCTAATGCCGGCCTTTTTTCAAATGCGCTGGAATCCAGGCGACTACTGCCCTTCTTCGGTTCCGCGTTCCTCAGCCATGCGCTCGCCGCGCAGTATATTAACCATGCCGTAGTTTCCTTCATGGCAGGCATACTCATAAATCTGACCATCAACTTTCGACATAACGGTCATCACCTGGATCTTGTCAGTAAATGTCGAAGGATCATCGACCGTATACTCGTATTCCATGCTGTAGGGACCGGTGCGCGTAAAGCGCTCGGTCAGAACCTTATCTTCGGCAGACCCGTAAACACTGAAGCTCTGGGTCAGGCTGTTAAAGTTGCGGGTCTCTACTACCAGGGTGTCACCATCCCAGTAGCCACGGGAATCGCCAGTCCAGAGTCGAATGTCATCGGTCAGAGGTGGGCGATCGTCTAGTGGAACAATGCGCGCATCATGAATCATCTCGGTCATGATGACCGCAGTATTCTGACTCTGAATCAGTTGCACATTGTTGTTGTACAGGTTCGGTTCGAATGGAGGACCCGAGTTAAAGCCCAAGATGCAGCGCTCGGACAAACCGCGATCTTCCGGGCCATTCTTCGCGATACCACCCACAACCATGCGCACTGGGCGCACACCGGGCTCATCGGGTCCCAGACCACCTATTTGTACCGGCACGCCTTCGACGGTTTCAGGGAGCTTGCCATTTTCCGGGTACATGAGACGCGCGGTACGGTTATCGTCGCCGTTGCCCATTTCAGTCCAGAACGTGTTGTATCCGCCCACGCCCTGCTGGTTCAATGCTTCGAGGCCGAGTTCAGTTTGCGCCTGGAATGCAGCGATTTCTTCAGGTGTCAATTCGGTCTTATTACCAAAGAAGGCAGGTCGCTCTAGCGGAATCACCGAGCTGAAATTCCACACACCCTGCAGGTCGGGTTGACCCCATTCGGTGCGCTCAGGTGTGTAAGTGTCCTGTGCCAGGGCCTGGCCGGCGGACAGTAATCCGGTAATCGCGACAACAAGTACACGAAGCTTCATGATTTCCCCCAAATCGGTATTTCATTTGATCCCGCTAGTGTAACCGATTTGGCACCATGAAGCAGGCGATTCTCAGCTATTTGGCCGCGAGGTCCCGTATTTCAACGCAGATGACGAGTAATCACTACACTTGCTATCAGAGAATAAGCTAAGGGCCATTTGAGAAGCGGTTAGCAACAAAGAGATTCTAGCGGCTTAGCTCACTGTCTTCTTGCGCTGCTTTTTTGCGGCGGCACGTAGCGCTGCACCAAAGCCCAGGTTGCCCCACTGAGTCATGAGCTCAAGATCCTCCATAGCATCTTCCGGCGCCTGACAGTAGCCCATTTGCATGTCCTTGCCCTGTTTCTTGTAAGTGAACGCCTGCAATCCAAGGGCGTCGAATGCCGCGCGATTGTCTGCATCCGCTTTCAAGTACAGTTCATTGTCCGCGATCAGGCCGAACATCATGCCGTCAAGAAAAACGCCAAAGCCGCCGAACATACGCTTGGAATAAGCTGGCCCCACACCCTGCAGCATTTCAACCACGTGGGCAGCAAACGCTTTCTCACCTTCATTGGCAGCCATTGGTGTTACCCCAAATACTAGCCTTCCTCAAATTAGTGTTTCTTCTGGCAAATGCTATGATTAGCTGCCTTCACGCAAGCCACACTAACAGTCAACATCAGGAACATAACATGAACGGCGCCACTGCATTAATTAACACACTTGCCGATTGCGGAGTCGAATTTTGTATTGCCAATCCCGGCACCTCAGAGATGCACCTGGTGCAAGCGCTGGATGCCGTTCCACGAATGAAGTCCGTGTTGGCGCTGTTTGAAGGCGTGTGCACAGGCGCGGCCGATGGCGTGGGCAGGATGACCGGTAAGCCTGCCGCCACCCTACTGCACCTGGGCCCGGGCATGGCTAATGGTATTGCCAACCTGCACAACGCACGCCGGGGTAACGCGCCAATGATAAATATCATCGGCAACCACCCCAATTATCATGTCGGTTTCGATGCGCCTCTCACCTCAGATATCGACACCCTGGCAAGGAATTTCTCCTGCTGGATCAAGTCCTGCTCAACTGCCGAAACCCTGGCCCAGGATGGGGCCGATGCCTACACCTCCAGCCTGCGACAGAGCAGCGGCTCCACCGGACAGATCGCCACCTTGATTATGGGCGCCGATGCCGCCTGGGGAGACAGCGCTGGGCCGGTAGTGCCCAACCCGGTACCGAGACGTGCCTCGGTTGATGAGCAGGCAGTAATCACCATTGCTGACATTCTATCCAAGGGTGGCAAGACAGCTCTGCTGCTGGAGCATCAGGGCGCCGAGCAGGCCGCCATGGAAGCGGCAAGTCGCATCGCAAGCAAGACTGGCTGCCGCTTATTCAATGGTACATTTCCCGCCCGCGTCGATGGCGGCCCCGGCAGAGTAGCCGTTGAGCGCCTGCCCTATTTCCCAGAGCAAATCCTGGCAACCCTGGAAGGAATTGAGCATTTAATTCTGGTGGGCGGCGAAATCCCTGCATCTTTCTTTGCTTACCGTGGAATTCCTGGCCAGCTTATCCCTAAAGGCTGCACGGTCAACCGACTGTCATTTATCGAAGAAGATGCAATTGACGCCCTGGAGCGTGTGGCCGAAAGGGTTGGCGCAGCCACAGCCGAGGTCACTCGATTTCAAAAAGTAGACATTCCCACACCTACTGGCGAACTGGACAATAAGTCGATCATTCAAGCTATCGCCGCAACCATGCCGGATAATGTGATTGTCTGCACGGACTCGGGAGGTGGCAACGCCGCCTATCCCTATTGCCAAAACTCAGCGCCAAATAGTTGGCTAAGCTTGACCGGCGGCGCCATCGGGCAGGGTGGTCCCTGTGCAACCGGCGCAGCACTGGCTTGCCCAGACCAACCGGTACTGGCACTGCTTGGAGATGGCGGCGCAGCCTATACGATTCAGTGCCTGTGGACTCAGGCGCGAGAGCAGCAAAACGTGACCACCGTTATTTTCGCCAACAACTCCTACAATATTCTCAATGTTGAATATGCAAGACTCGGCGTCACCAACCCGGGAGACATTGCCAATAGCCTGTTTGATATCGGTAATCCAAACATTGACTGGGTCGACCTGGCCCGGGGCTTTGGAGTCCCTGGAGCAAAAGCCAACAGTGCCGAAGAATTCAGCACACTCCTGGAAAAGAGCTATGAGACACCTGGCCCGTTTCTAATTCAGGCTAACGCCGAACTACAGCGCTAATCAGGCCCAATCGAAATTGCGCTTGATGCTGCCCAGCCGGGTGTAAAACTCATCAGCCATTTCCCCATCACCGTCGGGTCGCGGGCCAAATATGCTCACAACCGGGATAACGATAAGAGGAAGCATCAGGGTAAGAAACGATGGATCGCGCCATTCACCAAGGTAGCTGACAAGTTCATACCACCACTGAGCGAAGCCACCAGCGGTCGCATTATCAACGCCGCCAAACAGGGTATTGAACAGCCACATGATGAGGCCTCCCGCAAAACCGGTAGCCATACCCCAAAATACGCCCTGCTCAGTCGTGCGTCGCCAGTAGAACACATAGGCCACGGCAATTGCTGGAGGCACCACCATCGCAAACCCAAGCAGCAGTAATTGCAGCACAGAGCTGATGTTCCCCAACCAAGCGATCACTGCCGCGGCAGTACCATAGATCACTGTGACGATCTTGTAGGTCCGTAGCTTCTTGTCAGAATCATAGTGCTTTGCCGCTGGAATCCAGTCATTCACAAACATAGTCGCACTAGCCAGGAGAATAGGTGCACCGGAAGAAATCACTGCCGCCAGCACGGCAGCCAGGGCAATGCCTCCCAGTATGGGCCCGGTATCCATGGCTAATTGCGCGATGTTCAGATAGCTGGTCAGCCCGCTTTCCGATCCATAGGTCGCCATGGTGAGAATACCGATGAACCCGGCCACCATGGGCATCAAGGCGGCGACGATGCCGGCAAGGAAAAACCCGGGGATCAGGTAGTCCTGCTTCCCGGCGGAGCTGGCATAGTTGGCATACACCGACGCAGCCGGCGTATGAATTGTGGCTGAGATAAACAGCGCAATAATGGTTGCCCAGCCAATGCCAGTGAAACTCCACCAGCTAGCCTCATCTTTATCTGCCGCTACCAACATACCATCTGCGAGGCTGCGCACTTCTTCCCAGCCTCCCAGATTGTTCATAGCAACCACGCCCACCAGCATCAGGCCCAGGATAATAACCGCGCAGTGCACAACATTCGCGATTGCCGTCCCTTTCAGCCCGCCAGAGACCGTGAATGTGACAATGAGAAAACCACCTATGGCCACGCCCACCACGAAAGGTAGACCTGTCACTCCACTAACAATAGAGCCGATCACATAGGGTTCGATGATATTCACAACCAGGTATTCAGCCTGTACACAAAGACTGGTCAACCACTGGCAGCGATAAGAGCCAAAGCGATGATCAAATACCTGCCCCACGCTGACGACCTTGAGCCGACGATACGGAATCGCAAAAAACAGCCCCACCAGAAATAATGCAGCAAAGGAATTTACGCCGTACCAGAGATGGCCCAAACCCTCGTTGATTACATCCCCGGCCACGCCGTAGGTACCAGCACCGCCGATGCGGGTTCCAGCAACACCAGCCGCCAACATGAAGACACCCAAACTGCCGCCACCTATCGCCCAATCGCTGGCAGTTTTATTACCCCGATTCAGGTAAACCCCAAAGGCGGCGAAGAATCCGAGATAGAGAATAATAACGAGGGCGGTAATACTCATGCACAGCTCCTGCAACTTTAGAGTTGCATGGTGTTCTTTATTGTTATGGTGTCAGCTGTTCTCTGCTAATCAGACCCACAGGTTTAAACCCTTGGGGTTAAATCATTGGGGCAAAACAACTTGACGCATGGGCGCTGGGCTCTAATCATTACCAGCACTACTAGTGTCAGCGCTGAAGCTGACTTGAATCAAAACTCAAATTTTCTTGAAAGCCATACTACACCAGCATTGCCCGGCGTATCCACAGATCACATCTGGCTGATTACCGGACCTCTAAACAGACACTGCCTATAAAAGGAAGCCATCATGCCAACACCGGAACCAGGTAGCGAGCCCTGGTTGAAGCAGGTTCAGGAAGACATCATCGACCCTGATCTCCCCATTATTGACCCCCACCACCATCTTTGGATGAAACGCTTTGGTCGCGATTACCTGTTGGAAGAACTCTGGCGCGATACCGGCAGTGGTCACAATGTGGTGAAGACCTTATTCATGGAGTGCTCAGCGTTTTACCTGCGCGAAGGACCGGAGTACCTGCGCCCACTTGGGGAAACCACCTATATCTCCGGACTGGCCAAAGCCAGCGCCGAGGACGAGTCACGGGCTACCGTTGCCGGAATAATTGCCCATGCTGACCTCACCTTGGATGAGGCCCAGCTCGGAGAACTGCTCGACAAGCATACCGAAATCTGTGACGGCCGATTTAGAGGAATCCGACACGCCGGCGCCAGGGACAAAAGGCCAGAAGACCTCCTGATTCCGGGCCAGGCCCCACCCTATTTATACGGCAAAGAACCATTTCGCACAGGGCTGCGCAGCCTGGCAGCCCGAAATCTTACTTATGACACCTGGCACTATCATCACCAGAACCTTGATTTCATTGACCTTGCCCAGGCGGTTCCGGAATGCACATTGATCCTCGATCATTTTGGCACTCCGCTAGGGGTCGGCAGTTATAGAAACTGTCGCGACGAGATATTTCAGGAATGGAAAATAGAGATGCGCCAACTGGCGAAATGCCCAAACGTCTATGTGAAATTAGGTGGTCTGGCGATGCCGGACAATGGATTTGGCTGGCATCAGGCAGAAAGACCGCCCAACTCCGATGAATTCGTCGCGGCCCAGAAAAAGTATTATCTGCATATGATCGAATGCTTCGGTCCGGAACGCTGTATGTTTGAAAGCAATTTCCCGGTTGATAGACTCTCGATCAGTTATCCCATACTTTGGAACGCTTTTAAGAAATTAGCGGCGGAATTCTCGGCTGACGAGAAACATGCCCTGTTTTACGGCACTGCCGAACGGGTCTATGCACTTACCGACTGACAACATCCCATGCCCTTCTCCACCTTGATATTCGACCTTGATGGCACCTTGAGCGACCCCGCTGTAGGCGTCATTCGCTGTATGAACTTCGCGCTCACTTCATTCGATTATGCGCCCTTGCCGGAACACGAGATCACCCAGCATATCGGCCCACCGCTGGAACTGACGCTGGGTAAATTGAGTGGCAGTGAGGACGAAAATCATATTGCTGCACTCGCAGCAAAGTATCGTGAGCGTTATGGCGAACTGGGATTCAAGGAGAACACGCTGTATCCGGGCATTGAAGCTATGCTCAGCAACTTGCGCGCCAACGGTCAACGGCTTGGTGTGTGCACATCAAAGCTGCCAAGTAATGCCGTCAAGATTCTGGATCGATTCGAGCTTATTCATTTTTTTGAATTCGTCAGCGGCCCGGCAACGCCACAACCCAAATCACAACAGCTGCAGGAATTGCTGGCATCTGGCTCAATCTCTGGTGAAGCCCTGATGATTGGTGACCGTGCCATTGATCTTCAAGCCGCCCACAGCAATAAGCTGAAGAGTGCTGGCGTGTTGTGGGGTTATGGAGATCGTGAAGAACTGGAGGCCGAAAACCCGGCGCACCTGTTTGCGTCACCGGAAGAGCTCACTAAACGTCTGCAGGTCTAGGTTAGCGGTTTGCGATGCGCTTGATGACTGCGCTACTGGTGAGGATCACTTGCTCTCCTGCCCGCAATGTACAACGCATAAAAACAATTGAGCGCCCCCGCCTGATCGTTTCCGCTTCCCCGAGAATCAAATCCCCCTCATTAGCCGGTGCGACAAACTCATTGTTGCAGGTCACGGTCACGACGCTTTCACTCTCTCCTCCATTGGCGCCCAGGCACAGGGTGTAGTCGGCGAATGCCATCAACACGCCGCCATGGACCGTGTTGTGCGCATTACAGTTATGGGCCTGAACCCGAAATGCAGTTCGAGGGTTGTCACCATCCATGTAAAAGAAAAATGGGCCAATAGAATCTTCGGCCGTGTCACCTACCCAATGGCGATAATTAGCGGGAATATCGTAATCAGCTGGATTGAAGCTCATGACATCAGGTTCGAAAAATCAAGGAATAATGGCGCCGACAACCGCGCCGACGATTTTAAATGGAAAGGCAATCACTTCAGCAACCACCGAGAAAGTTGTACCCACAGCGGTTCCAACAACGCATCCGCTGAGCAGTAGACTCAATAGGACTATACAACAGAGCATGGAAATGTGTTTCGATCTTGTCATAGGACGAGTTGCCAATAGCCAACATTTAAGAAGTTATCGAATTTTTTACCAACTTCTTCAAATTCTCCCACCTTAATAAAGCCCAGCTTCTCATGCAGTGCGATACTGGCCTCGTTCGGAAGTGCGATTCCGGCTATCAAGGTATGCACGTCCGTCTCCCTGAGCGCCTTGATCAAGTGATCACACAGTTGCTTGCCAAGCCCTTCACCAAAATTATCCGGGGCCAGGTAAATGGCGGTTTCCCGGGCGAAGCGGTAGGCGGAACGGTCTTTCCAGCGAGCTGCGTAGGCATAGCCCAGAATCAGACCATCGTCTTCCAAGACAAACCAAGGCCGTGTGTGATCGGTCACAGCAATACGTTGCGCCATATCGCCTGCGGACACCATATCTTCCTCAAAAGTGATCGTGGTGTTCTCGATATACCAGTTGTATATGTCGGCGATACGAGGACTATCGTCCAGGGACGCTTTGCGTATTGTATGCATGATCCCTACACCGGTCGTTCAGAAAAATCTTTAATTGATGATAACCCATCCCCACTTGAAATCAGATCAGAAAATTCCCCAGCAAGTTGATGACTGGCTTCCAGCACTTGCTGCCATTTCGCCAGGCGTTCGGCCTCCCCGTAGCGCTCAAAATCGTTTCGATCAGGAATCTTTGCCCCGGGCAGTGTCGCAGTCCACTCCGCCGACGGCGTCAACAAGACCACGTTGTCAAAATGCTTGAGCGGGGGTCGGCGCCAGCGCAACATCTTGTCGAACCAGCCCGGCACGATCATCGGGCTGAAGTGCGGATAGAGAACAAGCCCATCAAGCTCAGTAAATGGCATATCGAAGTGATAGTCAGTAATTCCGCCATCCCAATACAGACCAGCGTTAGCACCTTCAATATCCCTCACGCCCTCAAGAATAAAAGGTATGGATCCACTGGCAATCATGGCATCGATGACGTTGCCCTCAACCAGCGGCGCAATCGCCGTGTCCAGGTCATTTAAGCCTGAAAAAGGCGTCATATCGCCCATATTCGTAAAGATAGTACGCTGAAAAAACCAGGACAGCGTGCGGCGGCTCACGATGTTAGCCATTGCACTACCACCTAATGCCAGTTTCTGAAGCGGTGCACGCGTGGAATTTGCCATTCCCTTGCAGCGATCAGCAATGATGTGGGTTTGAAATACTTTATTACTCGCAATCTCCGCCGCACCGCTGGCACCAAGCACGTCGCTTAGCATATTGCGCATCTTGCCGGTAATCTCTTCAACGGAGGGCTGCTCAGAGTAAGTCTCGCCGGAATAGCGCCTGGCGAGTTCGTCGATAGCCCTTAGCGGGTCGGCAGTACCAAGACAACTCAAGCGCCAGGCACCCGCGGATGAGCCCATCGTCATCAAGGGTTCTTGCCTGTTGGCGAAGAAGTCACCAAACAGGTAGCGATCAAGCCCATACAGCACGAACCACTTAGGACCGCCAGACGCACCCAGCAGCAAGGAGAATAGCTCTGGGCGGAATCCCTGATGCTTGATGCGCTCACGCGCCACTGGGCCAGCATAGATCTCGAGTGCAGACATATTGAAGGATGATATAATCCGCGGCCTTGCCACGCTACCTGCAATCCGCTCGCCGGCCTGGCCTGTATCGCCTTCATCCATTTCTTGGTTCAGCAGGTTTCGATGAAATTACCGCTTTTGTCTTCGGCCTTGTCTCCGGCTCGTTCCCAGGCTCTCTCCCGGGCACTGCAGGATCGCAAGACTTTCCTGTACCTACTCGCGATTGGAAACACCATTGCGTTCGCCACCTGGCAAGTGATGCTTAATAACTTCGCTGTAGAAGAGGCTGCATTCACTGGGGAGGAAATAGGTATCCTGCAGAGCCTACGTGAGGTGCCGGGATTTCTTGCATTCACCGCAATCCTGGTGATGCTGTACATTCGACAACAGAAATTCGCCATTCTGTCGCTGATTACGCTCGGTATCGGCACAGCCATTACCGCCTTTTACCCCGCCGCACTCTGGCTGTACTTCGCCACGGTAGTGATGTCGGTGGGCTTTCATTACCTCGAAACCCTGCATAATTCCCTGAGCCTGCAATGGCTGGCGAAAGAAGAGGCACCGACAGTGCTGGGCAAACTGCTGAGCGCACGGGCTATCTGTAACTTCCTGATCCTGGGTGGCCTTTATATCTACCTGCTATTCTTTAGCGCCAATTACCTCGTCATTTACCTGTTGGCCGGTGGCGTGGCTGTGCTAATCGGATTGTACTGCTGGTTTGCGATTCCCCATTTTGAAGACCAGGTGACCCAGAAAAAGAATCTATTCCTGCGTAAGCAATACTGGTTGTACTACCTGCTCACATTCATGGCTGGTGCGAGACGGCAGATTTTCGTGGTGTTCGCTGGCTTCCTTTTAGTAGAGAAATTTGGTTTCCCGGTTGGGAACGTGGTGCTTCTGACACTGGTCAACGCGGTCTTCACTTTCTGGCTTGCGCCGAAAATAGGTCATCTGATCAGCGTAGTGGGCGAGCGCCGGGCCCTGACCCTGGAATACGTCGGGCTCATTATCGTGTTCGTCAGCTACGCCTTTGTGGACAGTATTGCTGTAGCGGTTGCGCTGTACCTGCTTGACCACCTGTTTTTCGCCATGGCAATCGCCATCAAGACCTACTTCCAAAAGATTGCGGATCCGGCAGATATCGCGGCGACATCCTCCATCAGCTTCACCATCAATCATATTGCTGCGGTAGTGCTGCCCGCTCTGCTCGGGCTGGTGTGGGTTGTCAATCACAGCGCAGTATTCCTTATTGGCGCCGGCATTGCCTTTGGCTCTTTAGTGCTTACCCAACTCATCCCTGACAAGCCAGGGATTGGCACAGAGACCCGGCTCGGTCAGTGGACCAAGCCAACACCGAGGCAAACTATCGAGAGCCAAGCCAAGGTCAGTTAAGCTCATGCTCAGCGTGTTGATAAAAGTGGCAGGACTAAAAAGCATCGTTCCCATATTTGCCCAGGACCAGTTTTTCCAAGGGCCAGTTTTACCAGGACAATTAACGCAGCAATGAAACTCAGTCCAATCGTTAAACATCTGGCACTCGTCGGCGGCGGACATAGCCACCTGTCGGTGTTGCGCCAGTTTGGCATGAAGCCCATTCCAGGGCTGGCTCTGACGCTGATCTCAAGAGAAGTAGTAACTCCTTATTCAGGCTCCATGCCCGCTTTCATAGCAGGTGACTACAGCTTTGATGACATGCATATCGATCTGCGGCCACTCGCTCAATTTGCCGGGGCACGGCTCATTCAGACTGAGGTTAAGCACATCGACCTGGACCAGAGAGTGATCAAATTCGACGACCGGCCTGACCTGCCTTTTGATCTGCTCTCCCTCAACATTGGCTCGC
Source organism: uncultured Pseudomonadales bacterium (assembly GCA_938091935.1). GTDB lineage: Bacteria > Pseudomonadota > Gammaproteobacteria > Pseudomonadales > Pseudohongiellaceae > UBA9145. Next base: position 30,400 of record CALKNV010000006.1, read on the forward strand.
ATCCAAAACGTGATCTTATCGCCGGCGCCAACGAACATGCTCTCGCTGTCAAACCCATAGACCGGTTTCTCGAAAGCTGGTCAACCATCAAATCTGCTGCCGTCGCTGCCATTCAGGCAGGCAAAGACTATACCCTAAGCATTGTAGGTGGAGGCCCTGCCAGCGTAGAGCTAGCCTTCTCCATGCAAGTCGCAATCAACAAGGCTGCGCAAGCGACAGCAACTGCGGAAAACCAGGAAGAGGAAGGAGCAAAAGAAAAGCTCAGGGGCAAGCTCCTGGTGCGTATCGTTACTGCAGATTCACACCTGCTGAATCTGCATAATGAGCGCGGACGCCAGTTCGCTCTGCTGGAGTTAACTCGACGTGGCATCGAAGTTGTCCTGAACGCCATGGTTGTTCGCATTGAAAAAGGTAAGGTCATTCTCGCCGATGAAACAACACTGGGCGCTGATGCAATCATCTATGCGACCGGCGCCAGCCTGCCTGACTGGCCATTCGATTGCGGTCTGCAGCGCTGTGAGGATGGCTTCATCGAAGTAAAACCAAGCCTACAAACCAGCAGCCATGATTTCGTTTTTGCAGCAGGAGATGCCGCTACTATTCAAAAGGAACCTCGACCCAAATCAGGGGTCTATGCTGTCCGGCAAGGCAAAGTACTCGCAGAGAACCTGCGTCGTTATGCAACCGGACGCAAACTCAAGACTTACTTTCCGCAAAAACAAGCTCTCGCACTGATAAGCATGGGCAACCACGAGGCTATCGCGACGCGCGGTGCATGGTTCCTCAGCGGCAAACAGATGTGGCGACTTAAAGACTTTATTGATCGCCGCTTTGTGGAAAAATTTTCCAGGCTGCCAGAAATGCCGGCGCAATTGGACATCGCCAGCGGCTTAATTGACCAAAAGGCAGAGCAGCGCTTACGCAATCATGCCATGCGTTGTGCCGGTTGTGGTGCCAAAGTGGCCAGCAGCGTACTGGAAGAAGTGCTGCAAGAACTGCCAGACCCCTCCGGTGAAGATGTGCTCACTTCCCCAGGCGGCATCGAAGATGCCTCCCAGATCAAATTAGCGGATGGACGCATTCTCTTGCAGAGTCTCGACTTCATCAAAGCCTTCACCCAGGATCCCTGGCTATTTGGCATGATTGCAACCAATCACTGCCTCAGCGACATCTTTGCCATGGGTGTCCAGCCCCATTCAGCCCTTGCAGTCGCCGGCCTTCCCTTTGCAGAGAAAAGGTATGCCAAGCAGCAGCTAAGGGAATTGATGCTGGGCTGTTCCTACGCGCTGCAGGAAAACGACTGCAAGTTGATCGGAGGGCATTCAGCAGAGGCTGAGCAGCTGCAATTTGGACTCTCTGTAAATGGCTTTGCGACACAGGAGGCTATTCTCAGCAAGAGCAATATCAAGGCTGGCGACGTACTAATCCTGTCCAAACCCCTTGGATCAGGCACCTTGCTCGCGGCAGATATGCGCTATCGAGCCAGGCACGCCTGGATCGAAGCCTTGTACACTTCCATGTTGGCTTCCAATCGCGACGCCTCGCAAGTACTTGTGAGACATGGCGCCAATGCTTGCACAGACATCACTGGATTTGGCTTGTTTGGCCATCTATTGGAGATGTTGAGTGATGCTGAATTGGGGTTGCTACTAAACCTGGATGCAATCCCTGCATTCGATGGCGCACTGTCCACGCTGGAACAGGGCATTATCAGTTCCTTACACAATGATAACGCACTGAACGCAGCTCGAATTGAAAACAAAGAGGCCTTCGCCAGACACGCCAAGTACCCATTGCTGTTTGATCCGCAGACCGCAGGTGGCTTGCTTGCCAGCGTACCGGAGAGTCAGGCCTATAACTGTCTACAGGAATTGCAGGCAGCGGGATTGAACGATGCCGCTATCATCGGCAGTGTTACCGCCGACACTGCAATTCTCCTGTCCTAGTGCCGACCCAGTCTCAAAATCGACATTTCAGAAAACCAGCTGCTCCGCATAATCCAGGCTTTCCAATCTCCTGATTCCTATTCCCTGACGCGCCAGGCCAGCGCCGCCCGGCTGGAAGTTGACTTGCGGCTCAGGTATATTGCGCGACTCCGTTTATTGCGAGATTGATCAAGTCTCACTTGGAAATATTCATGAAATTTCAGCTACTTGCCAGCATTGCCGCTCTCGGCTTCAGCCTAACATTCACCCCTGTCCTGGCACAGGATACCGCGACCAGCAGCGTGCTGGATCGCTACAGTGGCCTGGATATTACCCGAGAAGGTCCGACCATCGATGCAGAACTGGCCCAAAAAATGTTTCGCCGCGGCAACACCTACAGCAACCTGCAGCGCTATGAAGAAGCCATAGAAGAGTACCGCAAGGCGATTAGCGCCGATCCCAATTTCGCCAATGCCATTCGCAATCTGGCCAATACTTACTATTTTCTGGAACGCTTTGATGAAGCTAAACCACTGCTGGCCCGCTACATTGAATTAGAACAGCAGGTCACCGCGCCGTTGATTGCGGCAGTGAGTACGCTTGGAGAATTGGAGAGACAAAGCCAGAATTATGATTCGTCCATTCAATATGATGAACGCGCCATTGCCCTGGATCCAGACAATGATTCTCAGGTGCACATCATGGCGAACACTTATAACAACAGTGGTCGGGCAGATCTGGCGATTCGAATTTACCGGGCCGGCATTGCAGCAACACCGGACAATGCATTTTTTGATCGCAGCCTGGGCCGAATCCTTGAGCAAGAAGGCCATGTAGAAGACGCGCTAGAGGCCTATCGTTCAGCCGCCAGCAAAGATCCTGAATCTGACTTTTATGCGGACCTGGTACTAAATCTGGAAAGCCGTCTCGCGCGCCAGTAAGTCAGTATTCGGCAACTGTTGCTCACGCTCATCCGTTGGCAGCTCCGCCAGCTCCTGCACACGTCTATAGAATTGGCCAAGATCACCCTCAGCCTGCTGTAACAGGCTGTCGAAAGCCGGCACCAGGTCGTTGTAAGAAGCAACGGTGGACAGCTGGGCATTGTTCAGCTCTCTCGCAAACCAGACGTCATAGCCTTCATAGCCTGCCCAGCTCTCTTTGAGATCCTCATATGCTGCGCGCAGAGTCTGCTGCAGCACTTTCTTTTGTTCACGTTTCTGAGTTTCCGGGCTGTCGCTGCTGTACAGCACTTCGAATTGTTCCTGCCAGTGCGAAATCAGGGCAACAAATTCCGCCTGGCGTGCGAGATTCTGTTCCGCATCAAGGTATAGCTGCTGCTTGCCAAGTGCCTGTGCCCAGCGGCGAATGCCTTCTCGCTCTACGGCGGTGGCAAAGCTTTCATTGAAAGTCGTGTCACCAGGCGCAAACACCACCTGGTGGGCCAGTTCATGAAATATGAGGCCAGCCAATTGATGGTCAGAACGGTTCACGACAGAACTGAGTAAGGAGTCATCAAACCAGCCCAGAGTGGAATAGGCATCGACTCCGCCGGTATAAACATCGAAACCTTCCTGCTCGAGTTCGCGGGCGTAGGCTACGGCACTACTTTCCGAAAAGTAACCCCGATAGGAAACACAGCCGGCGATGGGATAACACCAGTTAACCGCCTGGGTTGAAAACTCCGGCGCAGCAAACACGTTCCACACCACATGCTCCCGACCCAGATCCACGTAGGTGGAATAGTTATCCGCCACCGGCAGCTGCAGTTCCTGAGCGGCAAATTCACGGATTTGCAGTACCAGTTCAAACTGTTCCCGCAATTCTGCTGGCAACTGCGGATCCTGCAGCAGGCCTTCGATTTTTTCCCGGCTGATCAGTATTGCCAGTTGCCCTCGAGCGGCCTGGGAATAATAGGACACGGTCTCACAGGAAATCAGGAGTATGGACAGGCCGATGAGTACAACAAACTTGAGGGTTGTGCGAATGCTTATCATGATTGCAGCAGCTTACGCGCGCTCCTCTTCCAGGGACTCCTGCCCCTGCATAGTGACAACCAGCGTTCGCCCACCCGCAGCATTGCGATGCTCTCCAAGGTAAAGCCCCTGCCAGGTTCCTAGCTGCAGTCTACCCTGGCTGACCGGAACCGTAAGCTCGCAGCCGAGCAGGCCAGATTTGATATGGGCAGGCATATCATCCGGCCCTTCATAGGTATGTTGATAATAGCTCGCACCCTCTGGAGCAAGCTCGTTGAAATGCGCTTCCATATCGCTGCGCACTGTGGAATCGGCATTCTCATTGATACTAAGAGAAGCTGAGGTGTGCTGCAGGTGGAAATGCGCAAGTCCGATCGCAATTTGCCTGAGTTCAGGAAGCTGTTGCGTAACTTCTGCTGTAATGAGATGAAAGCCCCGCGGTCTCGCCTGCAACTGAATGCGCTTCTGAATCCACATAGATGAATCAGGGGCCAAGCACTTCGATTTCAAATAAATGGGCCCAGTGTTTGCCGGTCACAAATAGACGTTCGGTATCCGCATCCCATGCAATGCCGTTGAGTACAGCTTCAGAACTACCAAGTTCGGTCATCGTTGATAGACCAGTCAGGTCAACTACCGAATTGACTCTGCCGGTTGCCGGATCGATGCGCAGGATGAAATCGGTTTGCCAGACGTTGGCCCACACTTCGCCATTGATATATTCCAGCTCATTCAGATTGGGAATAGGCGAGCCATTAAGAGTGACGTCGACTGACCTGAGCGGTGCAAAAGTCTCTGGATCCATAAACTGTAACCGCGCTGAACCATCACTTAGAATAAGCTGCTCACCGTCATAGGCCAGGCCCCAACCTTCAGTAGCATTGTAGTGAGTCTCTAACTGGTCAAAGCTGTGCTTGTCATACACGAATACCATGTGGGACTGCCAGGTAAGCTGGTAGATCTTGTCACCTACCACTTCGATACCTTCACCAAAATAGCGCTGACTCAGTGACTTGGTCATGAGTTCACTCGCATCTTCGAGGTTCAACTTGCTGAGCTTGGATAAGCCTCGCTTGCCCGTGCCCTCATAGAGAAAACCCTCGTGATAGAACAGGCCCTGGGTGAACGAAGTGATATCGTGGGGATAGGTATTCACGACCCGATAGCCGTAGCGCACCGGATCCTCTTGCGCACAAGCGTGTGGAGCAATAACACAAAGAATCAGAAATAAAATTCGCATAGTTTGCAATACCGCGGTCAAGGGTCGCTGTTATAGAATATTCGATGCTAGCCAGTGCTATTGAGTACTAACGAGCACTAAAAAGTCCCGTAGCCTTTTAACCCCGACATGGGCCAGAAAGATTCTACGAAGGCTATTTCATAAGACCCACAGCTCACAAGGAGTATTCCATGTCAGCAGACTGCCTCTTCTGCAAAATTATCGCAGGCGATATACCCTCTAACAAGGTCTATTCCGACGAGCATGTGTATGCTTTCCACGATATTAATCCAGCCGCACCGACTCATGTGCTGGTTATCCCAAAAAAACATCTCTCTGCCGTAAATGACGGCGGGGAAGAAAACGAGGCGTTGCTCGGTAAACTATTGCTTGCCGCGAACAAAATTGCGGCCGAGCTCGAGCTCGCCGACGACGGGTTTCGCTACGTGATCAACACGGGGAACGACGGCGGCCAGACTGTGTTTCACTTGCACCTGCATATTTTAGGTGGCCGTGCTCTCAGTTGGCCGCCGGGCTAAACCTACCCCGGATCCAGCAGGGTGGCAATCGCTTCGCTGTTGGCCGCTACCACGCCCCGCTCGGTGACGAGAGACGTCACCAGCCTGGCGGGCGTTACATCGAATCCGGGGTTACTGACCTGCACCCCCTCCGGAGCGACCCTGACACTGGCAATCAGGCCATCTGCTGTTCGGCCCGGCATGTCGGTGACCTCCCCTGGCGCTCTCTCTTCAATCGGAATCTGATTAACCCCCGCTTCCAGCGCAAAATCGATGGAAGACAAAGGCAAGGCGACATAAAAAGGAATCTGGTTATCAAAAGCTGCCAGCGCCTTTAGGTAAGTACCAATTTTGTTGCATACATCGCCGTTGCGCGCGGTGCGATCGCTACCAACGACGCAGAGATCGACTTGTCCGGCCTGCATCAGGTGACCACCGGCATTATCGACTATGAGACTATGGGGAATGCCAGCTTGCCCCAGTTCCCAGCAAGTCAGCGCGGCACCCTGATTGCGAGGTCGGGTTTCGTCCACCCAGACATGCAGGGGAATATCGCGCTCTGCACTCTTGTACACAACAGACAGGGCAGTGCCCCAGTCTACCGTGGCCAGGGCGCCAGCGTTGCAGTGGGTCAAAATATTGAGGTGATCCTGGCTACCGCGCTTTTCCTGCCAGAGACTCTCTACCAGGTCTGCCCCGTGATCACCGATGGCCTCGCAGATTGCGATGTCTTCCTTTTCCATGAGCTGGGCAAGCTCAAGCGCCTGCAAGACTCTCGACTCTGATGCCACAGGCTCCAGCGCATCACGGCAGCGGTCCAGCGCCCACTGCAGATTCACAGCGGTAGGTCGAGTCGCAGCCAGGGCAGCACAGGCGTGCTCCAGGGATTGCACATCTTCGCGCAACGCCAAATACACACCATAGGCAGCTGTCACCCCGATAAGCGGCGCGCCGCGTACCTGCATGGATTCAATGGCGTGACAGGCGGCTTCCATATTTGTCAGGTTAAGCACTTGGAATTCGTGCGGGAGCCGGGTTTGATCCACCACATGCACCTGATCGGTCTCAACGTCATACCAGATGCTCTGCATGTGTTCGCCATCGATGATCATGATGCAATCACCTGCCGTTCATTCAGTAGGCACTGCAGGCAGGCGCAATCAGATAACACGATCGTTACCGCCATCAACCGGAATCTGGGCTCCAGTGGTCTTGTCAAACTGCGCACTCAACAGGGCCGCCACAGTCTCAGCGACATCCGACGCCCGCAGCTCCGTACCCAAAACATTTGCGCGTTTGTACTCTTCTACGGAAATACCATAGTGCGCTGCGCGACTGGCAAGCACCTCATCGGTCCAGATTGCGGTGTCATATACCGCGTTGGGATGCACGGTGTTGACGCGAATCCCTTTGCCACCCCATTCCAGCGCGGCGATGCGTGCGAGCTGGGCAAGTCCGGCTTTCGCGACCGAATAGGCAGCAGCACCAGGGCCAGGCGCCGGAACATTCTTGGAACCAACGAAAACCACTGCGGGATCGAAGCCCTGACTCAGATAAGGTGCGCTGGCCCGCAGCAACTTCATGTGCGCACTGAGATTGATATCCAGCGACTGCTGCCAGCGCGCATCATCCATTTCAGCGATCGCGGCGCTGGCGGGAAAACTGCCGGCATTGCTTACCAGCAGATCCAACCCGCCAAACAATCGGACCACTTCGAGCAGGGCGGACGCGATGGCGCTGTCATCTGTGATATCGCACTGCAGTGCAAGCGCAGCATCATCCAATGACGCATCTGCCGCAGGAAAACTGATATCTAGGGCTACCACCACAGCACCGCGGGCGGCCAAGGCAGCCACGCAAGCCGCGCCGATGCCAGAGGCGGCGCCGGTCACAATTGCAACTTTACCCTCCAGTTCCGGGCTGGACGCCGCCGACTTCAATTTGGCCTGTTCCAGCTCCCAGTATTCAACATCGAACAAGTCCTGCCTGGGTAAGGCGGTCCAGCCATCCAGCGCTTCCCCCTGCTGAATAGCGGCAATCGTGTGCTGGGTAATGTCGGCAACAATCTGCAGTCGCTTGTTATTGGCCGCCAGGTAAAGCATGCCTTTGCCGAGCCAGACGCCATAACGGGGCATCAGGTCCAGGCGCTCATGGTGATCCGCGCTATGGCTGTCGAAGTAGTTCTGATATTGGGATGAAAACTCCTCCAGCCCTGCCAGCAAATCGTTTTCGAATACGGCCCCAAAGGGTTTGGCGTGAATTGTATGATCCGGGGTGAGCGGCCCCCGCTGAAGCAGCTCTGCCGCATTGTCGAGAGCAGCGAAACCAGAGGCTGGCGCTGAGATATCGGTGCGCAGCAGCAGCGGAGACCCGAGTAAGGTTCCGGCGTGCTTCCTGAGCATTGCGACTTGTTCGGCGTCCGCCGCCTGCCAACTGGACTGGGACGAAGCCAGACTCTCACTCTCACTCGCATTCGCTGCCAGATATTCCTCAGCCCGAGTCACCAGCTCGATCATATTGCCGTAACTCTGCGCCGCCTCTTCGTGGAAAGTAAAGATGCCGTGATGCAGCAACACGATGCCCTTGATCGAATCCCAGTCGATACTCGCTGTGGCTTCAGCAACCTGCTGCGCCAGGATGAACCCCGGCATCACGTAGGGCAGGATCAGCACCTCATCGCCGTAGAGTTCAGCAAGCCTGGCCTCGCCGTCCGGTGTATTGCTAAGGGTCACCACCGCATCGGCATGGCTATGATCAACATATTTGAGGGGTATCAGTGCGTGCAGGATTGCCTCAACCGAGGGTGTTGGCCCCTTCGGGTCCAACAGGGCCAGGCGCAACTCGCGCATCATGTCTGTATCAGAAAGATGCTGTAGCTGACCAAGTCGCTGCAGGTAGGCCAGATCTACCGGCGGAAAGCCCGGCACTTCAATGGTGCGCAAATCCCAGCCTGAGCCTTTCACATACAGCGCTGGAATTGCGTCACCGAACACATTCAGAAACGGTGCTTTGACGGAAGTATTGCCGCCACCGTGCAGCACCAGGTTGGAATCAGCGCCGAGTAATTGGGAGCTGTAGACGCGCAGTTCGACTTCAGACTGCGCTGCCGCAGCTGCGGCGTCAGGGTTTTGCCAGCGGTTTTTCATGTCTTCCGGATTGGTTTAATCAAATCAGAGCAAATAGATTCGTTCAGCAGCCCTTCACCTGTAGCGCCAGATTGTGGGCGCCCCCATTTATGGCTGAGCAATAAAAAACGCACCATCTTGCGATGATGCGTCTTTAGGAATTCAGACGATCGCGGTAGAGCTAGTTCGGTTCAACGATGGAGATATTCGCCATGCCGGCCTGCCTGGCTGCATCCATAATCATAACCAGTGTAGCAACTTCAGACGAATTATCCGGCTGGATAATCACGGAAGCAGCGGGGTTCTCCGCCTTCAGCTGGTCAATATTGGAACGCACCTGAGTCGCGATAATCGGACGCGGGTTGCCGTTCAGGATGATCTCGTTATTGGGACCGATCTCGAACAGAATGTTCTTCTTGTCCGTGTCTTCCGGCGGTGTTTCGTTGTTGTTGTTGTCACTACTGGCCGCATTGATAGAGGTCTCAGACAAGAATGTGGCTGTCACCACAAAGAAGATCAACAGGATGAATACCACGTCCAACATGGGCGTGAGATCGATCTTGGCGTCATCTTCCTTATGCTTACCGGAGATTTTTTTCATTACAATTTCCTGGCACTTACTACTTCAAAGGACCGAGTATATCAGTGCTGGAACGAGAAACAAAAGCCCTAAGCGGGAACCGCAATATCCAGCCAGACCAAGTGTTACCTAACGTCTCACTTGGCCAGGTTGAATGCCTAATTGACTACTTCTTAAGGGAATTTATGGTGAATTTGATGAGATCTTCCAGCTGACGGGCATTCTTTCCTTCTCGAGAGCTAACCCGCAGGCCGTGTAGCAAATTCATCAGGATATCAGCGGCCGCCTCTTCTGAGACCCCCTTCTTAAACTTACCCTTCTTCTTCGCTTGCTTAAGGCGAACCAGCATGGGTTTGCGGACACCAGCCAGCGAGCTACGCACCATACGCTTCATGTCACGATCGTAGTTGATGCTTTCGCAGAGCGAGTTTACGAGCAGACAGCCCATGGCACGGTGCTTGTTACTGACACCTAATACAGACTCTTGAAAATAAGCCTCAATGGACTCCCAGGGTCCAAGTTCGTGATTCTTGAGGGATGCAGCAATGTGACTATCGGCAATCTTGTTGTACTGATCGACGCATGATTTGAAGAATGTATCCTTATCACCGAAGGAGTTGTAAAGAGTTCCTCGATTTATGCCCGTGCAATCCAATAGTTTCTGGACCGAACTTGCTTCGTATCCTTCCTTCCAAAATTGCTCCATTGCATTAGTGAGAACTTTTGCTTCATCGAATTCAACTGGTCTTGCCATTTTATTTGCTCAATATCCTGTAATTTACCGTTTGTAGTGAGATTTCTGCGTGTCTGCCGTCATCGGTACTGCTGCAAACTCGCAAAACTAATATTTTTGACGCATTGTTTTGATGCCAAAAAAAATCACTGCCAGGCAGTGAATTCAGAATTCCCGGCGTCGCGGGGGTGCTAGTATATTACAGCGAATCCGGATTTACATCATCCGATTCCAAAAAAAAAGCGGACATCAGTGAGCAGTCAGAATGTCACTTCGATCCAAATTTTACAATGCCATTATGGCTGCATCGGGCCAGAACTGCGATGCGCGTCGCGACGTGACCCAATTTTATCCAAACCATTCCTGACGAATCAGTATAAAACACGATTGAGCATATATTGAATGTCGATTCAAGTATGTCATTGTGGGCCAATTGATCAGTTTTTAAACAGCGTGTTGGCAGATCTTCCAGCTGAAAGCAGTTACATGGACCAATTGTTAACTATTGTGACCACGAGCCCCATCAAACCGCCGAAGGCACAGCCCCAGACCACTAGCCAGCCCAGGTGTTTATGAATCATCTCTTGCACAATGTCTTTCACCATCCTGGGGGTCATTTGATTGAGGCGCTGCTCAATAAGTTCACTTACGGTGTCGCGAATCGATTCTTCATCCAGCGCATTTTTCATGGCGCCCTCTACCCGGGACTGAAACTCATCGTTAGCAAACTGTTCTTTGAAGTATTCCCGCATGCGCTCAACAAATGGCGATTTCAGCGGGTTCAGCGCGTCTCTGCCTCCCAGCATCCCCAACATACCGGCGAATGAAGAGCCCATAATGACGTCCATCAGCGAATCGAAGGCCTTGTCCAGGTCGAGACTATCGATGGTGCCCTGAATCTGCTCGCCCAGTCGCTCAGAAGACTGCCCAGCACCATGGAAAAATGCCTCCAGGTCTCCGCGATTGAAGAACTGCTCCATGATCAGGTTGCGAATACCTTCTTTAAAGTCCTCGAAGCGCAACTGCACCACACCGGACCCATACAGCCCCGGAACCCGCTCAAACAGCATATGTATCGCTAGCCAGTTGGTAATTCCCCCAGACAGGGCAAACAAGCCGGTATTGAGCACAAACACCTGGGAAGTGCCCGACATCAAGTAGCCCACCGTCACAACGAGAACGGCGACGAAATTACTGACTAAACTCTTGTTGATAACTAACTCCTGCAATACTTTTGGTGGCTGCTGTTGTTGACTGGCGCGAAACGAGGCGGAATCATAAATGAATCCGGTCGGCGTGGGCAATATGATATGTCACCCGCATTCAGGGCAAACGCTTACAGTTTCCGCTGCTGGCCAATGGGCATGCGCTCGCGCACCTCGCTTAGCTGCGCCAGATTAATCTCTGCCACTGCCACACCCTCCCCCATTTCCAGACTGGCAAGCACATTTCCCCAAGGATCGATAATCATGGAATGCCCCCAGGTTTCGCGTCGCTCATTGTGCCTGCCGCCCTGGGCAGCCGCCAGAATAAAACTCTGGGTCTCAATAGCTCTGGCGCGTAACAGGGTTGCCCAGTGGGCCTCACCGGTAACCCGGGTGAAGGCAGCCGGCACGGTGATAATCTCGGCACCCCGTTCCACCAGCGCTCGATAGAGCTCTGGGAAGCGCAAGTCATAGCAAACACTCAACCCGAGCCTGCCGCTAGCAGTAGTGACGACCACTAGCTCATTGCCGGACTCATAGCTGCGCGACTCAGAATAACTGGCCTGTTGATCAGCAATGGTGACATCAAACAGGTGAATCTTGTCGTAGCGCGCACATTGCTTACCCGAGGCATCGAATACCAGGCTTGCCGGCCGCACCCGCTCACGGTCAACCAGGTAGCCTGGTGCATCCGGCGCGACTCCCGGTCGGGAGATTAAGGGTATGGTCCCACCCACCAGGGTGATCTGATTGTCCCGAGCCTGTTCAGCAAGGAACACCTGAATCGGCCCGCTGCCCTCAACCTCACCATACTGGCGCATGGGCCCACCTTCAAGCACCGCGAACACTTCTGGCAACAATACAAGTTTTGCGCCCTGCTGCGATGCTTCGGCAATGAGTCGACCAGCTGTCTGCAGGTTGGCCTCTAGATCTGCGCCACTAACCATTTGAACCACTGCAACTACATTATCCATAGCGCGCCGAACCCAAGTTTTTCTTCATACTATGCTTGTCTCTGTCTATTGCCTACACTCTAAAGCACCAGGCATAGTTGACTCCAGTGGGGAGATAGCGTTAATTCCCTCAATAAATTCCAGCTAACAGCTCATAGCATCATTGCCTGACTATTTGACTCATTGACTAAGTTGAACATTTGCACCCCTGCTATTGGACCAAGCAGGCTAGCCAACCAAGGCACAATTAAACCTATGCCAGCAGCGGACGATCAACGCGAGCTTGAGCTCACGATACAGACCTTTGATAAGTACGCACAGCAGTACTGCGATAAATTCGAGTCTTACAAACCCTATATTGAAAGTTACGAAAAATTCGCTGCACTCTTTACCCCGCGCCATCGTCAAGTACTCGACGCAGCCTGTGGGCCTGGATTGTTTTGTCGTTTGCTTTGGCAGCAAATCCCCAGACTGGATATTAAAGGCATTGATCTGGCGCCCGCTATGGTCAACCTGGCTAGAAGCAACTGCCCGGATGCGCAATTTGCGGTTATGGATTGCCGTGACCTTGACCAGCTTGATGGTCGGTTCGATGCCATTATCAGCGCCTTTTGTTTTCCCTACCTGAACCAGAATGAAGTTACTGAATTCATTCGCTCAGCTGCGGAAATGCTAAGTGTCGGCGGCCTGCTATTTATCAGCACCATGGAAGGTCGCTACGAGAATTCTCAATTCAAGCGCCGTAGTGAGGACGAAGGGGTTTTGAATTATCTGTATTCAGAATCGTTTATTTCGACCACCCTGATCGAGCAAGGCTTTGTAGTACTGGATCTTTTCCGCCAGAACTACCCTCTGGATAATGCTGAAGCTGACACCGATCTATTTGTCTTCGCCCGCAAAACGTCAGGGAATTAATCAGTGCAGGCCTACTGTGGCAAGGCCGGTGCCGTTTCTGGCGAGCCAAAAGCCTGTTTAAATTCAGGTTCCAGACCTTCGATAGGTCCGGACAGGGTATATACAGCGCTGGAAAGGCTATCCACCTGATCCCCGAAAATCCGGTCAAAAAGATAGGCCCCTACCGCCAGCGGGATATTCGCAGTCAACAGACCAATCCACGGTAAGTTATTACTGACCGGAAGCGTCACAAACATTTCGCCATTGATCGACTCCTCGCCCAGGTCAACTTGCCCGGTAATCTGGTACAGGCTGCTGGGACCAGAAATTACGAGGCGATCTTCGATAGTCAGCAGACCATCATCTAAATCCAGGTTACCGGTGATCTCATCGAAAGCCAGCCCGCTGCGCAGCAGGTCATCGCTGAAACGCAACCGCTGGAACACCGCAGTCAGATTGATAAAACTCACCAGTCTCAAGGCGCCACCAGTACCCGAATCACGCAGGAATCGACCATCATCTACTCGCATATCAATACGGCCGCTGAGGTGCTCACTGGAGAAGAAGGCCGGCGTGCCCGGCCAACCCAATTCAGTGACAAAAACTGCGCGGTCACTCTCGACACTGGGCGCATAGCCATTGGCTTCCAGTACGCCGCTGATATCGTCGGCCATTAACACGCCGGTGAGTTCACTGCTGTGTTCAACGCCATCGTAGAACCAGCTAAAATGCGGCTCGAGGTACTCAAAAGCCTCATCGTGCTCGTCGCGTCCCAGCCGCAGTCCCCTGAAATCGAAATTTATGTCATGGAACTCGGCGCCAATACCGGTGGGTGTAAGGGTAAAAGCCCAACTGCCAAACTGTCTGTCACCGATATCAAATTCATCGGTCTCAAACAGCATGAGCGGTAGCTCTCTTGGGTCCAGACCGATCAACGGGTCCTCGCGCTCTTCGTCTTCGTTACGGTCACCCCCTGCGTCAGTCGCCGAGACAGCCGCCGCGGGCGTTTGCTCGGCCACCTCAGATTCAGCCACATCTCCAGCCACACCCAGGGCCACCGCTGAGGATTCTATTTCCTCTGTTTCATCGCCCGGCAAGCGCAGATACTCCAAATCAACCTGCAGGTAATAGTCGTTGTCGTAGGGAATGACGACTTCTCCCTGCACTGCATCGCTAGTGACCCGGGTTAACCAACCCGCAGCGGCAGAAGAAGGCTCCATTCTGAAGCTCACCTCGGGGAGTTCTTCCCCGTACAGAGAAAAAACATCTGATTGGATATCAACAAATGCAATGGTGCTGCCAAGGTCAGATGTGGATTCATTGGCATTCCCCATGCTGGTAATCAAGTTTACCCAGGGTTCGAGATCAAAGCGCTCGATACTGCCAAGGATCGCCAAACCCGCAGTTTCATTGTCAGCCAGCTGCTCCATACTGCTGTCTTGCTCACCGATTACCACCAGCCCATCAGTGATGATACTGTCATCAATATCCAGCAAGAAACGCAGATCGTTACCTAGCGCACCGCTGACACCCTGTTGCGTCCCGTCAAAGGCCAGATTGAGAGTGAGTGGCATTTGCAACTCGTTCGTCTTGTTAAAAGGCTCCGGCAGATCCATGGTGACACCCATGAGATCTGATTCGATTTGCAGCACATTCGCAGCGCTTGCATCGGGGCGCTGATCGATGGTCACCCTTGCGTCATAGACAAATTCACCGCCCATTTTAGCCAGCAGGCCTCTAACAAACTCGCTTTGCCGCGGCCAGGCAATCATCTCCTCTGGCGTAGAAGAACCACTCCCCTCGATCACAATCGTCTCAATATCACCTGCTTCTCCGGTCGAGGACAGCGCCACTTCAACCCCGGCACCAAACAACTGGCCACTGAGTTCAGTAGGTTCCAGGCCAGTGCGGGTATCGAACACGATAGGGCCCGAGAGCTGACTCACGGACAGGTCAAAATCAGGTATCACCAGATTGTTTTCAGCCATCCGCATGTCGAGCCGTATCTCGGTCTCAGCGCCGTCCTGGTCCAAAGGAACGATGACTTCAACGTCCGCAGTGAATCCACCTTCTGCCTGCCAGGTAGAGAAGGTTTCCTGCAGGCCGCCACCCAGAGGCGCGGCCTGAATGTAATCCAGACCCTGGGACGTTAGTCCGGAAGCGGCTCCCGTCACGGTAATCATGTTCTGCCCTGCCTCATTACGCCGGACGATGCCGGTGGCAGTCTCCATCTGCATGCCAAGACTGCTGCCACTATCTACCTGCACGTCGATATTATTGTCATCGGTGACCACGGTTGCGGTCAGGGCTTCGAGATTCGGAAAATCATCACTGAAGTTGACCTGTCCGTTTTCGAGCTGCCAGTAGCTCTGAAATGTTTTGGTCTCAGGAGGCGACCCTCCCACGGTGGAGCCACGATATAAAATTCCACTGTTGTAGATATCACCTTCAACAATGGCCTGCTCCAGAAACTGCATGGTATTGCGTAGGCTCTGGTTTATGTTCGGTCCATCCGGCAGGTATAGAGTTTTTTGGGCGGCATCGACCCGATCTGCGCCCACCACGAGATCCAGACTCGCGTCTCGGCTGCCATCCGGAAAGCGCTGGGTAATTGAAGTAAACTGGACATTGCCGTCCACGGCTTCGGACTCGGCAACAATTCTGCTGCTGACCAACTTGACTCGCTGTCCATTGCTCAGATCGACATCAATCAACAGACGCCCATTCACATAGCTGTAATCCCAGATTCGGGTAAAGGTCGCCGGGATGTTCATGCTGAAATCATTTGAATCCACTTCCGCCAACCCGGTTAGCCGCTGCGCTGCCTGGTCGAAGTCGATCTCTACATATCCATCGATACCCCATATATTGGGAGAGTTTCTAACCGACCCAACCTGGCCATCCACCACATTGCTTCGCAGTGAGATAATGTCATCCGCGGTATCCGTTAGCGGCATGCTCAGACTGAAATTCTCCAGCGCACCATCAGGGTTGAAGCCCTGAAGTTCAGTCACGGCGTTATCCGACAGGACTCCGCTATCCAGGGCCAGCCTGGCCAGCATACCCAATTCGATGCGATCGGCACGCACATTGAGAATCCTTTCAGGCGCCAGGTAAATATGAGCATTGAATGCGCGCCAGAACTCCTCTCTATAGTTTATCGACATGTCCGCCAGTGCGATTTCCCAATGATCTCTGGCTATGCCCCGGGCCAGTCTGGCCTTACCCTGCAGATTCTCAAGCTGTAGCGGCTCACCCTCAAGCAAGCTAATTGTGACACCAGGTACCTCTAACTCAATATTTGCAGCAAGTATTTCGCCATCTTCCAGGTTCAACCAAGCCTGACCCCCACCCTGCAGACTCTCTATCGCTACCTGCCCCAAGTCCTGCTCGGCGAACAGCCTGGAGTAATCCGAGTTCGGCACATTGACATGTAGCGTCCCGGAAGCTTCATCCAGCGAATCCCCCTGCACTTCAAACGAGAAAGCGAGCTGCTCAGCATTGCCTTCCAGATTGGCATTAACATGCAAAAAGTGATTATCGCCCTGGTTCTGGAACGTCGCCACGCCGTTAACGAGGCTAAGGCGATCACCACTGCGGGTGAGCACGTTGATTCCCACATCGGTCAGATCAAGGCGCGTAAAACTAAGAAAAGTCTGGTAGAGCGAATTGAGATCCACTGGATCACCACCACCTGCGGCATTCACCCCGGTCAGTTGCCAACTGCCGTCGTCATTCTGTGAAATGTCGACGGCAAGACTTTCAATGACGAATTCTTCGAGCACCCAGCGCCGCTGCCAGACTGAACGCGGCATATCCACAATGATATTTGCGCGGGCAAAGCGCAGAGCAGCGCCAGGCAGTTCCTCGCTCACGGCAAGATGCAAACCATCAATCTGCACCATGGGATTAAATCCAGTAAAACTACCGGCAAGGGATTCCACGGATACGGGTATGCCGGTGCTTTGCTGAATCTGGTCTTCGAGAAAGGAAGCGTAGCGCGAAATAGCAGGCATGAACTGTCGCCCGGCAGACACATAAGCTGCGAGCAACACCACTGACACGACCACCAGCAAGAGCAGCTGTTGATAAACTTTCTTCAGAATCGTGGCAAACATTTCAAAGTTACTGTCAGGAGCGCTTGCTCATAGAGTCAGGGAAAGGAACGCTAGTCTGAATCCGGCGCGGTCCAATCCCATATATAGCCTGGGTTTGCTTAACAGGAACTTAAATCAGACCGGGAAGCGATACCTCGGGCCTTAAGTCAAGACCACATCGAACTGTTCCTGAGTATACATAGGTTCCACTTCGAATTTGACTGTCTTACCGATTAATTCCTGCAGTCCAGCCAAGGTGTCAGATTCCTCATCCAGCAACCTGTCCACCACGCCCTGTGAGGCCGTAACTAAAAGAACATCGTTCTCATAGGCCCGGGCGACCCTGAGGATTTCCCTGAATATCTCGTAGCAGATTGTCTCTGGCGATTTCAAAGTGCCGCGACCTTCACATATGGGACAGTAACTATTGAGAATCTGACCCAGACTTTCACGGGTACGCTTGCGGGTCATTTCAATCAAACCCAATTGTGAGATACCGGTGATGGTGGTACGGGCATGATCCTTCTCCAGAGCTTTGGTGAACGTGCGCTGCACCTGGCGCTGGTGCTCTGGGTCAATCATATCGATAAAATCGATGATGATGATGCCGCCGAGATTTCGAACCCTCAGCTGTCGAGCAATAGAGGTGGCCGCTTCGAGATTGGTCTTCAGGATGGTCTCGGCGTGATTCCGGCTGCCCAGGTAGGCCCCGGTATTTACATCGATAGTGGTCATGGCCTCGGTTTGATCTATGATGAGGTCACCACCTGACTTGAGCTTCACACTGCGCCCAAGGCCCTTGTTGATTTCGTCCTCAACGCCGTACAAATCAAAGATTGGGCGTTCACCACTGTACGGCTCTACCTGGGTTTGCAGTTCCGGCACATAGTCTGCCAGGAACTGACAGATTTCACCGAACGTCGCCTGGTTGTCGACCCGGATCTTTTCCACTTCGGGGCGAATCAAATCGCGCACGGTGCGCATATAAAGTGGCACTTCACGGTAAACCGCCTTAATACCTTCCTTGCGCTGTATACGCTCTTCAACCTTGGTCCACAGCCGCTTGAGATAGCGAATATCCTCCACCATTTCCTCGGCGCTGGCGCCTTCGGCTGCGGTACGAATGATGAATCCGCCGCGACCATCCCATTGCTCCTTATCAAGCACGGATTGCAGCAGTTCCAATAGCCGTTCACGCTCTACCTCATCTTCCAGGCGCTGGGATATGCCCAGGTGTTTGCTGCGCGGCATGTATACCAGATTTCGCGAAGGCAACGTCAGATGTGTGGTCAGCCGAGCGCCTTTGCTGCTGATCGCGTCCTTGGCCACCTGCACCACGATGTCTTGTCCTTCTCGCAGGGTTTCCTTAATCGGTGCAGGCGTCTCATCACGCACCTCATAACCGTCTGCATCAATTGCGGAAATATCGGAGTTATGAATGAAGGCGGCACGATCCAGACCGATATCAACAAAGGCAGCTTCCATTCCGGGCATCACTCGCACGACCTTGCCCCTAAACACGTCACCGACATAGCCACGCTTGTTGTGACGTTCGATGAATATTTCCTGCAGTAGCCCGTTCTCGATCAGGGCAACTCGGGTTTCCATCAGGGTGACATTAATCAGTATTTCTTCGCTCATAGT
>CALKNV010000007.1 GCA_938091935.1 uncultured Pseudomonadales bacterium
AAATATAGGCGCAAATCACTCACGCCATAGCGCAGCATAGCCAGTCGTTCGACGCCCATCCCGAAAGCAAAGCCGGAAAAGCGTTCGGTATCGACGCCTGACATCTGCAGCACCCTGGGGTGCACCATGCCGCAGCCCATGACTTCCAACCAGCCGGTGTGACTGCAGATGCGACAGCCCTTGCCGCCACAGCTTACGCAACCCATATCCACTTCTGCCGAAGGCTCGGTAAATGGAAAATAGGAAGGACGAAACCGCACGGGCATGTCGGCCTCGAAATAGGCCTGCAGGAATTCCACCACCGTGCCTTTAAGGTCAGCCATGCTCACGCGCTCATCCACGAGCAGACCTTCAACCTGATGAAACATGGGCGTATGGGTCAGGTCAGAGTCGCATCGGTATACGCGACCAGGGCAAATCATGCGGAATGGCGGCTCACCATTTTCCATGACATGCACCTGGACCGGAGATGTGTGAGTACGCAATACCGTGCCAGGACTCACATAAAATGTGTCGTGCATGGCACGTGCCGGGTGGTGGGCCGGAATATTGAGCGCTTCGAAGTTATGGTAGTCATCTTCGATTTCCGGACCTTCCGCCACGTCGTAACCGGCGGCGGCAAAAATCGACTTGATACGCTCAATCGTAATCGTGATGGGATGCAGCCCGCCCTTACTCTGGCGTCGCCCGGGTAAGGTGACATCAAGGCGTTCAGCATTCAACTTGGCATCCAGCGCGGCGCTGACCAAATCCCCTTTGCGAGACTCAATGGACTGTTGCAGTGACTTTTTCGCCTGATTGATCTTTTCGCCAGCCGCAGGGCGTTCTTCGGCCGGTAATTGGCCGAGAGACTTCAACAAATCAGTGAAGCTGCCCTTTTTACCCAAGTACTGCACGCGCAGCACGTCCAGTGATTTTTCATCACCGGCACGCTCGATTGCTTGGAGTGCTTCCGCCAGTAAGGTTTCCGAATCAGCCATAATGACCTGCTCGCTGGCGCGAATTTAGGCCGCGAGGCTGGCTTTGGCCTGGTCGACGATAGCGTTGAAAGCGGGCTTGTCGTGTACGGCCAGATCAGCCAGCACGCGACGATCAACTTCAATGTTGGCTTTCTTAAGACCGGCAATTAGCTGGCTATAGCTCATGCCGTTTTCTCTGGCTTGGGCATTAATACGGGTGATCCATAGCGAGCGAAATACACGCTTCTTGGCGCGACGGTCACGGAAAGCGTACTGACCTGCCTTGGTTACTGCCTGCTTGGCTACACGAAAGATTCGGCTTCGGGCTCCGTAGTACCCCTTGGCCTGCTTTAATACTTTTTTATGGCGACGATTGGCTACAACGCCGCGTTTTACTCGGGACATGAAATTTCTCCTGACTGATTTTAGGGATTAAGACTCTCTAAGCATGCGCTTTACGCCGGCTACATCTGCCGCGTGAACGGTGGTTGTGCCGCGTAATTGACGCTTACGCTTGGTGGTCTTCTTGGTCAGGATATGGCTCTTATTCATGCGCTTACGCTTCAAACCAGAACCGGTTTTCTTGAACCGCTTGGCGGCTCCACTGTGGGTCTTCAACTTAGACATAGTTTCCTACTCCGCATTTAACGCTGGGCCGGTGCTGTTGAAGAAAGGCGCAACGTCTCATCGCATATGCGATGGCTAATAAAATACCAACAACCAAAAAGGCCAGTGTACTCTCACTGCCCTGCGCTACGTGCTGATTGCGCACGCTACAGGATCAAAGACACTGACCTCTGGAGTTATGGGCGCTTCTTGACCGGCGCCAGTACCATGACGATTTGCCGGCCTTCCATCTTGGGTTCCTGTTCCACAGTGCCGAATTCAGACAGATCCTCTCGAATCCGCTGTACCAGCTCCTGCCCAAGATGTTGATGGGCGAGTTCTCGGCCTCGGAATCTCAGCGATACCTTGGCTTTGTCCCCATCTTCGAGGAAACGACTCAGGTTGCGTAGTTTTACCTGATAGTCTCCTTCTTCCGTCCCTGGTCGAAACTTGACCTCTTTCACATGAATGCGGCGCTGCTTTTTCTTGTTGGCCGCTTTCTGTTTCTTCAGATCAAATATGTGTTTGCCATAATCCATGATCTTGCAGACTTTTGGGTCTGCCTCGGGTGCAATCAACACCAGATCAAGTTTGGCTGCTTCAGCCGCCGCTCGGGCCTCTGCGATTGGCAGGATGCCAACCTGCTCCCCCGCCGCCCCTACCAGGCGCACTTCGTCGGCTTCAATAAATTCGTTAATCAGTGGCTTTTTGGCACTACTTCTCATAATAGGCGCTAGCGCTCTGACCTCTCTGGGATCCCAATTATCAAACTCCTTCCAAACCTTGCATTGCTGGACATCGCTCAGTTGGCCTGGCTATCACTGCGGCCGTAATTGGAAATTTCCTGGCTCAAGTGATCACAAAAGTCTTCAAATGTCATCGCTCCCAGGTCTTCTCCTCCGCGCGTGCGCACTGCCACTGTTCCGGATTCCACTTCTTTATCGCCCACTACCAATAGGTAGGGGACCTTCTGTAAAGTGTGCTCGCGGATTTTAAAGCCGATTTTCTCATTTCTCAAGTCTGAAGCGGCCCTAAACCCTTTATTTTTCAAGGATTCTTCCACTTTTCGGCAATATTCCGACTGCTTGTCGGTAATGTTGAGGATTGCCACCTGTTGCGGCGACAGCCAAGTGGGCATGGCGCCGGCATAATGTTCGATCAAAACGCCAATAAAACGCTCGAATGAACCCAAAATTGCCCGATGCAGCATGACAGGCGTTCTACGGCTGCTGTCTTCCGCCACATAGGTCGCCCCAAGGCGCTCAGGGAGGAAAAAATCCACCTGAATCGTGCCGCATTGCTGCACGCGACCCATGCAGTCTTTCAGCGAATATTCGATCTTGGGGCCATAAAATGCCCCCTCTCCGGGCTGCAACTGCCAGTCCAGCCCGGTGGCGACGAGCGCATCCTTGAGAGCCTGCTCCGCGCTGTCCCACAGCTCATCTGAACCCACCCGCTTCTCGGGCCGAGTGGAAAGCCGCAGAATCACGTCATCGAAGCCAAAGTCCCGATAGACTGAGAACAGCAGCTGCATGAAATCAGCCACTTCCGACTGAATCTGTTCTTCGGTGCAGAAAATATGCCCGTCATCCTGCACAAAGCTGCGAACACGCATGAGGCCATGCATGCTCCCGGAAGGCTCATAGCGGTGACAGGAACCGAATTCCGCCAGCCGCAGGGGCAGATCCCGATAGCTCTTCAGACCCTGATTGAACACCTGGATATGGCACGGGCAGTTCATGGGCTTGATGGCGTACATGCGATTGTCGGACTCGACGCTAAACATTTCGTCCGCAAATTTTGACGCATGGCCACTCTTTTCCCACAAGGAATAATCCACCAACTGCGGCGTCTTGATTTCCTTGTAGTCGTTATCTACCTGCACCTGCTGCATGTAATCCTGAATCACCTGATACATGGTCCAGCCATTCGGGTGCCAAAAAGGCATACCTGGCGCTTCTTCCTGAAAATGGAAAAGCCCTAGCTGCTTGCCAAGCTTGCGGTGATCGCGTTTCTCAGCCTCTTCCAGGCGCTGCAAATACAGTTTCAGATCCTGCTTCGAACCCCAGGCAGTGCCATAGACTCGCTGCAGCATTTCTTTATCGGAATCGCCGCGCCAATAGGCACCCGCCACACTGGTCAGTTTAAAGGCCTTGAATTTGCCCGTACTGGGGACGTGGGGTCCACGACACAGGTCAATAAAGTCACCCTGACGATAAAAAGACAGGGGCTCTTCACCGGGGATACTTTCAATGATTTCAACCTTGTACTCTTCCCCCATCTCCTTGAACAGCGCAATGGCTTCGTCGCGTGGCAGCACGGAGCGCTCTACAGTGAGGTCCTCTTTCACAATTTCCTTCATGGCTTTTTCGATGGCAGCCAGATCTTCGGGCGTAAACGCGCGCTCGAACGCAAAGTCATAGAAAAACCCATCTTCTATGACAGGGCCAATGGTGACCTGTGCCTTGGGAAACAGGCGCTGCACAGCCTGGGCCATCAGATGTGCGCAAGAATGGCGCAAGACCTCAATGCCGTCATCATCACGTTCAGTCACAATGGCAAGCTCTGCATCGCTGTCCATGGTGTAAGAGGTATCTACCAACACGCCATCAACGCGTCCAGCCAGGGCCGCTTTAGCGAGGCCCGGGCCGATAGATTCCGCAACACCAGCCACCGTTACAGGCTGATCATATTGCCGAGTACTGCCATCTGGGAGAGTGATTTGAGGCATGCCGTAAACCCAATACTTGAGATTGGAAGTGCAGCCAGGCTGCAATCCCAACATCGTTTGTTAATTCCTTTATGACAAGCGCAGCGCTTTACCCGCTGCACGTTGTGGACTTCTATGGAATGGTAGGCACGACCAGATTCGAACTGGTGACCTCTACCATGTCAAGGTAGCGCTCTAACCAACTGAGCTACGCGCCTATCGCCTGCCCTCAATCGCGCAATAACCCGCGATGCCGAGCCTGAATCTGCCAAAGGTTTTTACCAGCAAAACCCCGGCAAGCCGTCCCGATAGAAAAGACTCGCGATTATACGGAATTACCGGCGTCAATGTCGAAGAATTTATCTGCAAAAATCCTATAAAGTCATTGCCTTAGCAGTTGTTGCTTGAGTTCGGCAATACTGTCGCGTGTCGCGGCAGCCTCTTCAAAAGCCAGGTTCTTCGCCTGTTCATACATGGCCGCTTCCAGCCTGGTGATTTCCTTACGTATTTCGTCCGGATCAGCAAAGTTCAGGGTGCCATAATCTCCTGTCGGCTCCGCCACTGAGCGGGTTCTTTGCCGGGTTCGAGAGCCTGGCGCCGAATAGGCGCCTTCCATGATATCCAGCACCCGCTTCTTTACCCCGATCGGGGTGATATTGTGGGCCTCGTTATAGGCCAACTGGGTTTCCCGACGACGATTGGACTCATCCATGGCGCGCTGCATGGATCCGGTCACAGAATCAGCATAGAGAATCGCTCTGCCATTCAGATTTCTTGCGGCTCGACCCATGGTTTGAATAAGGGAGCGCTCGGAGCGCAGGAACCCTTCCTTGTCCGCATCAAGTATCGCAACCAGCGAGACCTCGGGTATATCCAGCCCTTCGCGCAGCAGATTGATGCCCACCAGCACATCAAAATTGCCCAGGCGCAGATCCCGCAAAATCTCAGAGCGCTCTACCGTATCGATATCCGAATGCAGGTAGCGCACCCGCACATCGTGTTCGGCCAGGTAATCTGTCAGGTCTTCAGCCATCCGTTTGGTCAACACAGTGACCAGCACGCGCTCCTTCTGGGCCACCACGCGATTCACCTCAGACAGCAGATCATCGACCTGAGTCGAAGCGGGACGCACTTCCAGCTCCGGATCAATCAGACCAGTAGGTCTGACCACCTGTCGCACCTGCTGCCCTTCATGCTCTTCTTCATAGGGACCAGGCGTTGCTGACACAAAGATGATCTGGGGCGTAAGCGACTCCCATTCCTCGAAACGTAGCGGCCTGTTGTCCAGCGCAGAGGGCAGACGGAAGCCGTACTCCACCAGCGTTTCCTTGCGCGAGCGATCGCCCTTGTACATCGCGCCCAACTGGGGAATCGACACATGGGATTCATCTGCGACTACCAGCGCATTAGCTGGCAGATAGTCATAAAGCGTGGGAGGCGGCTCACCGGATCCACGACCGGATAAATAGCGGGAATAGTTCTCGATGCCGTTGCAATAGCCCAATTCCTGGATCATCTCCAGGTCAAATTTTGTGCGCTGCTCCAGGCGCTGCGCTTCCACCAGGCGGTTATTGCTATTCAACTGCTCGAGGCGCTCCCGCAATTCAATTTTGATATCGTCCAGTGTGGCCAGCAGCTTTTCCCGCGGCGTCACGTAATGGGACTTGGGGAATACAGTCAGTCTGGGCACTTCCTTGATCAACGCCCCCGTTAGTGGGTCAAAATAGGAAAGCTTCTCAATTTCATCATCGAATAATTCAATGCGAATGGCATGCCGTTCAGATTCAGCGGGATAGATATCGATGACATCGCCTCGCACCCGATAAGTGGCACGGCGCAGCTCCATGTCATTACGGGTATACTGCAAGTCCGCCAGACGGCGCAACAATTTGCGCTGGTCCATGCGATCACCACGGTCCAGGTGCACAACCATCTGCAAGTAGGAATTTGGATCGCCCAGACCATAAATGGCAGACACCGTCGCAACTACGATTACATCCTGACGCTCCAGCAAGGCCTTGGTCGCGGACAGCCGCATCTGCTCAATATGGTCATTAATCGAGGCGTCCTTCTCTATATACACATCGGACGCAGGCACATAGGCTTCGGGCTGGTAATAATCGTAGTAAGAGACGAAATACTCCACTGCGTTGTGCGGAAAGAACTCCTTGAATTCACCATAGAGTTGAGCGGCGAGGGTCTTGTTCGGCGCCATCACCAGGGTCGGCCGCTGCACCTGCTCGATGACATTGGCTATGGTGAATGTTTTACCAGACCCGGTGACGCCCAGCAGGGTTTGGGCGTGCAGGCCGTCTTCCAGCCCCTCAATCAGGCTGGAAATAGCTGCGGGCTGATCCCCGGCGGGCTTGAAGCTTGACTCTAACTGGAATTGCTTGGACATACTGCGAGGCTGCTACAACCAATAGATCGACTGGCGAACCCCAGACAATGAAATAATCTGGTCGCGAACCGGGAAAACCCATAAGGGTACAACATTATCCCTCGCAACGCTTGGTGATGGTTGACCGATTTCCGATTTCTCTTTAGACTACGCGCCTTTTCAGGGAAACCTCAGTTCAGCCTTACCGACAGGTGGCTACTGAGACTACGGGAAATCACATTTCCTGCTAGATTACCGCTGAAAATTTTGACTCTGCTGCCCAATAGCTCAATGGTAGAGTAGGTGACTGTTAATCACTTGGTTCCTGGTTCGAGTCCAGGTTGGGCAGCCACATTTCTTTTCCCCAGTCCCTCTCTGGCCCCTTCTCTGCTTTTTGTCTTATCTGTGGTCATCTGTGGTTCAGCCACGGTGAGTTAGGTTATAGTTTGCCTCCACAAAGCTCACCATCAAATCCAGAGAAGGGAGAATACTATGCGAGCACTATTCCTGGCCCTGCTGTTCAGCTTCAGCTTCAGCACATTTGCTCAAGACAATCCGGTAGTGGTCATGGAGACCAATAAGGGCACAATCCGAATCGAATTATGGGCAGACAAGGCGCCGATTTCCGTCGAGAATTTCCTCCGCTATACCGACAACGAACTTTACGATGGCCTGATATTTCACCGCGTCATTTCCGGATTCATGATCCAGGGCGGTGGCTTCAATGCCGATATGGTGCAGTTCTCTACTTATGAGCCAATCAAGAACGAAGCGAAATCTGATGTGCCTAATGACCGCGGCACACTCGCCATGGCCAGGACTAATGTTGTCGACAGCGCAACCAGTCAGTTCTTCATCAATCTGGTAGATAACGATTTCCTCAACCATAGCAACGAAACACCAAGCGGTTTCGGTTATGCCGTTTTCGGAGAAGTGGTTGAAGGCATGGATGTGGTTGACGCGATTGCCGGTGTGACCACTGGCCGTAGCGGCGTTTATAGTGATGTGCCTACTGAGCCAGTGGTGATCACTTCAGTCCGCAGGGCCGACTGAATCGGTCGTTCAGATCGCGGAAGACTCAGTCTTTAAACAGGGGAGTAACCTTGAGTTGCTCCACCGTTTGCTCATCTGCTCCCTGCTCGCCCTCTTCGTTCAGCGCCTGGTACTGAATATCCCAACGCGGATCATTCATCTCTTCCTTGGGCTCAAAGCCATCCACTGCTTCCAGCAGGACCGATTTGATCTCAGACAGGTGCATATCTTTACAGGCCACCTCCAAGCGGCGAAGGAGCACTTGCAGTGCATCCCATGCCAGGGTGTCTTCTTCCGCACGCATGATTTTAGGATGCTCGGTTCCCGTCACTGACTCCCCTATCAGCAGTTCCTCGTAGAGTTTTTCGCCAGGGCGCAGACCAGTGTATTCGACTGCGATATCTCCCCGGTAGGCATTCTCATCCTTAACATCATAACCCATCAGATGAACCATCTTCTTGGCCAGATCAACGATGCGGATGGGCTCATTCATATCAAGCACAAAGACGTCACCCCCCGTTGCCATTGAGCCGGCTTGAATTACCAATTGAGCAGCTTCCTGTACAGTCATAAAATACCGCGTCACTTCGGGATGCGTGACAGTAACCGGCCCTCCGCTGCTTATCTGCCGACGAAATAGAGGGACAACTGACCCCGAAGAGCCCAGCACGTTTCCGAAACGCACCATACTGAAGCGAGTCGCACTACCCCGCTGTGCCATCGCCTGTAAAACCTGCTCCGCGAAACGTTTCGTGGCGCCCATAAAGTTAGTAGGCCGAACTGCCTTGTCAGTAGAAATCAGCACAAAGTTTTTAACACCATTGTGCTCAGCGGCCTGTGCAGAATTTAGGGTACCGAATATATTGTTCTGCGCACCTTCAACGATATTCTTCTCTACCATCGGTACTTGCTTGTAGGCTGCCACATGGTAGACCGTATCTACCTCAAAGCTCTTAATCGCATTGTCCATCTGTGCCTTGTTGCAGACCGACCCTAATAGCGCGACGATTTCAATCTGCTCACCACCCTCGATGGCTCTAAGACTCTCCCGTAACTCCCCTTCAATGGCATAGAGACCAAACTCAAAGGAGTCCAGCAGCACAACTCTGGCCGGACTGATATTGATAATTTGGCGGCAAAGCTCCGAACCTATGGAACCCCCAGCCCCGGTCACCATCACCGACTGCCCGGTGATACAGGCTCCCAGCAATTCAGGATTGGGGGGCACGATGTCCCTGCCCAGCAAATCTTCGATGTCGATATCACGAATCTCATCCACACCAACTTTGCCAGACACCATGTCAAAAAGATCGGGCACGGTGCGGACGTGAACCGGTAAATGCTCGAGTCGATTCAAGATTTCCTTGCGCTCAGCGTGAGTAGCAGACGGGATTGCCAGTAAAATCTGGCGAACAGAATAAGTCTCGATCAATTCATAGAGTGAATTTGGGCTGTAGACTCGAATACCATGCACGGTGCTGCCAATCATGCTCTGACCATCATCGACGAAAGCAACAGGCAAGTACTGATCACCGTTTTGCAATGACACCACCAACTGCATACCGGAGCTACCAGCACCGTAGATGATCACTGGCTCTTTTGGCCTGAAATTCTGTATCAGGCTCTGCAACAGCACCTTGGCAACGAAACGACTGCCACCAATAAGCAGCAACGAGATCATCCAAAAAATGGGCAGGACAGAATAATCAGTCGTATCGGCAGTCTGGGTGAAGAAAAAGGTGGCTGCCAACAGGCAGGTTGCGAAGGTGACAGCCTGCAACATCAGAAAGCCGGCCTGCAGTCCCATATAGAGCAGTACAATGCGGTACAACCCGATACGAATAAAGAACAGGATGCTCAGCGCGGTGGCCAGTGAGAAAAAGAAATAAAACCGTTGATCCTGGCCCAACAGGTCTGCATTCAATAGCACGAAAGAAAACACCAGCGCCATGAACATCATAACCACGTCGGCAGCCATCATGAGCATTTGCTTCAACGAGCGTGATAACGGAATTGTAAGTAATTGCATATGTGTTCCCGAGAAGCTGCTGGCCCGTTTTCTTCCTTTACAGGATTGTCGTTTAGGGCCGGTATTTTTATCTTCGTATTTCTATCTTGGTTTTGTTCTCATTCAATTCTTTATTCTAGCTGTTCATCTGGTTCTGCGCCGCTCGGTCCTGCAGTTCAGGTCGTGCAGCTCCGGACCAGGGATCAACCGGCCCTTGGATATCGCATGTGAGCAGGAATACACAGGCTAATCAGTCATGGCGAGTTGGCCTGGCTTTCCTGCATCATACTTGAGCGCCAGCATAACCAAGGGGCCCAATGCGAGCAAACTGAGAAAAAATCCCAGTTTTGGAAAAACCACACTGGCGACACTCCACGGCGTGAGCCAGCAAATGTTTATCAATACAACTGTTATCGTCACTTTGCCGTGACTCTTATAGTGGCGCGCCGCGTGCTGATAGGCGTGGGAGGCATGGCCATCGTACCACCTTTCCCCTGCCAGGAAGCGCCGCAACAGGGTTATGGTGGCATCCACCACGAACACCCCCAGCAAAATCAGCCAGGACCAAACAGTCATGGTGCCCTGCTGCATGGTTATCAGCGCCAGGAGACCCAGCATAAAGCCACTAAAGCCACTGCCGACGTCACCCATAAAAATTTTCGCCGGCTCCCAGTTCCAGACCAGGAAACCAGCACTGGCCGCACCCAACACGATTACCATGAGCGTAGCGCTGTAATCCGTACTATGTATAACGAAGAATAATGACACCAGGTTGACACAGACCAGTTCAGATCCCGCAATACCATCAATACCATCCATGAAATTATAAAGATTGAGCAACCACACCAGGGCAACAACCGCCAGTGGCTGGAGTATCCACTGTGAATTGATCGATACCGGACCGAAGTCGATGGGGGCCACGTCGCCCAGCCAGAAAACAGACCAGATCGCCGCGGCAATATGCAGCGGTATGCGCCACTTGGCGTGAATACTGTTGAGATCGTCAATAAACCCAAAAAAAGCAACCACGAAGGCGCCGATTAATGCCATGAATATGGCGTGCGGCAGGGTGTCGTCAGCGTAAAAATATAAAGAAGAGGCGGCGCTAAGGAGCACGATCGCCGCGCCACCGCCGACTGGCGTAGGTTCGGAATGCGCGGATCGCTCAACAGGCACATCCAGTATGCGAATTCGCAGCGCCAGCACTCGCAGTAAACCCGTTAGAATTACCGCTATTACAAATACGCCTGCTGGCAGCACCAGGGTAGACATCCGAGGCTGGTTCCATGTTCTGCTAAAGCCCGGATTATAGCCCGAATCCAGGCTCACAGCGGATTCAATCAGGCACTTTCAACTCGGGCAAAAGCGCCTGATTGCGGGGCATCAGCGCTAGTTCCCCTGAATTAGAATACGGCTACGATTCTTCTCCAGAGTAACGGCGCCAATTCCGGGCACTTCTAACAACTCATCCAAGGTACGAAAGCTGCCAAACATTTCGCGATAGGCAACGATCTCCTTAGCCTTGGCCGGACCAATGCCTTCCAGAGCTGAGGCGATTGAGGCTGCATCCGCTTGATTAATGTCCAACATGACCATCTGCTCAGTCGTGTTCTGAGGGACCTCTGCTGCTAGAGCGAATGGCGCAAAAATACAGAGCATGGCCAAGCAGGCGGCTCGGAAAAAGTCGAGTGTTTTCATACTAATATCCTTATCAGTAAGCTATTGGGAAATATTCACGGAGACCAGGGGTCACCGCCACTCAGTGTAGCCCGAAATTCAACTAACGCGAGCCACGGCAGAATTAAACTGCGCAAGCGCCTCAGCCGGCGATTCCGCCTGCGTTATTGGGCGCCCAACAACAAGATATGAACTCCCCATCGCCATCGCGTCTGCAGGACCCACCACCCGCTTCTGGTCCCCGCTTGCATCCTCGGGACGCCGAATACCGGGCGTAACCAGCGCGAACTCTTCAGGGAACTGCTGTCGCAGCATGGGCGTTTCTGCAGCCGAACACACCACTCCATCGAGGCCGCATTGCGCGGTCAAGGCCGCCAGTCTGCTTACTTGCTCGGCCGGGTCGCCGGGAATTCCCAATTGCTGCAAGTCAGATGCCGCCAGGCTAGTTAGCACTGTTACCGCAATCAGAAGCGGCCTTGGACCAGTGCAGCTATCAAGCGCGCTGCGTGCTTCAGTCATCATGGCCACACCGCCGCTGGCATGCACATTCATCATCCATACCCCCAGGTCTGCAGCAACTCGAACCGCACCAGCGACCGTATTAGGGATGTCATGAAACTTAAGATCAAGAAACACATCGAAGCCAAGACCAACCACGCGGCGCACAAATTCAGGGCCCGCAGCAGTGAATAACTCTTTGCCAATTTTTACGCGGCATTGCCCAGGGTCTACCTGGGTCAGAAACTGCTCAGCCAATGTCGCAGTGGGAAAGTCCAGCGCTATGATTATGGGTTTGTTGGCCACTTGAATCTCCTTAGGAAGTGCCTGGGGTTAGTTTCTGGGGGTTAGTCCCTGGGAGGTTGATACGTAAGGCTTGATCACTATATTCCGTTTTTGTAGTTTGGCTCGATACTGTCCCAGGTTTGGCAACTTGGGCACAGCCAATACAGGTTTTTCGATTCATATCCACATTGATTACATTGATAACCAGCTCTTTTTTTCAACATGTTGTCGAGCATCTGGTGAATTCGCTCCAGTTCAGTAGCCTGAGCATCTTCCCGCAAGCCAGCCTCCAGTTTCAGTAGCTGCGTTGCCACTGTTACCGATGGCTCACTCGCAATCTTCAAGCGCAGGAATCGAATCGCCGCTTCCCCTCCATCAGACTCCGTGATGAGCTGTACCAGCATTTTCAGTGCCACGGGATCAAAATGCCTGGAAACGTGTTCACTCAGAGAGTCTCTAAAGTCAGACAGTCTATCAATGGCAGCAAAACTTTTGCGCATCGCCATGAGTATCTGAGGCACGAAGGCCGGGTTTTGTTGCATTATCCGCTCATATTCCCGATTCGCTGCTTTGAAATTTCCTAGCTGCTGCTCAATTCTGGCTAACAGCACCGCGGCTCTCACGCTGTGACGCTTGAAGCCGAATGCTCGCTTGATACTGTCGCGGGCTTTGCCATTCTGCTCCTTGTCGATAAGCTGCTCAGCGATCTCACAGCAGTAGTGCGCAGCCCGAGCGTTCCAGTCTGTATCTTTCTTGTAGCGCGCATTGGATAATAATTCCTGAGTACACGCCACTGCACTCTCCCACTCCTTCTCTGTCTGGTAGATGGTAATCAGCAACTGTAGCGCATCCCACTTTGCTACAGAGTTTTCCTGCATCAACTCTTTCAGCAGGCGCTCAGCACGATCCAGCAAGCCGCCAGCAATATAGTCCTGCGCAAGCTGTATGCGGGCGGCGTCAGCCATATTGGCTTCCAGCCCGGGGCGGGCCAGCAGCGTCTGATGGACTTTGATCGCTTTATCCACCTTGCCCCGGCGCCTCAACAATGCCCCCAGCGCAAGGTGGGTCTCTATTGTCTCGCTGTTTATTTCGAGCGCTTTAATAAAGGTATCGATTGCCTCATCTGGCTCGTCGTTCAGCAGGTAATTGAGGCCGACAAAGTAGTCATGAAATATAGACCCCAGCCCATCTTCAGTCTGCTTCTTAGAGCGATTTCCCAGCTTTCCCAGCAGCCAGCCTGCAAAGATAGCAAGCAACAGAAGTCCATAGATCTCCAGATTGCCCATCAATCGAGGTCCCGGAGTGAGAGCGTGCGAAGGTGATTGACTTCCTGCTTGGCGTTGGTGAGTTCGTTTTTCAGGCGGCGAATTTCCGCTCTGGATTTCAGTTGACGAAACACGCCTAGCCCAAGGATCAAACCCAGGACCCCACCACAGACAAATGCACCAATTATCCAAACGGACACAGGCAATGGCGCAAAGCTCAGACTCCCAAAATTAATACCAACCGGCTCGGTATTAAAATACGAGAAGGTGATAGCTGCGACGAATACCAGCAGTAGAAAAAAACCAGACAGTAAGTTTGTTAGATTTCGCATGAGCGGTGAAGCAGATAGCTTTCCTCGGCTTTGTTCCCTCAACGTATTCCCCCAGAGGGAGAAACAAAAAACGGCATAGCCTGACAGGCTATGCCGTTTCTCTAAGTCAGGCGCTGAAAAAAGTTAGAACTGATTTTCAGTCAGCAAACTGTTATTAACCCGGTCGCGAAGTTCTTTGCCCGGCTTAAAGTGGGGCACATACTTTCCGCTAAGAGCCACTGGGGTTCCCGTCTTGGGGTTGCGCCCAATGCGAGGCACCCGGTAGTGCAGAGAAAAGCTGCCGAAGCCTCTAATTTCAATGCGCCCACCTTCGGACAATACCTGCGACATATACTCAAGAACTGCTTTCACGGCCAGCTCCACATCCTTGGAGGACAGCTGGGTTTGCTTTCCTGCGATACGATCTATCAGTTCAGACTTAGTCATTTTTATCCCCTGTCCTAGTGCCCGATCGCGCCGTTTCAACGCTGCTTGAGTTAATTAGTGAGTAGCCTACCAAGCGTAAGCTACTATAACCATTAGTTTTTATCCATCTCGGCCTTGATGAGATCACCAATAGTGCCGGGAGAGACGTCAACCGCTTCAGAGTTCTTATGCTCTTTGATGGCAGCCTTCTCGTCATCAATCTCGATTGCCTTCACAGACAAGCTCAGTACGCGATTCTTGCGATCCACGCTGACGATCTTGACTTCGATTTCGTCACCCTCTTTCACTGCATTACGGGCATCCTCAACCTTGTCTCGACTGATCTCGGAAGCGCGCAATACACCATCCACACCCTCAGCGAGGTTGATCATTGCTGACTTCGCGTCAACTTCAGTCACTGTGCCCTTAACAACACTGCCCTTCTCGAAGCCATCCACGTAATCCATGAACGGGTCGTCCTCAAGCTGCTTGATGCCGAGGGAAATACGCTCGCGCTCCGGGTCGATAGACAGGATCACAGTCTCGATTTCATCGCCCTTCGTGTAATTGCGAACGGCTTCTTCACCCGTTTCGTCCCAGGAAATATCAGACAGGTGCACCAGACCATCAATATTGCCGTCGAGGCCAATAAAGATGCCGAAATCAGTGATTGATTTAATGCTGCCGGAGATCTTGTCGCCTTTCTTGAAGTTCTCGGCAAAACCATCCCAAGGGTTCTGGAAACACTGTTTGATACCCAGTGAAATACGACGACGCTCTTCGTCAATATCGAGCACCATCACATCGACCTCATCGCCCAGTTGTACAACCTTGGACGGATGAATATTCTTGTTGGTCCAATCCATCTCCGAAACGTGAACCAGACCTTCAACACCCTCTTCCAGCTCAGCAAAACAGCCGTAGTCTGTGAGATTTGTCACCACTGCCTTAACGCGGGTGTTCTCGGGGTAACGGGCCTTGATAGCAACCCATGGATCTTCACCCAATTGCTTCAGGCCAAGAGACACGCGGTTTCTCTCGCGGTCGAACTTCAAGACCTTGACGTCAATCTCATCGCCAACGTTAACGATCTCACTTGGGTGCTTGATGCGCTTCCAAGACATATCAGTAATGTGGAGAAGACCATCGACGCCGCCGAGGTCAACGAAGGCGCCGTAGTCGGTAAGGTTCTTGACGATACCCTTGACCGACATGCCTTCCTGCAGGCGTTCCAGCAATGCGTCACGCTCTTCAGTGCTGACTGATTCCAGCACGGCCCGGCGGGAAACCACTACGTTGTTGCGCTTGCGATCGAGCTTGATCAAGCGGAATTCCAGTTCCTGACCTTCCAGGTGGAGAGTGTCGCGAACCGGGCGCACATCTACGAGGGAGCCTGGCAGGAAAGCACGGATATTGTTCAGATCGACTGTAAAACCACCCTTAACCTTGCCATTGATGACACCGGTGACAATATCGTTCTTCTCATAGGCTGCTTCCAGTTCCATCCAGGATTCGGCACGTTTCGCCTTTTCACGGGACAGGCGGGTTTCTCCGAAACCGTCTTCAACAGTTTCCAGAGCAACCTTCACTTCATCGCCGACTTCCAGAGACAG
>CALKNV010000008.1 GCA_938091935.1 uncultured Pseudomonadales bacterium
TAGAACTCAATTCCATCGTCGGCGCCATTGTGACTGTGGATATAGTCCAGCACGGTGCCGCGGCCAACTCCCTGCAATGAAATAGTATTCAATTCATTTTCTGAGGTGATCGGAAAACCAGCGTAACGAATCTGCATGTAGGTAATGGCGCCACTGCTGTCATCGTCGTTGGGGCTCGAGCCTCCGCCATATTCACCGGTAGAGCCCTCACCCTGACCCAGACCATTGGATGTATTCTGGGTTGCTGAACCATTGATGGTAAGCCCACCCCAAAGGCCTCGGGCATTAAGTACATCGAGAGAGCCATCATCTTGTGCTGAAGTCATAATGATGGGCTTGCTGGGTGAACCGTTGGCAAAGATTTTGCCACCTCGATTGATTACCAGAGCAGATTGACCACCCTCGGAAATAATCTTTGTGCCCGGATCAATAGTCAGCTTCACTTTCTCGGCATCAGGCGTGTTAATGGTGTTTTCACCAATAAAGAACGTGCCGTTCATGAAGTAGGCATTGTTAGCGGTTAGATGCATATCCGAGGTAATCGGGCTACCTACTGGCAAGTTACATACCGGCAACCCTTCAAAGGTTGCTGCATTCGCTGTTGTGCCTGTTGGACAACCACTTGGAGCTGCCAGAATAGAGGCCGTAGCTGGAGTCGATGTGTAGGTGATGTTACTAATGTCACCACCAGTGTAGTAGCCAACGAATGCACTGAGGGTAGCACCCGACAGGTTGGAGTCAGCACCAATCAGGTCATTGATAATAGTGACCTCTTCGGTCGCTGCCAGCATCTTGGTTTTAAATGACTGAGGACTGGCTGGATCAAAAGGCACCCAGATTCCACCGGAAAGCAGATTGAATAGACCAACACCCGACACGTCCAACACAACTACCAGGGAACCCATCTGCCCGACATCGGAACTTTGCGGCTTAATCTGCGCTACGATATCAAAGGCATCAGCTGAGGGCAGTTCACTCTGGAAAGAAGCGCCGTTGTTAAGAGTTGCTCCAGCCTGGATCGTTGCACCAGTTTTGGCGCCAGTGATGGGCAGAACAGGCGGCTCTGCGGCTTGAGCAGCCATGGCGGCCACCCCAAATGCCACGCCAGTTGCGATCGCACTGAGTTTTAAATTCGTGAATTTCATGTCGACTCCTCGGTCATTATTTTGGAACGTGAAAGCTCGGATATCGCAATGATAGGAGGGACATGTTGCATTTCTGCGACGATTTTTTTGCAGTTTTGTGACAGTTGAATCAGGATGCGAGGACTAACGCGGGTTAAGATTTGGCACCACGCTTTAGTGAAGTCTCCGAGCTGTCATAAGTCCGTCAACTTAAACGCTTACTCTATTTTTACCTATGTCTTCTACCGACTTAAATTCAAGTACCGAACCGTTGCGTGCCGAAGCCCAGCCAGTCGGCTTGTTCGAAACCCCAATTGCCTACGGCCGCCTTAAAGAGGCAGAAACCCTTATGGCCGACCTTGAGCAAACTATTCGCACCCGCATGGCAAAGGACGAAGGCTTGTCTCGTTCCAATATCGGGGCGTGGCACTCAGACACCGACATGCTTGACTGGGGTGGCGAGGCAGCACAGAGATTGGCGCAGGCTGCGGTGAACATCGCCAAGCGCATGAGCCACTTCAAGGAGTCGTCGGTCGAGGACCGGGATTGGCTGGTGCGCATGTGGGCGAATGTCACACCGGAGGGCGGTCTCAATCACCTGCACAGCCACCCCGGCAATCTTTGGGCAGCGGTGCTCTATATCGATATGGGCAATGAACCAGGGGAATCGGAGCAGGAGGTTGGGGGGCACCTGTACCTTGAGGATCCCCGCTTTCCCATGGCGGCGATGCGGGATACCAGTTTTCGAATGATGGGTGTGAATGGCCAGCCACAGCAGTACCAGTCTGAGATTCAGCTGCAGCGTGGCAATCTGATTGTTTTCCCCGCCTGGCTCAGGCATGGGGTGCGGCCGTTCAAAGGCAAACGGGAGCGCATTTCAATCGCAATGAATATCGATGCGCGCCTGAAGGTCTAAAGGTGAGTCGCCCGAAGACAGGTCCCTAATGGGATGCCGCGGCAGTTGCGCGGCGGAATCGGTAGCGAATTAGTGGGTTAAGCAAACGCGCCAGACCTTTAGTAAAAGTCAGCGGGCTGTCCAGTACCGCAAAACACAGGCAACCTTCTTCGCTTGCTGGCTGGTGCATATCATTGGCGGTACGCACTACAAAATCTGACTGCTTGTAATGGCCCGACTCGTCCGAGAAACTGCCATCGAGCACCAGCGTGACTTCACTGCCCTGATGCTTGTGTACAGGCACCTGGCTGCCGGGTTTCATATAGAGAAACTCGCACTGGGTTTGATCATCCAGAGTTACTGACGCCTGATTAATCCCACCCGCAAGTTTCTTCCATACCAGCCCTTCCGATGCAACCTTAGCCAATACCTTGGGCAGGCGCACACTGTGCTCAAGCATGTGGATTTCTGTGACAGGGTCAGAAGTCTGTTCATCCGCCTGCGTCTGAGCATGATTGACAATGCTATCGATCATGCTGGAAAAGTCTTTGTTAACGGGTCTTGTCTCGGGGACAGCCTGAAGCATTTCTGCAGCAGCCTCGGCTTCAAGGCTACCGATTCTGCTGCGGCAGTCCGCGCATAATTCGACGTGTGCGGAGATCACCACGTCCATCCCGGCCGTAAGCGTGCCGCGGGCGAATCCACCAAGCTGTTCTGCGGTGGGATGAAATTTAGCTTCGCTTGTCATTATTCTGTACCAACCATCTGTCTCAATTTGCCTACACCAAGTCGAAGGCGAGATTTCAGCGTTCCAAGGGGAATGTCCAAAACCGCCGCAGCCTCTTCGTGAGTGCGATCATGTATGTAAATTTGTTCGATAACTGCGCGCTGTGCAGCGGGCAGACCGCCGTAAAAGCTTTCAATTTTGCTGACTTCCACTTCCATCGTGCCTTCCTCTTCATGCACCAACTGACTGTCACCGTCGCCCTCCTGGGGCCAAATGTCGTCAGCGCTGACGGTAGCGGGTTGTCGCTTCATCTTACGCAAAATATCAAAACACCGATTTCTCGTGAGCGTAAAAATCCAGCTCTGCGCAGTGCCTCGGTCCAAATCGTATAGAGGTGCTTTTTGCCATACAGTAAGCATGGCTTCCTGCACCAAGTCATGGGAAAGTTGTTCGTTGCGGGTCAACTTCATGCCCATGGCATAGATTCTGTTCGAAAACCGGGTGAACAGCAGGTTAAACGCTGCTCTGTCCTGATGGTTTCCAACAGCAACCAGAAGCGACTCGTCACTATCCGGATTACATGCTGCAGTCGCGGCCGCGCTCGTACGAGGCGCCCCTGCAGGCGTGTCTGACTTAACTGCAGAGCTCATTGAAAAACTGTCCATTGTTGGAATCATTGTGCCCATAGCTTGTGTAAACGCGAAGGGAATGGCTTTAGATCACAAAAAATCATGCTTCTTGTGCGGGTGATCTAAACAGTAACAGAACCCGTATCCTCGTGAAACCCTAGCCATAAGTGATTCCACTGACCATGACGCCGACTCCGGAACTAAAATCAGCCCAGAATCTGACCAGCGCAGACTACCTGGCAGAGCGCGTGAAAGAAGCGTATCAGTCCCTCGGCAGCGAAAATATCGCCGATGTGGAGTCTCTCTACACCACCGATATTTACTTCGAGGATCCGTCTCACGCGGTGCAGGGAAAACCCTCCTTAATGAGATATTTCTCCAATCAATTCAAGAACCTGGATAAATGCGCTTTCAAATTTCATTCTACGATTGTCAATGAAACCGACATATTTATGACCTGGACGATGTTTCTGAATCACCCCAAACTGCGGGGCGGAGATACCATCCGGGTTGAAGGGACCAGCTACTTACGGACCCGCAACGGCAAAATCTACTACCACCGTGATTATTTCGATATGGGTGCCATGGTCTACGAGCACCTGCCCCTGATTGGCCGCATTATCCAGCAAATCAAGCAAAACCTGGGGCAATGAACATCCTGATCACCGGCACCACCTCCGGTATTGGTCGCAAACTGGCTCAGGACTATCTTGAAGAAGGTCACACAGTTTACTGCTGCGGCCGCAACGCGGCCGCTTTGTCTGATCTGACATCCCCATTCGGGGAAAGCGCCATCCCGCTAAAATTCGACGTAGCCGACCTGAAAGACTGTAAGCAAGCACTGGTAGCTGTTTCCGACTTAGACGTTGTGATTCTTAACGCCGGCACCTGCGAATACATAGACGCCAAAAACTTTGATGCTCAGAGTTTTGAGCGAGTGATACGGATAAACCTGATTGGCATCGCCAATTGTCTGGAAGCGCTTATCCCCAGACTGCGGTTAGGCAGCACCCTATCCCTCATGGGCAGCAGTTCCAGTTACCTGCCTTTGCCAAGGGCCGAGGCATACGGCGCCTCCAAGGCGGCGACAGAGTATCTGGCCAAGACCCTGGCCCTCACCCTCAAGAATGAGGGCATCCACGTCAGTTATATTGCACCAGGATTCGTGGAAACGCCGCTAACCGACCTGAATGATTTTCCCATGCCCATGCGCGTGGACGTTGAGTATGCCTCACATCGCATTCGCAGGGGTATTGCCAAAGGCAAAAGTGAAATACACTTCCCGAGGCTGTTCACTGGTATGCTGAAATCGCTCTCGCTGTTGCCCTTCGCGTTGCAGCGACTCTTGCTAGCCAGAATGATCAGCCATCAATAATTCAAAATGACTAATCACTATTAACAACCGCTTCCGGTCTTAATTGGACTCATGTCATCTCAACGCATAGCTATAGTAGGGAGCGGCATTGCCGGCCTCACTGCTGCCCATTTACTTGCCCGCAAACACGACATTTGTGTGTTCGAAGCCAACGACTACATCGGTGGCCACACCCACACTGTCCCGGTCGAGATGGAGGGCTTCCAGCATGAAATCGACACCGGTTTCATTGTATGCAACGACCGCAACTACCCTAATTTCCTGAAATTCATGGACCGGCTCGGCGTCCCCTTGCAGCCAACGGAAATGAGTTTCAGCGTCCGCAATGATAGTGAAAACCTCGAATACAATGGCCACAACCTGAACACGCTGTTTGCACAACGGACAAACCTGTTGCGCCCGCGCTTTCTTCGCCTGGTTTCTGACATCCTCACTTTCAATAAGGCCAGTAAGGCAGCCATAGCGCAACAGCAGATTGAAGACATCACCCTAGATGAATTTCTTGCGCAGCAAAATCTTAGTGACACCCTGCGGCTGAACTACCTGTTACCTATGGTTGCTGCCATTTGGTCCTGCAGCGTGCAGCAGGCTGGCCAGTTTCCGCTAGCATTCTTTCTGCGTTTTTTCTTGAACCATGGTCTGCTGGACATCAAGGATCGACCGCAGTGGTATGTCCTCGAAGGAGGATCCCACGCCTACATAGCGCCAATGACAGACAGCTTCCGAGATCGTATCAGGTTGAACGCCCCGGTGCGGGCTGTCACGCGCAATGAAGCTTCAGTGAGCCTGAAAACAGACGCAGGCACAGAGACCTTTGACCAGGTGATTTTTGCCTGTCACAGCGACCAGGCCCTGGCACTGCTGCAGGATGCCTCAGTCCAAGAAAATGAAGTGCTTGGTGCCATCGCCTATCAGGATAATAGCGTGATTCTGCATACTGATGTCGGTCTGATGCCAAAGCGAAAACTGGCCTGGGCCAGCTGGAACTTCCTGGCAGGTGAAACCGCGACCCACGAATTGCCGCTGGTCACCTACAGCATGAACATCCTGCAAGGTGTGCAGAGCCCGGAGCCTTTCCTGGTCTCACTCAACGCCAAACACGAGATCAATCCTGACAAGATTTTGCAGGAGTTCGTGTACGCCCATCCTGTGTACTCCACTGCCTCCAACGCAGCCCAAGCGCGCCGCGACGAAATTTGCGGCCATAAGCGCACGCACTTTTGTGGAGCCTACTGGTACAACGGTTTTCACGAGGATGGAGTACGCAGTGCGCTAGATGTCGCAAAACGGTTTGGAGAATCCCTGTGAATGGAGTCACTGCCAACGAAAGCGCCTCTGAACAGTTAGAGAGTGCGGCATTCGAAGGCACTGTGCGTCACCGCAGGTTCATCCCTACCCAGCACGAATTTGAATACCCCATCCATATGTTCCTACTGAAGGCAGAGGAAATTCCTGGCCTCACGCAGCGATTCTGGCAACTGGGAAAACAGTGGTATCGCTGGGCCCGATTTAAACGCGAAGACTATATAGGCAGCACAGGCGAAATTGCAGCCAGTGTTAAATCAAAAATAGGTGAGCTTGCCGGACAGCCCGTCACCCAGATTGAAGGCGACGTTTTTTGCTTGGTACACCTGCGCTATTTCGGCTTTTACTTCAGCCCGCTCAATGTCTACTACTTGAGACAAGACGGCAAATTTACTTATCAGTTGGCCGAAGTCAGCAATACGCCGTGGCACGAGCGCCATTACTATTTGCTGGATCTGAATAAGCTTGAGCCCCACGCCAAAGAATTCCATGTGTCTCCGTTTAACCCTATGCAGCAAAACTATCACTGGCGCATACAAGCACCTTCGGGTGAACGCTGTTCAGTTCACATTGCCGTGCATGATTGCAATCAACCCGAACAGAAAGTGTTTGATGCAACGTTGAGCTTGAAGCGCGTCGAGTTAAACCAAAGGGATTTGAGTCGCGTATTAAGGAAAACCCCAAGCCAAACTTTGAGCCTGGTACTGGGGATTTACTGGCAGGCACTGCGGCTATTTTGGAAGCGCACGCCGTTATACAAACACCCAAAAAAAATGACCATAAATACGGAAGAGGGCACTGCATGAATCGCGACGACATGAGCCTGAGCGCAGATCAACAACTTTTACCGACCGTTCACTCACCCAGATCCGTAGAAATTCTCCGCAGTGTACTTATTAAAGTGCTTAGCCATGCCACCGAAGGCCATTTTCTCCTGCGAGAACAAGGGCGTGTTATTGCGGAGGTGGGTGACAAGCATGCGCCACTGCAAGCCGAGGCCAATATTGTCGATACCCGCGCCTACGCCAGAGCCCTGCTGGGCGGCAACACCGCGGCCGGCGAAGCTTTTGTCGACGGCTGGTGGACTTCTCCAGACATTACGCAAGTCACCCGATTCTTCGCCCGCAATCTCGGCATGATGGATTATTGGGGCAGCCGCTTTGGCTGGTTGCTAAAACCCTTCAGCTTGGTCCGATCCATGCTGCGCGCGAATTCCCGTAGCCAGGCCAAGAAGAATATCCTGGCGCACTACGATCTGGGTAACGATCTTTACCAGACCTTCCTTGATCCACGCATGCAGTACTCCTCTGCGATCTATAACTCGCCGACGGAAAGCCTTCCGGCAGCCCAGACCAACAAGCTCACCCGTATTTGTGAGAAGCTACAGCTAAGTGAAGATGATCATCTGCTGGAAGTCGGAACGGGCTGGGGTGGATTGGCCATGTTTGCTGCCAAGCACTACGGGTGTAAGGTCACGACCACGACCATCTCCGATGAACAACTCAATTATGCCAAACAGCAGGTCGAGGCCGCCGGCCTCAGCGGCCAGATCACCCTGCTGGATCAGGACTATCGCTTGCTGCAAGGTCAGTACGACAAAATCGTTTCTGTAGAGATGATAGAAGCCGTGGGCAAGAATTACTTACCCGGTTTCTTCAAGAAGCTGAATGATCTGCTCAAACCAAACGGTCTGATGATGCTACAGGCGATCACCATCGCCGATCAGCGCTACCAGGAATACAGTCGCAGCGAGGACTTTATCCAGAAGCACATTTTTCCTGGCGGATTCCTGCCATCAATGAAACTGATGACAGAAATAATGGCG
The DNA here is from genome assembly GCA_938091935.1 of uncultured Pseudomonadales bacterium. Lineage (GTDB taxonomy): Bacteria > Pseudomonadota > Gammaproteobacteria > Pseudomonadales > Pseudohongiellaceae > UBA9145. Next base: position 7,881 of record CALKNV010000008.1, read on the forward strand.
GACAAGACGGAAATGATAGTTAGAGACGTCCTGGATATCGGACAGGACTATGCACAAACCCTGGCACACTGGCGCGAAGCCTTTCTTGCGAACAAGTCGGCGCTGCAGGCACGCGGTTATGATGACAAATTCTGCAACCTCTGGCTCTATTACCTGGGATACTGTGAAGGCGGATTCCTGGAGCGGCGCATTAGCACCGTGCAGTTACTAGCCAGCAAGTCGCCTCACCGCCAGGGCGAGTAGGCCTGACAAGATCGAGGTGTCGCACGATGCTGCGCGTACTGCTTTCCAAACCCTTCAATATTATTGCCTTCAACCTGACCTGGCTGGCCTGCGTGGTGGGTCGAGATGATTATCTATGGCTGGCGGCACCGGCCGTGCTTGCGTATGTCATCCTGCTCGTGCGGCATCGGGTTATTGAACTCAACAAATTACTGCCCTTGATTGCCATCGGCATCGGCATCGACGTTCTGCTGACCGCTCTCGGTATCTTTCAATTCGAAGCTGGCCTGTTCGGTGCTGGCGGACTGTTGATACCAGCATGGCTAATGGTGCTATGGGTTGCCTTCTCAACGACTCTGTTCCTGTCTCTGCAGATGATTGGCCGCTACAAAATACTTGCAGCCCTGTGCGGCGCACTGGTGATTCCGTTTAACTACGCGATCGGAGAAAGACTTGGCGCAGTCTCATTCAGTGATTCCTATCCCCTTGCCTTGCTGAGCATGAGCGCGATCTGGATCATCGCACTACCGCTGTTTTATATGATTGCCGAGGGAAGATCGGAGAAAATTAATGTTGCGACTTAGTTGCCTGATCCTGACCCTGCTGTTAACCACCACCAGCTCTGCCAATGTCACGGGTGAGCTCAACCAGGTAGGTAACGCCACCCTTAAAGTAATGTTCTGGACCATCTATGACAGCTATCTATACAACAAGGATGGTGTCTATCGAGGCGTTGAACCTGAGCTGGCGTTGCGTATCGATTATCGACGCAATATCAAACAGAATGACTTGATTGATCGAACCCGAAAGGAATGGCGAAAACAGGGGATTTATGCTGACGGCAGTGAAATCTGGCTGCAGCAGCTGGATTCTATTTGGCCTGAAATCAAGCGCGGAGACCAAATTGTGCTGCGCGTTAATGAAGAGTTTGCCAGCGAGTTCTTTTTTAATGGCGAGCTCATTGGCAGTATTGCTGACCCAATGTTTACCCAACGTTTCCTATCGATCTGGCTATCCGAGGAAAGCAGCTATCCTGACTTACGCGATCAATTGGTGGGGCTTGGTTAGGTTCAGGCAATAGTTGGCTGCTCGGTCTAAAATGTATCAGCCAATTAGATAGGGTTTCAGCGCCTCGAAGCGATACTCTATTTCGGCAATCTGCTGAGAACTAAAAGTGTAGTCACCCCGCCGTGACCTGGTAGTCTTAAAAATCCCTCTTTTCTGCATGACGTAAAGCCTGACACCTGGAATCAAGTTATCCAGGTTTTGGATTAACAATAGCCGTGCGTAGCAGTCACGCAACCCAGTCTCGTCTCCCTCCTCATAGAGTTGCCACATCCTGGCATACACATCGGCATACATCGCACCCCCGGTCATGACACCATCAGTGCCAATGCGCATTTCATAGAGCCAACCCCTTCCGAGGGTGGCCCCAAATATGCTGCGTATGGGGTCAGGTTGGTATCCTTGCAAAGCCAGCATACGCTCATGCACCCGGCCATACTCTTCCTTGATATAGCCACATTGCGGAAACTCTCTGGCCAAGTCCACCAGAAAATCGATGGTGAGTTCGATGTCTGGGCCGCCACTGGTCTGAACAAAAATCGGGCGCTCAGTGATCTCACAAAGAGCTGCATAGTAGTCGCGAATATCAGACAGCGATTGAGCAGTAGTAGGAGGAATCGCGATCATGCCATCGGGTTCCAGATCTTCTGCAATCGCGGCGTACTCGAGCATCCCTGCGGTGTCTTCAGCCTGCACCCCTAGCACTAGCAACATGCCAGTGCCGCGATTGGCCTCTGCCAGCACCTCGAATCCACGGATCCGCTCTTCCCGTGACAGATATCGCTGTTCGCTTGAATTTTGCGGCCACACCAGACCCTGCACGCCACCGCGCGAACAGAACTGCACTTCTTTAGCAAGATCTTCGTAATCAACCTCGCCTGCTTCAGTATACGGCGTCGACAGAATCATCAGCGCGCCGCGCATCCTGTTTTCCGTGGCAGCGAATACGTGTCGAGGTTTTAGAAAAGGCAATGAAGACAAGGCGATCAATGCCTGACGGCGTGTGAGCGAGGGAGTGTTTGCCATGGGAAGCGGCCTCTGTGATTTTTGTTTTTGTTTTTATTTTTTCTTCTGGCTTCTAATTACTCATATTTTCGCTCGGCATTCACTTTTTGCTAATTCCTTTAGTCTAATTTTTGGTCGAGATGAACCATTCTCGAGCGCCAGCTACGCCTTCCAATCTTTCGCTTCTTATTTATTGCTTTCCATTTTTTTCCGCCTGGTCAACTCGTGCTCGATGACGCCAACGTTCTTGTCTAACATCTCACGTGCGCTAAGTAGCTTGCTTTCCAGAATTTCCAGGTCTTCCTCTGAGTCGTCGCTCAATCCGTTGCGAAACACTCGAACGCAGTCGTTCACGGCCTCGGTGTAACTAGAATTGGTTTCTGCCAGCAACTCGTCAAGCTGCTCCTCAGTCTGTGGCACAAGTTCATCGGGAAACAGTTTCTGGCGCAGGATGTCACAAATATCAGTATCGAAAATCTCGTCGATGGCACGAGCGATATAGATGTCAAGGTTGTCGCGGAAGTGTTTGGAGCGAACCGTGTTATCCGCGAAGAAGTCATCGATGATCTTGATGTTTTTCTTATTACACCCGAGGAATTGATCGCCATCATCGGGATCTGATGGCAGATTGAATTTGATTGTCCGGTGTTCTTCGCCAATATCTGACAAATAGAGGTCCACAGTGCGAGCAACAATTGCGCGCTTTGCGCCATTCATGGTGTTCCACGCGCGCTCGTAGTACCACTTAACGATACTACTGGATGAATACCCATGGAACGACGGACGCATATCAAAAACTTTCATCTGGACTTAGCCTGCTAGTGACGCAATCCTCTCGAGGCTGCGTAATTGGGGCCTGGTCAGAACTGTTACCCTCTGATCAGGCTCCATTCTGTATTGTTAGAATTATTATAGCGTTTGCAGCAAATATCATCTCGAACCGAGCGATGACTGCACTGCTCCAAAGCGCCAATGCCCGAGACTATGCTCTCCCCAGACAAGTTTCAACACCCTTTATTGCCAGTTGCTCCATAAATGCTTTTCTCCACCGCCCGAATTTTGGTTAGAATCGGGAAAACACCAAGAATGGAGCGTCACCCATGACCAAGCCGTCCCACGCGAAACTGCTCACCCTGCCGGCAATTGCGGCATTGCTACTGGCCTGTGGAGAGCAATCCGCCACACCCGGCAGCGCTACGTCGCCATCTATGTCACCGGATTCAGCGCTCACCCAGCCAAACGCAGCAGAGCAGACTGCACCCGGTTCCTTTGCCAGCGCCGGTAACGGCGCGCAGAATGGTGAGTGGCAGGCCTATGGCGGCGATATTGGCAGCACCAAATACACGTCGCTGGATGGCATCAATCTCGATAACGTGAGTGACCTCGAGATCGTGTGGCGACGACCCGCGCTTGACCAGTACTACTTCGATATCAATCCTAACCAGCGTTACACCAACAGCTGGAATGCCGCACCCGTAATCGTCGACGGCGTGGCCTATATTACTAATGGCGTTGGGCTGGTTGAAGCCTTTAATCCCGGAACCGGAGAAACCCTGTGGACACAGGAACCGCCGGGCGGCGCAGATGGACTTCCGGGCGCACCAACGCGTGGGGTCGCATTCTGGCAAGAAGGCGATGAAGAGCGCATATTTGTGCAACGTGGCACCTTTTTGTATGCACTTGATCCAGCCACTGGCGTTGCTATTTCTGATTTTGGTGTAGACGGCAGAGTCGATCTACAGCTCATGCCGGCGGAATTCGAACGCTTCCGCTGGGGTGGCGTGCCCATGGTGGTGCGCGATGTAGTGGTCATCGGGCAGGCCATGTCTGACAATTTTTCCAACAAGGAAGCTTTTAGGGGTGATGTTCACGCCTTCGATGTTAGAACCGGCGCGCTGCGCTGGACCTATCACACAATTCCACAGGAAGGTGAGTTTGGCACCGACACCTGGCAGGACCGGTCCTGGTCCTATACCGGTCACGCGCCAGTTTGGGCTTTATTCAGTGCAGACGAAGAGTTGGGCCTGGTGTACATGCCAATTTCTTCTTCTACCAATGACATGTATGGCGGACACCGCATAGGTGACAACCTCTTTAGTCAAAGCCTGGTTGCCGTTGATGCAGAAACCGGCGAACGGGTATGGCATTACCAGACCGTGCATCACGGTCTCTGGGACTACGACCCACCGGCCGCTCCGATTCTCATGGATCTCAATGTGGATGGCCGTGAAATCAAAGCGGTGGCGCAGCTTACCAAGCAAGCTTTTGTGTTCGTATTTGACCGCGAGACTGGCGAACCTGTGTGGGACATCGAAGAACGCACAGTGCCCGAGTCTAATGTACCTGGCGAGGTGATATCTCCGACCCAGCCCTTCCCAAGCAAACCGGCACCCTTCGATCGTCAGGGTTCAACGGAAGACAACCTGATTGACTTCACACCAGAACTTCGCGCTCAGGCATTGGACATCGTCAGCAACTACGTCACTGGCCCCCTATTCACACCACCCTCCATAAGCACCGAGAACGGCACTCAGGGCACAATCCAACTGCCTGGCTCACAGGGTGGCGCCGATGTGCAGGGCGCTGCCTTCGATCCGGAAACGGGTATGCTTTATATACCTTCCATTACTTCTGCCTTTGTCGCAGATTTGCTGCCGGGTGACCCCGAAGTCACTAACCTCTCCTACGTCAAAGGCTCAAGACGCTGGATCGCTGGCCCCCAGGGACTGCCGCTGTTCAAACCTCCCTATGGCCGAATTACGGCAATCAATATGAATACTGGTGAGCATGAATGGATGGCACCCAACGGCTGGGGACCGGTGGATAACCCGGCTATCGCCGATCTGAATCTGGGCAAGTTGGGGGTGCCCGGTCGACCTTCACCCCTGCTTACCAAGAATCTGCTCTTTATTGGAGAAGGATTGACCGGTCAGCGCCCCGGCGGACGCATCCCTCCAGACATGCCGGTTGAGATCGCAACCAATAGTGGCGGCCCCTGGTTCCGCGCCTACGATAAGACCAATGGTGAGGTGATGTGGGAAATCGAACTCGAAGCCGGCACCAGCAATCCTCCCATCAGCTATGTCTATGAAGGCAAACAGTACTTACTGGTAGCGATCGGTGATCGCAATCATTCGCCAGAACTATTGGCTTTTGCGCTGCCTGACTAGTTTCTCTTCCTATGGCGTGTCGCAGAATTGCATACTGAATCTGGGTCTTCTCGCAATGCGGACCCAGCGCGATACTCGGTCATGCGAGGTAGGTTTTTTGCGAAGCGAAAAAAGGAATCGTATGAAGAGGCTAACGCAAACTACTTTACGCAGTCGTACACGAACGCCGGTGGCATATTGCGGAGGGTGAAGCGCAGTTTCACGTTGCTGAACAAGGGCTTCATATCGCTGTAGTTGGCGAGACTGTATTGGAACTGCTGGAAGCCACCACCAGGTCTGAGATTGGCGCGTACAGTAGCGAGAATTCGGCTTACAGTATCGTCATCGATAATGGATAGCGGCAGACTCGATACCACGTGATCTACCAGATCGACCCTGTGTTCATCGAGAATTTTTCTAATGGATGTCGCACAGGCATTGTAGACATGCAGGCGCGGGTCGTCGAGTTTGCCGAGTTGAGCAGCAAATTCATCGTTGAGTTCAAGGCAGATTAATTGGCATTCGGCGTGCATGCGCTCTAGTAGTGCAGCAGTGACACAGCCGTTGCCTGGCCCGAGTTCCACAATACAGCGCGTTGACTCGAAGTCGATAGGTCGCAACAGATCCTTGATCAAGACCCTGGAGCTGGGCGCTATGGTGCCCGTGGTCTTAATGTTTTTGATCAGTCTAATGGAATCGCTGAATTGAAACCTGGCAGTCATATCCTTAACCATTCGCCAATTTCTGAACCCAGAAATACATAGGTGGTCACTAGCGGAATTTCCCCAATCACGAGGGGGATCACCATTCTTTTATAGGACAATTTCACCATCCCAGCCACGTAACAGATGACATCCGTTGGTACTAGGGGGAAAAACGACCAGCCTGCGATGATCCAAAATGAATATTCGCCATGCAACTTTTCTCGCAGCACGGCGATCTTGTCTGGGTACTTATGCTCCAACAACTGATCATAGTTCCCAAAGGACGGGAAACTGTATACCAGGAAGGCTCCCACCACAATACCGATATAGGAGATCGCCATGATAAAGATCTGCATATTGGGAAAAGATATAGCACCGGCAAGGATGAAAGGGGTGCAGGGAATCATGAGCAATGAGCGAGTCAGACACATCAGCACGTAAACAAGCAGCGCACCAGTGCCCAGGCCCTCGAGCAACCCTGCAATGGAGTCACGAGTCACCAGATCTGGATAGACCAATAGCAACAGCAGGAAAATCGCAACCACACATAGCCAGATCGAATTGAAATGTCTGATAAAGTTGGCTAGCAAGTCCCGACTCCGAGTAATTCGCCTGATAAATTAGCTTTGGGTTTTATGCGCAAGTTTATGGGCATTTTTCTCCCAATTCCTCCCATCAAATTCCACAAGCTCTACTTGAGTCGGCACCTCATCGAGGCAGTTAACGTTGACGTCCACGCCATCGGGATTGGAACGAGGTATATAAAACGGCTTAATTCCGCAGGTCTTGCAAAAATAGTGCTTGGCCACTCTACTGTTAAAAGTGTATGTCGTCAGATTTTCTTCCCCCTGTAAAAGCGAGAACTGCTGGTAAGGTACGATCAGATGCAAATAGCCTGACTTGGCGCATACCGAGCAGTTGCACCTTTCCAGTTCCCAGGGCAATTCCGCCTCTACCTGAAAGCGCACTGCACCGCAATGGCAGCCGCCAGTGGCAATCACCGCGTTAGCTCCATGTAGATAATTGGTAACAAGTCCGCCGCAGTCCAGCTCGCTATACCACCCCAACGTGGGTCAAGGTCTTGGGTTGGCTCAGCCGCCAACATCTCTTCCACAGAATGACCCTCATCGATATGTGACTGCACCCGATCGCGCAGGGTAAACAATAGATTCTGGTAATCAATCATACCCTGCCGATCAGAAACGCCTTCACCATGGCCAGGAATTACTTTGGTATTGGGGCCTGCCATACCAATTGCCATGCCCATAGCATCGATCATGCCCAGAAAGCTGCCGCCGTTGTAATGATCAATAATAGGATACATATTGGTACGAAAGACGTCTCCCAAGTGCAAGACATCAGATCCGGTAAAGTAAACAAAGCTATCGCCGCCTGTATGAGCAGGTGGAGCGTGGAATACCCTGATCTCCTCCCCATTCAAATGAAAGCTTATCGCCTCGCTGAAAGTAAGAACCGGTCGAGCGGACTCAGCAGGCATAGGGAAGAAGGTACCGCCCCTGCGCGGAATTCGCAGCTCCTGCAGCATCTGCATGCGCACCAGGTCGTGGGCGACGATTGTAACGCCATAATCCGCCAGCAAGCTGTTGCCGCCGATATGATCAGGATGCACATGGGTGTTAACGACAAATTTAATATCCTCATTTGAAAGCTTTTCAACTTCTGCGATTATCTCGGCGACAGCAGGTTGGAAATGAGAGTCAACCAGCAGCACGCCATCAGCGCCAGTCAAGACACCAATATTGCCATTGGTATTGGCGGGTTCCAGCATGTGGACATTGCCCTGTACCTGATAAGAAGTGAAGGTCCAGTCCTGCGCGAATACCGATGCACCAATCCAGAAATTGGCGAACAGTAGCACCATTAGAAACCTACTTCGTCTGAGATTAATCACAGCCGTTTCCTCCTTACTCCGTCAAAAAAATTTAAACAGGCCACTGCCCACTTAACCTGATCTGCCACTCAGACTTTTGCCGCCGCTCCGCGAGACAGCCAGATGGAGGCTGTACACAAAAAGAAGAAGTTGATGATCGGCAGGATCATCGCTTGCCAGGTATTGCCTGCATTTAGGTCGGTGACATATAGAGTAGCGCTGAGCGCCACTACCAGAAAAACCACTCTCATTCGTGCGCCCTTGCCCAGTGAGAGCGGCTGAAATAGGATCATTCTGCACTCTATCACCGCAGCTACTCTGTTCCAAGCGCACAGCAGTTAGTATAGAATTTCGCTATGCTACAACATCGTTTTATAGACAATGCCAAGGCGAACCCCGAAAAAATTGCCATCATTGATAAGGCAACCGGGACCAATCTCAGCTATTCCCGCGCCCTGGTCGCCTCACTGATTCTTTCCCGTCGCTTCAAAAAACTGGAACGTGGCCGTATCGGTATCATGTTACCTACCGGGTCAGGTGGCGCACTCGCTGTGGTTGGCACTCTGTTCGCTGGAATGACTCCTGTGATGATCAACTATTCCACGGGAGCTGCCAAGAATTGCCTCTACGCACAGCAGACTTGCGACTTTAGAGTGATCGTTACCGCAAGAGCACTGTTGGAGCGAGTAGGCTGCGAAGAATTACCTGACATGGTTTTCATTGAGGACATACTGGCAAATCTGGGCAGTGTCGAAAAAGGTCTTGCCTTTATTAAGTCCAAACTGCCTACCGCCATGTTGAAACGGATCGCGGGTAAGCACAGCCTCGATCAGCCCGCTGTCATTCTATTTACCAGCGGCAGCGAGAAAGACCCTAAAGTAGTGCAACTCACGCAGCGTAACCTGATCTCCAATATCGATTCTTTCTCCGACATGATGGACGTGCGCAGCATGGATAATCTGTTGGCGGTCCTTCCCTTTTTCCATGTGTTTGGATTGACTATTTGTTTATGGACACCGCTGTGCCTGGGTATGACTTCAATCGCCCACGCTAATCCGCTCGACTTCAAGACCATTGCCAAAATAATCAAGGAGCACGAGCCTCAGCTTATCGTAGGCACACCGCTATTCCTGGAAGGCTATGCCAGACAGTCGCAGCCAGGGGATTTTGCCAGCGTTGAGCTAGCGGTCACCGGTGCCGACAAGTGCCCGGAGACCCTGAGGCAACTGTATCGGGAAAAACATAACATCGAAATCTTCGAGGGCTATGGCACGACAGAAACTTCACCCGTGATCTCTGTTAATCCAAGAGATGGCAACCGTCCCGGCAGTATTGGCATTCCAATTCCCGGCACCGAAGTAAAAATTCAGAGTATTGATTCCGGAGCGCCCTGCGCAGCGGGTGAGACAGGAAAAATCCTGGTGAAAGGCGATGGTGTCATGGCGGGTTATCTCAACAACGTAGAAGAATCCCATCTGCGCCTGCAATCAGGATGGTATGACACAGGCGACCTGGGTTGCCTCGATGAGGATGGGTATATCTGGCACAAAGGCAGGCTCAAGCGCTTTGTGAAAATTGGCGGAGAAATGATTTCACTGGTGTCAGTTGAGGAAGCACTGAATAACCTGACTCCCGATGATGTGGAATGCTGCGCCGTAGAGCTGCCGGACTCCAGACGCGGTTCGCGCATCGTGGGTGTGACCAACAAGGTGATTGATGAGAAGGAAGTGGGTAAACAGCTTGCTGAGGAAATACCCAACCTCGCGTTACCCAAGAAATACGTCGTAGTAGATGAGTTTCCCTACATGGGAAGTGGCAAGACCGATTTTCGAACTCTGACTAATATCGTGCGAGATATGGAGTCTGACGAGTAGCGATCCGCTCGCTGCTCCCCCTTTTTATTCCCGACAGTGCTTCCGAGGCCGCCCAGGCCCGCTTTTTTCTTCATATATTGCGTGGACGCTGATCAGCTTTTTCGTTTTGCTCATTGTCACTACGTCGCTAGCTGGCAATGAAAAACGCAACCGTTTATTCATGCAGCTGCCGGTGAATGCCACCCAGGTGCTCTTGGCAGGATGAGGGTTTGTGCTCATTTTGCTTGCAGTTCAAATAAGTGCCTGGTTGCTGTTTGCCGTCTTTTTCAACGACAACCTGAAAAGTGAGTCTATTCTGAACTACTTTAACGGAGGCTTGGGCGTCGCTGTCATGATCGCAACGATTTCAATAGGCATACATCTTTCTGCCTTTCGCCCTGCGCTTTTCCAATGGCTGTATATCGCCATCATTGTTTCGCTGCTTGCAATCGCAGTGAATCTTGAAATTTCAGCAGCAACGCTTGGCGAGGATCAAGGAATCTATTTGATACCGTTTTCCATGATTGAAGAGAGTGCCTTCCGGCTTGGCGCGACAGTGGCCACAGTTCTCTTCTTACTCATCCTGGATTATCTGGTGTTCCGTTTTAGCGACAACTATCTGACCTAAAAGGCTGGGCTAGCTGTGATACCACAGGCAAGAGGAGCTCAACCGACAATGCACACAATGGTCCGCAAAAATCACCATGACAGCTTTGCGGTCACATGAGTTGGAGAAGACCTATATTTAAACAATTACTTATTACTGAATTTCAGTGTAACCGGACTTTTCTTGGCCTCTCAGCGCTCAGCAATGCTGCCTGTTTCATTTTACTGGGGATTCAGCAGCCAGAGACTCCGACTTTTATGATCTGGACGCTAATCAGTTTTTATATCTTACTGAGTATCGCGGCGTCTTATGCCGGGCAGGAAAAACGCAACCGTCGGTATATGCAGCTGCCATTCAATGCCAATCAGGTGTTCCTCGCCGGATGGAGTTTCGTGCTCATCTGGCTGGTGCTTCAAGTTTGCAGCTGGCTGCTGTTTGGCATTGTTTATGATGAACAATTGGATAGCGAAGCGCTCATGGAAATCATCAACGCGGGCATCGGCACTGCTATCGTCATGACAATCATTTCAATAGGTATCGACCTCGGCGCCTTTCGACCGGCGTTTGTGCGATGGTTATATATCGGATTCGTGGTCTCGCTTATCGCGCTGGCAGCGGGCCTGGACCTTGATATTGGCATGCAAAGGGATGAGGAAGGTTTCCACATATTCCCATTGTCTATTTTGTTTGAAGGCGGGCCACAATTCGGAATCGGCGTAATGCTGCTAAGTGGCGGGCTTTTTCTGAACTATCTGGTGTTTCGCAACAGCGACAGTTACGTAGGCTGACAGTTATCCGGACAACTTCAGGCCAGGTATAGGCCGGGAACTAATGGAAACGAACAGGGAACTAATTAGGAATAGAGATGGCAAGCCACCAATCTATCAGCGTCTTTAAGCGCAATCAGCTCTGGCGTGGTGTTACGACAAACGTCCATCGCTTTGGGACAACGATTGGCAAAGCGACAACCCGCCGGCACATTGACCGGGGAAGGAATTTCACCTTGAATCGCAGTAGACGGCCTGCTTCTCTCCAGGTTTGGGTCCGGCTCAGGGTTGGATCCGACGAGTATTTCTGTGTACGGGTGTTTGGGATCGAAATACACTTCATCAGCTTTACCAAGTTCCACCAACGAACCCAGATACATGACCGCCATGCGGTCACTGACGTAGCGCACCATTGAAAGATCATGGGCGATGAACAGCAGAGTGAGGCCCATGCGCTCCTTTAGATCTCCGAGCAGGTTAATCACCTGGGCCTGCACCGACACATCAAGCGCCGAGATTGGCTCATCACAAACCACGAACTCAGGCTCTAGTATCAGCGCTCGCGCTATACCAATGCGCTGTCTCTGACCGCCGGAGAACTCATGGGGATAACGCGACATATGGTCGGGCTGTAGCCCAACTTTACGCAACCATTCGGCAACCTGTTCTTTTACGCTGTCGATACTGGCAGCGCTGTGCAGCCGCAAACCCTCTCCGATAATTTCGCCCACCGTCATTCGCGGATTCAGCGACGAGTATGGGTCCTGGAAGATCATCTGCATCTTCGCAGCGTGGCGCTGAAAATCCGCCGGAGAGTACTTGCTCGGGAGTACTTCACCACGGTAAACCACGTCTCCTGACGTTTTGTCGTGTAATCCCAGCAAGGTTTTACCAAACGTGGATTTGCCCGAACCACTCTCGCCCACCAGCCCAACAATCTCTTTTTCACCGATCTTCAGGGAGACTTTCTCTACCGCATGCACACGCTGGTCGCGGCCCATATCAAAAAATCGAGTCAGTTCCTTGGCTTCGACGAGAGTGCTCATGCCTTAGCATCCTTGAAGTAAATCGTCTCGGGCTTGATGGGTGCCTGTTCATGGTGCAACCAGCAGCGTGAGAAATGGTGGTCATGCAAAAAATGACCTGTAGGAGGCTGCTCGTCACAAACCTGCATGGCATGGGGGCAACGTGCGCAGTAACCACAGCCCCGTGGTGGTGCGAACAAATCCGGCGGGCTGCCTTCAATCGGCTTCAACTCATGCTGCAGCGCGGGGTCGTTGGTCGGCATGGCTTCCTTCAGTCCGACAGTATAAGGATGGGCAGATCGATAGAATACATCGTCAGCACTGCCATGCTCGACGACTCGACCGGCATACATCACCGCGACTTCATCCGCCATTCGCGCAACGACCCCAAGATCGTGAGTAATTAGAATGATGGCCATTCCAGTTTCTTTCTGCAGGTCCTGCATCAGATCGAGAATCTGCGCCTGAATGGTTACATCCAATGCGGTAGTGGGCTCATCGGCAATCAGGATAGAGGGTTTGCAACTGATCGCCATGGCGATCATGGCGCGCTGCAGCATGCCGCCAGAAAACTCAAAGGGATACTGCCGTGCCCGCTTCGCCGCCTCCGGGATCTTACTCATCTCTAACAGGTGCACAGCTTCAGCGAAGGCATCCGTTGCTGAGTAGCCACGATGCACCTGCAGTGGCTCGGCGATTTGTGCACCAATACTCATGGTGGGATTCAGCGAGGTCATGGGGTCCTGGAAAATCATGCCGATCTCCCTGCCCCGAATCTCCTTGCCATCAATCCGGTTCCTACCCAGCACCTCGTGACCGCGCAGTCGAGCCGAACCCGCCGTGATCCTGCCGGGCGGCATTGGAATCAATCCCATGATGCTCTGGACCGTGACTGATTTGCCACAACCTGATTCGCCAACAATCGCCAGGGTCTGACCCTGGTCAACCGTGAAATCGACTCCTCTGACGGCTTCCACAGTGCCACCGTAAGTGTCGAATTCCACGTGCAGATTCTCGACTTCCAGAAGTGGAGTATCCGTATTCAGCTTTTCCCCGTCAGCGCTCACTCAACATTCCTCATACGCGCATCCAGCGCATCCCGCAGTCCATCTCCAAGCAAATTGAACGCCAGCACCGTGAAACTAATGAAGAGAGCCGGAAAAAACAGCTCATGGGGCGTTGTGAGCATGGTTTTTATGCCCTCATTGGACATCGAACCCCAGGAGGGTGTTGGTGGTGCTACGCCCATGCCAATAAAGGAGAGGAACGCCTCGGTGAAAATCGCGCTGGGAATCGCAAAGGTCACGGTCACCAGAACGACCCCCAAAGTATTGGGAATCATATGACGCATGATTAGATAGGAGGTATTGGCGCCTAGCAATTGTGACGCACTGATGTAGCCTTGCTCACGGATCTGCAGAATTTGTCCACGCACCAGCCTCGCCGTGGCTGGCCATAGCAGCACCACCATAGCAACCAACATGGGAAACACCCCGCTCTCGCCCGGACCAATGCCAAAAGCGATCTTGAACAAGATCATAAACAGAAGAAAAGGTAGCGCGACCACAAAATCCGCAAAACGCATCATCAGCTGATCAGCGCGCCCTCCCATGAAGCCAGCCGCTGAGCCGTACACAACACCGAATAGCACGAACAGAAACGGCGCACCTATTCCGATAAAGAGTGACACCCGCGCCCCAGCCATCAATCTAGCAAGCAAATCTCTGCCCAGATAATCGGTGCCAAGCGGATGCCAGGCTAGCTTAATTTCGTCCCCAATTTGAACGCTGTCCCCTGTTTCAATTAGACCACGCTCTAACGCTTCCTGTAATGTTGTAACCCGCTCGAGTTCCACAGTAAGTGATTGGTATTGGTCAGTTATCTGGCCGCGCGCATCCAACGCCACCACCGAGTAATAAAACCGTCCAGGCTGCAGATCGAGGCGGTCTTCAAAATAGAGCGTGTCATTGTTGAGGTATTCCGCGAGCGGAATGCCATAGGCTAACTCAGACCCAACCGGAAACAGGTTGCGATAAACCCGATGGCCGTTGGCCCCCGGCAAAGCATCCCATTGCATGCGCACTGCCTGGCTATTGGCAGACTCAGCCAGGCGTAAACCCGAACCGGGCAAGCCCGGAGTTCCAAACCAGGGTTCATAATCTGCAACTATGGTGGCACCCCGGTCCGTGCCCGGGGGCTGACTGATCTGGTCGATATCCTGAATAGCGGGATCAATTTGCCAGACCAACGGGCCTGCTGCAGTAAAGAGCAACAGGCCAATGACAATATACAGCGACACCAGTGCCCGCTTATTCGCCTTTAAGCGAATCCAGGCATCTTGCCAGTACGACAGAGAAGGCCGGGAGATTACCTGGGTCTGCTGGTGGGCCTCGATTGGCTCGAAGCTGGAGGCGGAGAGTTCGCTCACGTTTCCAACCTCACTCGCGGATCGATAAATCCATACAGCACGTCTACGATAATCACCATGAAGACAAGGAAGGCACCATAAAAAACAGTAGTCCCCATAATTACGGTGTAATCCAATTGCTGTACGGCCTCGACGAAATATCGTCCCAGGCCAGGGATGGCGAAAACCAATTCAACCACGAAGCCGCCAGTAGTAATGGCGGCAATAGCTGGGCCTAGCACCGTGATCACGGGCAATATGGCATTACGCAGTTGGTGCCGGGTAAAAATTCGCGTTGCAGGAACGCCCTTGGATTTGGCGGTGCGCACGTAATCCGAGCTGGTTACTTCCAGCATCGACGAACGCATCAGACGGGTCAGATAGGCCATGGTGCTTAATCCCAACACCATAGCTGGTACTAGCATATGCAGTATGGTTCCCCAACCAGCCACCGGAATCACTGTGAAACCAATCAGGTTATTGAACGCTACAAGACTCAGTTGACTTAAGGCAGCCACCACAAAGCTCGGCACCGAGATGCCCATAATGACCAGGAACATGATCAAGTAATCAGGCAACCGATTGCGGTAAAGCGCGGTCAGGGCACCAAATAGCACGCCGCCAGTCGCAGCGAAGATGACTGCCAGCACACCGAGGATCGCTGACACCGGGAAATGCTCGCGAATGATGTCGTTCACTTCGCGATTTTCCTGTACGAAGGAAATACCAAAATCACCTTGAGACAGATTCCGCAGGAAAATAAGATATTGAGTGGTGGTAGGTTGATCCAGCCCGTACTTGGCTTCCAAATTGGCGCGGGTTGTATCGGTCATAGCCCGATCATTGGTTAGCGGGTCACCTGGCACATTGTGCATGGCAAAGAAGGTAGCCGTGGCAATGAACCAGACCGTAAGAATACCTTGTACTAGGCGTTTTAGGATGTAAGAAAGCATATCAGACTACAACTCGGTACAGCTTTTCCCCAGGCCTAATCTGATGAACTATCAATATAGGCATAGTTGTAATCGACTTCCGGACCAACGGAGCGACGCCTGAAATCTTGCAGGCGCGAATCGACGACAAACGAGAATCCACGTTCATACATGGGAAGAATGACTACATCTTCATAGAGTAGCCTTTGAATTTCACCGAACGCATCCATGCGCTTCTGGGGGTCGAGCTCTGACTGCGCAATGCGAATCCAGGAGTCCATTTCCGAGCTGTTATAGCGTCCGCGATTCTGCAGATTCCACGATGAAAACAGATCACCGTAGGTCAAAACATCGTTGTAATCAGGCCCCCAGCCGGAGAGGACAATATCGAACTCACCTTGGCGCATCTTCTCCAGTCGCTGCTTGAAGATCTGCACATCGATCCGAAACTCGAGACCAAGATTCTTCCTGAAGAGCTGCTGGTAGTATTCAGCAGCCAGTAGGGAAATCGGCGTATCGCCTGCCAGCATCATCAGCGGAGGGAATTCATCCAGGCCAAGCTCCTGACGCGCCAACTCCAAATGCTCGCGGGCTTTTTCCACATTCATCTGGTGCCGCACCGGCGGATATTCCTTTTGGAAGGACTCCGACACGCCGGTCAACCAGGCGGGAAACAGGCTCACCCCGGGCAAATAGCTGGGTTCTTTCAGGACTTTATAAACCAGTTCATTGGAGTCCTGCGCCAATTGTAAAGCTCGACGTAAGTTCTTGTTGCGAGTGATGCGGTCATTACGGTGATTGAATTCGAGGTAGAAAACCGACCCATCCATCGAGCGATCGATTGGCCAGCGTTGCTCCATGGCCGTGGGCAACATGGGTGACAGCAGATGGGTATCTACAATTTGCCCATCCTTAAACAGGTTCAGCTTCGCGTTGATATCCTGGGTGATATACGCCGTGCGAATCTCGTCCAGAAAGCCCTTATTCTCGCGATTCCAATAGCTGGGATTTTTGACCCAGCGCATGGTGGAGCCATGCACCCACTCTGTCAGCAGGTAAGCGCCGTTATACAGCAGCATGTCAGCGTCGGCACCATAGCGACCCTCGGTGCTATTAAAAAAGTCTTCCCGCACCGGGAAATAGGTCAGGTATGCAACCAGTTTGTCGAAATACGGCGTAGGACGCTCAAACTCGACTTCCAGCACGCGATCACTCACGGCCCTGACGCCCAGGGTTTCAACGGGCAATTCTCCGCTGTTGATGGCTTCTGCATTCTTGATGGGATAAAGAATGAATGCGTATTGAGACGCTGTCTCAGGATTGACTACTCGCTTCCAGGAAAATACGAAGTCTTTCGCGGTGACCGGTACGCCATCACTCCAGAAGGCGTCTTCCCGCAACCAGAAGGTGGCGCCATCTGCTCGAATCTCGTAGCGCTCTGCGACACCTGGCACCAACTGCGAATCAATGTCATAGCCAAGTAGACCTTCCATCACGTGGGCCAGTACAACCAAACTGGAGGCATCTGTTGCCCGATTGGCATCCAGTTGGGGGGGCTCTTCACGCAGGGCAATGGTTATGCTGTTGTTTTCAACATCAATGGCGTTGCCAGACGTGGTGCTGCCGGCGTCACCGGCGATGATCCAGAGCAGATAGATGAAGGCTGCCAGGCCTGCGATTGCGATACCGGCGAACTTGGCAAGCTGAATGCCCGCCGAATGTATAAACCCCTGATCCGTCTCGATAACGACGGAACCTGTGTCTGACATAGGTCCTTCCTCCTGCGCTGAGAATACCCCAGCGTCTAGGTACTCACAAGAACTATAGTGAGCGACTTATTCACATTCAAACATCATTAAAAACAGAGGTTTAGCGTATAGATTTCGGTCTGCAGAACGCTAGCAGGGTTTGAGCCAACGCCCTACTCTGGCGAGTCCCAGATAGGCCCCCAGCAGCGACAGCATCAGCCCGCCCGCCAGCAGTAGCCAAACCACAACGTCCCAGGCTGGTCGATAGAGGTACAGGAAATTGAAATCCAGGCTGTGCAAGCCGCGATAGAGCCAGCGTTCCGTGCGATTAGCGCGGTGACTGACAAACTCCAATTCACCCGTCTGCAGCGACAGGTAATAGCGAGATCCGGCAGCGTCATCGAATTCGACTCGCAGCACGGGCAAGGGAGGTGCCATCTGCCGGCGCGAGTTCCTGCCATAGTAGTAGCTGTCGTATTCAGTCAGAATCTCAGCAGCAACCATCTTTGCAGCCACTGCCGGTTCCAGCTGCGCCAGAATCTGCGCATCGGTGAATAAACCAAGTGGCTCCATGCTAGTCACTTCGCGAAATTCACGGCTAATGGCACCGGCCGAGCCATCGCCACCAATGCTGATTTCATAAAATCCTTTGCCTGCGAAGGCGTGGAATTTTACTTCCTTCAGTGAGCCCTCGATGACAGCGAGATCTGCTGCTGGCGCTACGTTCTCGAAGGCGTTCACACCAGCTTGAGAGCGGTAGTAGGCCGCCGCGTCAAAACTCATGCCGCTGGCGCGATTCCATGCGTAGGGCTCCATGGAAAGCAAGCCGCTGAAAACCCAGGTCAGCACGCACCAGCCGAATCCGATACCGAGCATATAGTGCCACTTTATCAGGCCCCGGTAAGGAATTGCTCTTGCCACGTTCGGCAAGTGCCGCCAGCGCAATTGCGTGAACATCAGCACAAGTCCTAACGCCACAAAGACGACTCCAACAGAAGCCAGAGTAATTACCGTGACAGACCACAAAGCCGTGTCAGCTCGCAGCGGCAGAAAATAGAGCCAATGTGGTATCGCGCCAAACCAGGCCAGCAATCGATCCCGGGACGTGGTGTACAGAACCACTCGCCCTCGGCTGGGCGAGACATAGATCTCACCCCCTTGGTCATCATCCAATCTGTACTTCTGTAAAGGCAATTCTGAACGCAGCCCGAGCGTCCATTGATCCACACTCTCAATCAGACCAACCCGGTCAAGAGCATCTGATGGTGCACTGAGGAAGTCTGCCGCGATCTGCCTTGAGCTGATCATACTCGAAGTGAGCAGTTCCCCGTTGTCAGCGAATAAGACCTGCACGGGATTGCGGGTAAATACGTAAGCCGGGCGACCCAAGCGGGTCGTCAGGGTAGGAAAATCTGTTCGCCGCACAGCCGCGCGTGCGGCTTGTGGGGAGAGTTCAACGGCGCTCAGGTCTAATACAGGCAGACGCGTAAGCCGCTCTGCCTCACTGAGCTGCGGCATCCCACCTGTATAAATAATCACAAACCCGGAGGCAAACCACAGGCAAAAAAGCAGGCACAGTGCGATACCAAGGTAACGGTGACTGAGTATCAGAAAACGCTGCCAGTGGCGCGCACTCATAACTGAACGCTCAGTTCAGATCTTTCTTTACAGACCCAAACCATTGCACGCTTTCTGAATCAAAGGAGAGTCTGCACTACTGCGACTAATCCGCCGATCAGTAAAAACGCGGTCGCTAAAAACCCAGGGAGAAATCCCCTGCCACGTTTGGCTGGATCTGCGACATATGCCTGCAAATAAACAAGCCTGGCAATCGGAAATACCAGACCCACACCAGCGGCTATCATCGGATTGCCATAGTAGCCATAAATCACAATGGCGGGGAGAAAAACCAGGAGTTGTTCAGAGGTATTGATTTGAACCCGGTAGTAGCGCTCGAAAATTGGATCTCCAGAAGTCGCCGGCGCCGGGCAATTGTATTTACCCCGCGCCATGCCCACTAGAATTCCGAACACAAGATATTCAATAAGCGTAATAAGAATGACAATCGCAACATATTCCATGCAGTTCCCCTATTGGTGTAATCCGTTGGTTTATTTAGCCTGCGATTCACTGCAGCCTTCGTTTTTCAACCCTCAACCAAGTTGATTTTCAGCGATGCGCAGCTGCTATTCTTACTGCAGAGAATCGCTCAGTGAATTCAGATAATTCTGAGAGTTGGTCATTACAATATCCGGAAACTTGATGGTCGGATGTAGCTCGCGCATCCGAACATTGAGCAAACCATGAGCGGAAAAGATAAGCGAATCCATAATGATGTTGTCTGAGTCACACTCCTGGGCCAGCTTAATCAAGCGATCGAAACCTACAACGAAATTTTCCGAATGGCTCCTTCGGATCTCGGTGCCATAAAACAGATCAGCAAAATCGGCATCCTCAGGCGTACCCATACTTAAAAACAGACGCGACCAGACTTCGGAATCACCCTGGGCAAACTGTTGCCAGATCTCCCGGATCTGGTCTGAGCTATAACTTCCATTGCCCACTGACCCTTGAGAAGACATGAACAGCAGGCCAGTTATGGCTCCCAGCTGCCTGCGGGTGGCTTCGGAGATCTTGAAGAATGTCTCCTGGCGCGCATTCATCTCGGTGGCGGCGATTGCCTGGGTCTGCTTTTCTGAATGGAGGTTGTTGCGGCGTAGCTCTTCGTTATTTTCTGCCAGCACGGATTGCTGAATAAAGAGCCCAATGACCAACCAGAGAAATGCCAGGAAGGCGAAAGCACCTTCCAGAAATGCGCCCATCTCATCAATGGGCAAATCCATGAAAGATGCCCAGCCCACATTACGTGCGATATATACGGCAAGAAATACAAACCAAAGCAAGGAGACGACCAGTGCAATCTGGATGCGCCAGTCCTGCGGCCAATAGGAATGCATCACTCTGGCAGAATCTGCCTGTGGCTTGGGTTCCCGGATTGTCTGTGAGGATTCCTGCAACATAGGGCTGCTAGAGTAAAGTGCTAACCTGGCAGGGTCAATTACCGATCAACTTCAGTGGACTTGATGCTATATCCCCTTGAAGCCAGGCACCCATCAAGCCTAAGAGAGTCGCCAAAACCATGTCCCACCACTCCCGAAAACCAATGTGTTGCTCGATAAGTACTCGATGTGAAAACCTACTTCGCCCTAAGCAGATGGGACGACCTTGTCGCCAGACTGCCCTGTCCCGGGATTGCCTGCTTTTGCAGCTTCTTAAAGTCTAGCCGTAAAATCAGTAAATGGAGGGTTTTTGTGCGCAGGAACGACATCAAATTGCGGCCCCTTCGCGTATAATTCTTCTCAGGTTTTGAAGATCAGCTGCGGGTCGCAGCGTAGACGGAAAAGTAATATGGCAGCCAAAAAGCAAGCAGACTTCGATTTTGAGGGTGCACTCGAGCAACTCGAGGAACTCGTTGCCTCCATGGAGGACGGCGAGCTCAGCCTCGAAGATTCACTCAAGGCCTTCGAAAGAGGCATAAAGTTGACTCGCGAATGCCAAACAGCGCTGAAGAACGCGGAACAGAAGGTTCAGGTGCTGCTCGATGAAAGCGGCGAGCCTGAAGATTTTGAGTTGGCAGGCGACGACTGATCTCCCCGCCATGAAAGTAACAATGACTCCCAGGCTGGAAGAATTCCTGCAGACTTGTCAGCGCCGCGTTGAAGCCGTGCTGGAGCATGAGCTCAACCGTGAATCCCCCAGCAATCAGCTCCAGGAGGCTATGTCTTATGCCTGCCTGGGTGGCGGCAAGCGCATTCGACCGGTTTTGGTCTATGGCGCCAATCTGGCACTGGGGGGGGATCTCTCCAATGCAGATGGGGCGGCTGCTGCTGTAGAGTTAATGCACAGCTATTCGCTGGTGCATGACGATCTCCCCGCAATGGACGACGACGACCTCCGCCGGGGCAAAGCCAGTGTCCATAAAGCCTACAATGAAGCCACTGCGATTCTGGTAGGCGATGCGCTTCAGAGCCTGGCTTTCACCATGCTGAGTAGATCTACGCCAGAACTGGCAGCGTATTCTCAGTTGCAGCAAGTGCAGGAGCTAGCAAGGGCTGTCGGCAATAACGGCATGGTCGCCGGTCAGGCGCTGGATTTTGCTGCCACTGGTGCTAATACGTCACTCGATGACCTGCAATTACTGCATGAGCTCAAGACAGGAGCACTGATACGAGCTAGTGTCACTCTTGGTGCACTCAGCGTTGACAACTGTGACACCGAACGCCTGCAGCAATTGCAGTCTTTCGCGGACTGTATCGGACTGGCGTTCCAGGTAAGAGATGACATCCTGGATGTCACATCCGACACTGAGCAACTGGGCAAACCCCAGGGCTCAGATCAGCTGAATGAAAAGTCTACCTACGTTTCCCTGCTTGGCCTGGAACGAGCCCAATCCAAGGCTTCAGAGCTCATTGAAGAGGCGCTACAAGCGCTGCAGGAATTCTCCTCTGAAGCTGATATGCTGCGGGACCTTGCCAGCTATATTGTTGCCAGAAACCATTGATTGACCTGACAAAGGGCCTGCATTAAGTTACGCGGCCGCTCGCAATACATCACGGAATTGGTTGAAAACTGGCGCCACTAGCGTTGAAATACCTGAATGCTTGAAGAAATACCCCTAACAAGACCCGAGACACCGCTGCTGGACAGTATCGATAGCCCGGCGGATCTTAAGTCAATTGATGTGGCGGAGCTGGATACCCTGGCCCGCGAGCTGCGGCTATTCCTGCTGTATTCGGTTGGGCAAACCGGTGGCCATTTCGGTGCTGGGCTCGGGGTTGTGGAGCTTACAATCGCACTCCACTATGTCTTTAACACACCAGAAGATCGGCTGGTGTGGGACGTTGGGCACCAGGCCTACCCCCATAAAATTCTCACTGGTCGCAGGGAACGCATGCTCACAATGCGCCAGGCGGGTGGTCTAGCCGCCTTTCCCAGCCGCGCCGAAAGCGAATTCGACACGTTTGGTGTCGGCCATTCCAGCACCTCAATCAGTGCGGCCCTGGGCATGATGGTCGCCAGTCGCATGCAGGACAAAGACCATCACAACATCGCCGTCATTGGCGATGGCGCCATGACCGCCGGCATGGCCTTCGAAGCCCTCAACCATGCGGGCCATATCGACGACAATGTGCTGGTCATTCTCAACGACAACAATATGTCGATCTCCAACAACGTCGGAGGTTTATCCAGCTACTTCGCTCGCATGTGGGCGAGTAAGCCCTACAATTTCGTACGCACGGGCGGCAAGCGCGTGCTGTCCAAGATCCCGCCTGCATTAAAGGCCGCTCACCGGGCGGAAGAATACCTGAAGGGAATGGTTTCACCTGGCACGCTGTTTGAAGAAATCGGTTTCAATTATATAGGCCTGATTGACGGACATGATATAAACCGATTGGTTGAAATCCTTGGCAATATGAAAACATTGCGCGGCCCCAAACTGCTCCACATCGTCACGCAGAAGGGCAAAGGCTATTCAGAATCTGAAAACGATCCTTTTGGTATGCATGCCTTAAGCAAGATAGCCCCAACACAAGCAGATCAATCCAAGGAGCAACTGACGCAGGAGCATAGCAAACCAGAACCGGCTCTAACCTACTCCCAGGTCTTTGGTAATTGGTTATGCGATGTAGCAGGTGCTGACGAAAGCATTGTGGGTATTACGCCAGCCATGGGTGAAGGCTCCGGTATGCGTGAGTTCGCAGACCAGTTTCCTGAACGCTTCCATGACGTGGCTATAGCCGAGCAGCATGCCGTCACCTTTGCTGCCGGCATGGCATGTGAAGAGGTGAAGCCCGTCGTCGCCATCTACTCAACATTTTTACAGCGCGCCTATGATCAACTCATTCATGATGTCGCACTGCAGGATCTGGATGTGCTGTTTGCTATCGATCGCGCTGGTTTGGTTGGAGAAGATGGACCGACTCATGCCGGCAGCTATGATCTCTCCTACTTGCGATGTATCCCCAATATGATAGTCATGGCTCCTAGCGATGAGGATGAAACCCACAAGCTGTTGTCCACGGGCTATCACCATAAAGGGCCAGCGGCGGTACGGTATCCCAGGGGGAAAGGTCCCGGTATAGAAATCGAACGCAGTCTGGATCCTGTGCCTATCGGTCGTGCCATAAGGCGCCGCAAGGGCCATTCGGTGGCAATTCTCGCCTTTGGAAGTATGGTAAAACCCGCGCTTGGTGCCGCCGAGATGATAGATGCCACCGTGGCAGACATGCGCTTTGTAAAACCCCTTGATCAGGAACTGATTGGTGAACTGGCTACCAGTCACCAGTTAATCGTAACCCTGGAAGAAAACACCGTGATGGGTGGCGCTGGATCCGCTGTTAATGAATATCTGGTACAGGAAAACTACAGCATTCCAATCCTCAACCTGGGGCTGCCCGACAGGTTCCTTGAGCACGGCAAAGTGCCCGATATGCTGGCGGAAGTTGGTCTGGACAGTGATGCCATCGCAACCTCAATTAGGCAGAAGCTAAAGGCCTGCAAGATTCAGTCTGAAGCAGTCTAGCCGCGCACAGTGCATCGTTTTCTCCTTTAGTTACGCCCCTAACCAGGATCCTGAACCGGTCCCTGTACTGGCCAAATTGACTCACCCTGACAACGGGGCTAGACTGCGCCCCTTCCTAAGACAGGAAATTTTCGATGCAGGTGAGCCTTCTCAATGAGAAGTGCTCCGAAATGGGAAGCTGGTCAGAATCCAGCACTGCCCCCGCAACGGTAAGTCAGTAAGCACTGCTTGAACTGATAAGTCCGATACCAGCCTGATCGATCGCTAGAACCGATGCAGCGGAGGGCTTCATCAGTAGCAGAGTTTCAGGATTTCTAGCCGGCTCGTGTCTACCTGTCCCCCTTCCACATGAATTCAGTCAGTACTGGTTGCCAGGCAATTTGTTTAGCAAGCGCCACGTCATTGTCATGGGCCTCACAATGCTGAACGCATAGTTGCCATTACACTTACCTGTTGCGGACGCAGACTGTCTGCAATTTAAGGGAATAAGTCAGTTAGGAGAACATTATGGCCGACTCAACAGAACGCAATGCGCGACATAAGCGCGCCATGCAGCGAAAAAAAGAACACATTGATGGGCGCATAGCAGAAGCAACTATTGATAAAGGGCTCCTCGTGATCTTGACCGGCAACGGCAAGGGCAAAAGCTCGTCAGCGTTCGGTATGCTGGCGCGCAGTGTTGGCCACGGCCTCAAATGTGGTGTAGTGCAGTTCATCAAGGGCAAATGGGACTGCGGCGAGCAGAAGTTGTTCCAGGATAATCCGCTGGTCGATTTCTATGTGATGGCCACTGGCTTTACCTGGGAAACACAGGATCGAGAGGCGGACATCGCCGCGGCCCAGGCAACCTGGAAACATGCGACTGAGCTGCTGTCTGATCCTGCAATCGATGTGGTAGTTCTGGATGAACTGACTTATATGCTGACTTACGGTTATCTCGACAAGGAAATGGTCTTACAGGCATTAGAGTCCCGACCACCCTCTCAGCATGTGATTGTGACAGGCCGAAACGCGTCCAAGGAATTGATTGAGATAGCTGACACCGTCAGCGAGGTAGGAGAGACCAAACATGCTTTCTACGATGGTGTTAAAGTACAAAAAGGCATCGACTATTGAGCATGAAGAAACAATTGGTTCTTTTACTTTGCACTTCAGTATTTGGCGCCATTTTCCAGACTAAAAGCATTGCACAAGCAAACAGCCCAACTGCTATAGAAGTCATTGATGACGAAGGCACGGTCATCACCCTGGATCAGCCCGCTGAACGACTCATTAGCCTTGCCCCCTCCTTAACCGAGATTATTTATGCAGCGGGTGCCGGCAACAGACTGGTAGGAGTCGTGGAATTCAGTGACTATCCGACCGCCGCGACCCAACTGCCCATAGTTGGACGGCATGATCTGCTGGACCTGGAAACCATCCTGTCACTGGCACCTGATCTCATTATCGCCTGGCAAACAGGCAATCCTCGTGCCACGATAAATCGGCTCCGTGAATTGGGCATGACTGTTTATGTGGCGGAGCCCAAAGACCTCGGAACGATAGCCGATCACCTGGACAATGTGGGTGTGCTCACAGGCGCCATGCCCGTGGCTGCCGCGGCCAGTGAAGCGTTTAGGCAGGCGCTACGCACACTCAGTGAAACCTATTCTTGGCGGGAACCAGTGTCGACTTTCTACCAGGTCTGGGACCAACCCTTGATCTCCGCAGGAGGTAACGAACTGATCAACGACATCATTACTCTATGCGGGGGTCGCAACGTCTTCGCTGACATTTCGAGGGTGGCACCGAAAGTCTCGGTGGAGGCAGTGCTCGCGCGGAATCCTGATGTGATTATTGCCAGCGGTATGGACGAAGAGCGTCCGCAGTGGCTCGATCGCTGGCGCAGTTGGCCCAGCTTGACAGCGGTGACAAATGACAGCCTGTACTTCATCCCGCCGGATTTGCTGCAGCGTCATACCCCAAGGGCCCTGCTAGGCGCACGCCAACTGTGCGAGTTTATTGATTCCGCGCGCACAGCGCCCTAGTCCGACACGCATATTGCAATAAGCGTTTGACCATCCACTATAAGTTGTAACTCGCATAGCTTAACTCTGGTCGCTGTCGCAACCGCCTGCGTATTCAGCACCATTGTGAAACAGCAAACTGGCGGAGAACCTGTCCTCCTCCCACTCCACAACAATCCGGCTCAGGCAGGCAAAGGGAATATGCAGGGGAAAGCTGCGGTTCAGCGGCATGCCTAAAACGGTCGGTAAAATAACCCGCATAACCCCGCCGTGAGTGACGATCAGTATGTGTGTGCTTTCCTTTAGATTAGCTAGCCCCTGCCAGGCGTCGAGGATGCGGGTTTTAAAGCTCATGAAGTCCTCCCCATTGGGAGGCGCCAGCGCGGTAATGTCTTTACGAAATGCCCGGAACTGGTCAGCGGCTACCTGGCGCCATTCATCGATAGGCATACCGTCCCAGTCGCCATAGTCTATCTCTTGCCACTGTTCATCAATCTCCAGAGGAATGTTAGAGACCGTAGCGGTGCGCTCGGCGAACTCGCGACAGCGCTCCAATGGCGAGGAGATAATGCGATCCCAGTTCGGTGTGTGCTCGGCGGGCTGGTGATGCACATCTAATGCGGCAGCGCCGCGCATCTGCCTCCAGCCAAGTTCAGTGAGCCGAGGGTTTACGCGACCACGCAGAATATCTCCCCCTTGCGGTTCACCATGGCGAAGAAAGTCTACTGTAAGCGTGTGGGAAGAAGACAAGGCGAGTACCTGATAACTGGGCTTAATGCCTAGGGGGGGTTAGTGGCTAGGGGTTAGTGGCTAAGATTTAGTGACTGGGGGATTAGTGGCCAAATTGCAATGCTTGGGATCGCCGTTACTTCATGTGCCCCAGCTTGTTCACTTTAACAGCGAGGTAGCCTTCATTGTGCGGGTTGGCTCCCGTATGCAACGACACTACTTCGCTTACTTCAATGCCCATCCCCTGCAACGCATTCACCTTACGGGGATTGTTGGTAAGCAACCTCAAGGTATCGACGTGCAAATGATCCAACATGGGTTTGCAGATTTCGTATTCCCGACCATCAGGTTTGAAACCCAGCTGCACATTGGCCTCAACGGTATCTGCGCCAGAATCTTGCAGCGCATAAGCCTTAATCTTGTTCACTAGACCTATGCCACGCCCTTCCTGGCGCAAATAGAGAATGAGCCCAGCACCTGATTCAGCAATTTGCTGCATCGCCGACTGCAGTTGCGGCCCACAATCACAGCGCAGACTGAACAGGCAGTCCCCGGTGAGGCACTCTGAGTGCAGGCGACACAAAACGGGCTCACCGGGTTTGAGCTCGCCCATGGTCAGAGCCACGTGCTCTTTGCCGGTGGCCGAGTCTTCGAAACCATGGATCGTAAACTGTCCCCACTGGGTGGGGAGAGCTGCTGAAGCTACATATGAAATTGACACAGTTTCTCTCTTGTCTCTCTCTAGTCTCTCTGAAAATGCCCAGGTATTGCCTTGGTGTACTTCGGATTTATCTTTGTGTTCCCGATAAAATCTGGCCTGAAGCTCAGATGCTGCTACAGGCTATAACAGCAGCAGGCTGACCCCATGTAAGCACAAGAAAGCTATTATACCTGCTAATACATCATCAAGCATGATGCCGAGGCCACCCTCGACGCGTTTATCGGCCCATTTAATAGGCCAGGGCTTCAAAATATCCAACAGTCTGAAAAGCACAAATCCTGATACAACTCCATACCAACCTCCTGGCACGGCAATGAGGGTAATCCAGAGACCAACAAACTCATCCCAAACAATACCGCCCGGATCATGCACCCCGAGTTGCGCGGAAGTACGACCACATATCCAGATACCAGCGATAAACGCCACCATCACCACCCCGCAGTAAATTAGCAAAGGCAGCTGGGTCATTGGCAGATACAGAATAAGGGCCGCAAGCGTTCCAAAGGTGCCGGGAGCTTTTGGCGCAAAGCCACTGCCGAAACCATAGGCCAGCCAATGCAGAGGGTTAGACTTGTTAAAGCCAGCGGGTATGATCATTTTTCTGCGCCCCCGAAATGGTCAAAGCCATGATTGCCTTCTATGCTTACAATGTTGCCATCATCCAGTACAGTCACTCCAGTGCCTGCTGCGACCTCACCAATACAAGTAATCACGACATCTGACTCTGCAGCAATTACCTCAAGAGCGGGCGTGCTATCGATTGCGGCTGTGAAGCAGATTTCGTAGTCATCTCCGCCGAACAGAGCTGCGCTTTGTCGCTGCACCGAATCAGTGAGGGCAATAACGGCCTCCGCGAATGGCAGCGCCGCAGCATCAACATACATAGCCTGCCCCGACGCCCTGGCCAGATGACCCAAGTCCGCATAGAGACCGTCAGACACATCAATCGCACTACTAATATATTGACGGGCTGCTGCTGCGAAAGCCAGGCGCGGTTCCGGCTGATAGAAGCACTGATGAAGGAAGTTTTTCTGGTAAGGGGTCAATTCACTTCTTTTAATTCCTTTGGAAGCTCCTATTTCATCAATATTGTCGCCACCTTTCCCAAGACCCAAAGCCTCCAGCGCGGTTCTGCCTTTACCCAGGTTGCCGGTCACGAAGACACTGTCCCCTTCCCTGGCCCCGCTGCGGCGCAGTGCTTCGTCCACCGGTACCTCACCATACACCGTAATCGCAATATTTAATGGACCCCGAGTGGTATCGCCGCCAACCAGGGGACAGTCAAACCGGTTGGACGCCGCCAACAAGCCTGCGGCGAAGCGTGACAACCACTTTTCATCCGCAGCAGGTAAAGTCAGGCCCAGGGTAAAACAAACTGGAGTGGCGCCCATGGCGGCGAGATCACTAAGGTTAACTCGCAAGGCACGCTGTGCAATATCAGCGGGGTCAGCAGCCGCTGGAAAGTGAACATCGGCAACTAACACATCGGTGCAGATACACCCTTGTTGGCCGGCTCTGGGAGAAATTACAGCGGCATCATCACCGATTCCCAGACTGATGCCCGGGCTCAGGCCCTGCGAAAACGCAGAGTTGAAATAACGTTCGATCAGCTCAAATTCTGACAGTGACATGATTGCATGATATCGCACTTGCCCCACAGTGGATGGGAAGCTCAAGTTGAATCAGGATCTGCGCCCATATTCCGCAGCGCGCAACTCCGGCGCCAACTTGTCCAGAACACCATTTATATATTTATGGCTCTCTGTCGCTCCGAACATCTTGGCGAGTTCAACACACTCGTTGATTACAACTCGGTAAGGTACATCGATACGATTGGCCAGCTCATAAGTGCCGAGATAGAGCAGCGCTTTTTCAATCGGATCTAATGCCTCAGGCTTGCGGTCAAGTATAGGGTGGAGATGTTTATCGAGAGTTTCTACCGACTTAAGGACACCCGGCAAGACCTCATCGAAAAATTCCCAGTCGATCTTGCCTTGATTCTGCTCATGGAACTGTTTGCTGATGTCTGTCAGCTCAGAGTCGGTCAACAGCCACTGATATAAGGCCTGCAGAATGAGTTGGCGCGCTTTTCGGCGTCGTGCTAGTGGGGGTTTCTTACGCACCGGCTTACCTGATTATAGAAGTTAGCAGAGAATTGGAGAGCGAGATCAGGCTTTAAGCTGTCGTGACAAGCTGACCATCTCGATAGCTGTCATTGCCGCCTCTGCGCCTTTATTGCCAGCCTTGGTGCCAGCTCTTTCGATAGCTTGTTCAATAGTATCCACAGTGAGCACACCGAAAGTGACAGGCAGTCCAGCATCCAGGCCAACCTGGCTCAAACCTTTGACACATTCGCCAGCGACATAATCAAAATGAGGCGTACCACCCCTGATCACTGCCCCCAGTGCAATGATGCCGTCGTACTCGCCGGTACTGACCATCATCTTGGCAGCAAGCGGAAGTTCGTAGGCGCCAGGTGCCTTTACTATAGTAATGTCGCGATCCATGACGCCGTGCTTTTGCAGTGCGTCGAGAGCGCCTTCCAGCAGTCGATCCACGATGAAACTGTTGAAGCGAGCCACCGCAATGCCGTAGCGGGCACTCGCGTTTTGATAGTCACCTTCAATGGTTTTAATAGTACTCATTGCCCAAACCTGTCTAGTTGTTTCTTGATTGCGTCGCCGGATTTAAGGCAACGCCTGATGCGTTTTAGTGTTGGTTTATTTTTTAAAACCAACAAACTCCACCACTTCCAGATCGAACCCAGAAATAGCATTAAACCGAGCGGGAAAACTCAACAGCCGCATCTTGCCTACGCCAATATCTCGAAGTATCTGTGAGCCAGTACCGATGGTCAGATCACTGCCAGCGCGATTCAGCTGAGCGGTCTCGCTGCCCTCTGCCATGGCAGATGCAAGCGTTTGCTCCAGATTCTGCCCGTAGTCTTCACTTGATAATAGCACAGCCACGCCCTTACCCTCTTCGCTAATCCGCGCCAGCGCGCTACTAAACGACCAGCTAGTGCGCTCGGCGTTAAATACTTCGCAGGTATCTCTCAGCGTATTGGGAATATGCACGCGGGTTAGCGTCGGCTCATTGGCATCTAACTCACCTTTGACAAAGGCCAGATGGAGACTGCCGCTGATGGAATCCACAAATTTGTGCACAGTGAAAGGCCCGTGGGCCGTTTCCATCTCGTAGGTATCGGTGCGCGTTACCGTATGCTCATTGGCAATTCGGTAGTGAATCAGGTCGACGATGGTGCCGATCTTGAGATCATGCTTCTCCGCGAACTTCTCCAGATCTGCTCTGCGCGCCATTGAGCCATCTTCGTTCATAATCTCAACAATCGCCGCGGCGGGCTGATAGCCAGCCAGACGGGCCAGGTCGCAACCAGCCTCGGTATGACCAGCGCGGCGTAACACACCACCGGGTTGCGCCATGATGGGGAAAATGTGGCCGGGCTGAACGATATCTTCAGGCTGGGAGTCTCTGCCTACCGCAACCTGAATTGTGCGCGCGCGATCGGCCGCAGAAATGCCGGTAGTGACGCCAGTAGCCGCTTCTATAGAGACCGTGAAGTTCGTGTTGTAAGGCGTGTTGTTCTCGTTCACCATCAGCGGCAGTTTCAAGTGCCGACATCGCTCGTGGGTGAGCGTCAGGCAAATTAAGCCTCGCGCATTTTTTGCCATGAAATTAATGTCTTCGGTTTGCACGCGCTCGGCGGCAATGATCAGGTCGCCTTCATTTTCGCGATCCTCATCATCCATCAATATCACCATCTTGCCGAGGCGGATATCGTCGATAATTTCTTCAATTGAATTAAGCTTCATGGGAAATTCTGCGTGGCTTTACTTGAAGCCGTGCTGCTCCAGTAGTTGTTCACTGACACCGTGACCGTCTCCGTGCTTGCCATCACTGCCAGAGAACAGTTTCTCTAGGTAGCGTGCGATGAGGTCAACTTCGAGATTTACTTTTTGCCCAGGCTGATAAGCGCCACTCACAGTCTCTTCCTGTGTATGTGGAATAATATTGATTGCGAATTGCTTACCTTCGACTTCATTGACAGTCAGGCTGGTACCGTCGATACAAATTGATCCTTTGGCGGCAATGTACTTCGTCAGGTTCTCGGGAGCAGCGAACACCAGCTTGATGCTCTTGCCTTCGTTCGCGGTAGAGATCAATTCCCCAACCCCATCTACGTGACCACTTACTATGTGACCACCAAAACGATCCGATGCCATCATCGCTTTTTCCAGATTAACACGGGTGCCCGGCTTAAATTCCCCCAGCGTTGTACATCGCAGTGTTTCATTGGAAACGTCCGCCGAGAAACCAGTGTTGCTGAGCTCAACCACTGTGAGGCAACAACCGCTCACTGCAATACTGTCACCCAATTTGACATCGCTCAGATCCAGATCTCCGACGGCAAGCGTCAGACGCCACTCATCCTGAATGCGCGCCAGGCTTTCAACCTTGCCTATGCTCTCAACGATTCCTGTAAACACTGACCATTGTCTCTTTTATTTGCCTACTCATTAAATCTGGGATTTGCCAGGGGCTTCAAGACCAGCTTGACGTCACTGTCCAGTTGCTGTGTCTCGACGATTTGAAATTCTGGCGCTCCGGACATCTGCGTAATGCCAACGAGTTCCAGCAGAGGTTTAGCGTCACTACCCAAAAGCTTGGGCGCAATATAAACCACTAGCTCATCAACCAGCTTGCTTTGCAAAAAAGCACCACAAAGTGTGGGACCTGCCTCTATCAAAACATCATTACATTGGTAATCAGCGGCGAGAGATTCTAGCACAGTTTGAAGTTCTACTCTGTCCCCAGACCCTGCTACTCTGAGGTCAACGTTCTTGCTGTCTCGCAATTCAGAATCATCGGCACTAGCAGTGGAATAGACCACGACCTGTCCCTCCAAACCAAGCATCTTTGCAGTTGCGGGCATGCGACGCCCACTATCGAGAACAATACGCAGCGGGGGCTCTTGCAGATTCAACTCGTTACTCAGCAACTGTGCTTCGCTGAGCCCCAACTCATCCCTGCGCACATTGAGAGAAGGGTCGTCCGTCAGCACTGTGCCGATCCCCGTTAAAACGGCGCTACTGGCTGCGCGCAGCCGCTGCACATCTGCCCGTGAAGCAGCATCCGTAATCCATTTACTGGCGCCATTGGCAAGGGCTGTACGACCGTCGAGGCTCATCGCGAGCTTCATGCGAACCAATGGGCGCCCCTGTTCAATGCGATGAAAGAATCCTGGATTCAGACGGCGGGCTGCTGTCTCGAAATCAGGGAGCATAATGACTTCAATGCCAGCTTCTTCCATCTTGGCAATGCCCTTACCGGCAACTTCCGGATTGGGATCCTGCATTGGAATAACAACCCGCGCGATACCGGCCGCAATCAGGGCATCACTGCAGGGGCCGGTTTTCCCGTGATGGGCACAGGGTTCAAGACTGACAAATGCGGTGGCACCGCGAGAATCTCGCCCGGCATTGGTCAGCGCCATGACTTCCGCATGGTCAGCACCAGCCGCACTGTGCCAACCCTCGGATATGACCTGGCCGTCATGTACGAGCACGCAGCCGACTCTTGGATTAGGCGCAGCAGTTAACACAGAATCTGCTAGATCCAGTGCCCGCTGCATATGGACTGGCCAGTCAAGAAAGGTCGCGTCCAGCTCTGTATTATGTTTGTGTTGCATGAGTTCCGACAACCGCATCCCTTGGCGGCTGATCGCTGCAGCGACTCGATGGCGCGGCGGCTATGACAATAATTGAAAAGGAGCGGGATTCTAGCAGAATAGACAGCAGATTTGGACTCAGCCCTTCGCTGGGAACAGTGAGCTGCAGAGGCTCAGGGGTTGTCTTTTGACAGTTTGTCGATCTCAGCCCTGAATTCAGCCAGGTCCTTGAAACTACGATAGACCGAGGCGAAGCGGACAAATGCCACCTCATCCAGCTCCCGCAGCTCCCTCATTACCTGCTCACCCACGGCGCGGGACTGAATCTCCCTTTCACCAGTAGAGCGCAGATTCGCCTTGATATGGTTCACAGCTTCCTCGACGCGCTCGATGCTGACCGGCCGCTTTTCCAGTGCCTTATTCAAGCCAGCGAAGAGCTTGTCTTCGTTGAATGGCTCGCGAACGCCATTTTGTTTAATGATTCGGGGCATCAC
This sequence comes from uncultured Pseudomonadales bacterium, assembly GCA_938091935.1. Lineage (GTDB taxonomy): Bacteria > Pseudomonadota > Gammaproteobacteria > Pseudomonadales > Pseudohongiellaceae > UBA9145. The sequence goes on from CALKNV010000008.1 coordinate 41,478, forward strand.
CAGTTCAGCTGATTCATAGGTGGTGAAGCGTTCTTCACAGGTAATACATTCACGCCGTCGGCGCACATGATTGCCTTCCGAAACTAATCGGGAATCAATGACTTTGGTATCAATGGCGCCGCAGAAGGGACAGTGCATGGTTTAGCTCACTACTCAGGCTTGCTGATAAACAGGATACCTGGCGCACAGAGCCAGAACTTTTTGCTTGACCTCGGCGATGACGGCCTTGTTATCAAGGTCATCGAGCACGTCACACATCCAGCCGGTTAGCTCCGCACAATCGCTTTCAACGAAACCACGAGTGGTTATCGCTGGCGTGCCGATGCGCAGACCGCTGGTCACAAACGGTGGATTCGGGTCGTTAGGCACGGCGTTCTTATTGACCGTAATATTGGCTTCGTCCAGAGCCGCGTCCGCATCCTTGCCAGTGATACCTTGACGGATCAGACTCAACAGAAACAGGTGATCATCAGTGCCGTTTGAAACAATGTCGTAGCCGCGATCCATAAAACCCTGGGCCATGACCCTGGCGTTCTTGACCACTTGCTTCTGATATTCCTTAAATTCAGGGCTCATGGCTTCTTTGAAGCAGACAGCCTTAGCCGCAATCACGTGCATCAAGGGTCCACCCTGACTCTCGGGGAAGACGGAAAAATTCAGCTTCTTCTCCAGCTCAGGATTAGCGCGAGCCAAAATGATACCGCCGCGAGGACCGCGCAAGGTCTTGTGGGTTGTCGACGTGGTGACATCCGCGATATTGACCGGGCTTGGGTATACGCCAGCTGCAACCAGCCCGGAAACATGCGCCATGTCGACTACCAAATAGGCACCAACACTGTCCGCAATGTCACGAAATTTCTGCCAGTCTACGATCCGTGAATAAGCTGAAAACCCACCCATAAGAATCCGGGGCTTATGCTCCTCGGCGAGCCTGGCTATCTGATCGTAGTCGATCTCTCCAGTGTCGTTATTGAGGCCGTACTGAACCGCATTGTAGATCCGCCCAGAGAAGCTGACGGTCGCTCCGTGAGTGAGGTGGCCGCCATCGGCAAGACTCATCCCCAGAACCGTGTCACCGGGCTTGGCCAATGCCATATACACGGCAGCATTGGCCTGGGAGCCGGAATGCGGCTGCACATTGGCATAATCGGCGCCGAATAACTCCTTGGCTCGGGCAATGGCCAATTCTTCAACAGTGTCCACGAATTCGCAGCCGCCATAGTAGCGCTTGCGAGGGTAACCTTCCGCGTACTTGTTTGTGAGTACTGAGCCCTGCACTTCCATGATGAAGGGGCTGGTGTGGTTTTCCGAAGCAATGAGTTCGATGTGCTGTTCCTGGCGGGATTTCTCAGCTTCGATTGCCGCACTGATTTCCGGATCAAATTCTGCGAGGCTGATATCGGTTCTAAACATCTATTCTCCGTGTATTGCAGGGGTAAATCAGGCCGAAATTTTGAAGCCGTTATTCTAACCGAAGGCAGCCTTCAGAGCATCAAGATATTGGGTATGCCCTGTCAATATCTTGGGTTTTTGGCGGCAACTGCAGCGGCGGCGATAAGGCAGCGTTGCTGGATAGGCTGTGCCATAATAGCGCGCTTTTAATCGACCACCTGCAGCTCCTCTATTTTCGCCACAGAGCAAGCTGCGGTAACCAACCCCGGAAGTTTTAGCATGGCTCAATTTGTATACACCATGAACCGCGTCGGCAAGGTAGTCCCGCCCAAGCGCGAAATCCTTAAAGATATATCCCTGTCCTTTTTCCCCGGCGCGAAGATTGGTGTGCTGGGTCTGAACGGCGCGGGAAAATCTACTCTGCTCCGCATCATGGCGGGCATCGACACGGAAATTAATGGCGAGGCGCGGCCACAAGCGGGGATCAAGATCGGCTACCTGCCGCAAGAGCCCGAGCTGGATGAAGAACTTACAGTCCGGCAAAATGTAGAACAAGGCATCAAGGAAACCATCGATCTCATCAATGAGTTCAATGCGATCAGCGACAAGTTCGCGGAACCCATGGAAGAAGATGAGATGAATACGCTGCTGGAACGTCAGGGCGCCCTGCAGAATGAAATTGACGCCGTCGATGGCTGGCAAATCGAACGCACCCTCGACATTGCCGCCAATGCTCTACGTCTGCCGGAGTGGGACGCCAAGGTGGCCAACCTATCAGGCGGAGAGAAGCGCCGGGTCGCCCTGTGCCGACTGCTGCTCTCCAAGCCGGATATGCTGTTGCTGGATGAACCCACCAACCACCTGGATGCCGAAAGCGTGGCCTGGCTGGAGCGCTTCCTGCAAGAATACCCGGGCACCGTCGTGGCTATCACCCACGATCGCTACTTCCTCGACAACGCCGCCGGGTGGATCCTGGAACTGGACCGCGGCCACGGCATTCCTTATGAAGGCAACTACAGCACCTGGCTGGAAGCGAAAGAAAAGCGCCTGGAGCTGGAAGAAAAGCAGGAGGCCGCGCGTGAGCGCACCATCAAGTCGGAGCTGGAGTGGGTGCGCGCCAACCCCAAGGGCCGCCAGTCCAAGAGCAAAGCGCGTATTGCGCGCTTTGAAGAGCTCAATTCCAAAGACTTCCAGAAGCGCAACGAAACTCAGGAGTTATACATTCCACCAGGTGAGCGTCTTGGTGACAAAGTTATCGAGGTGAATCACCTGTGCAAAGGCTTCGGCGATCGCGTGCTCATCGACGATCTCAGTTTCTCAGTGCCCAAGGGCAGCATCGTCGGCATCATCGGCGGCAACGGCGCAGGTAAAACTACCTTCCTCCGCATGTTGGTGGGGACGGAACAACCTGATAGCGGCAGCATAGAGTTGGGTGAGACCGTGAATCTCGCCTATGTTGATCAAAGCCGCGATGAACTAAATGGTGAGAATACTGTGTGGCAGGAATTGTCAGACGAGCAGGATATCCTGCACATTGGCAACTACGAAATATCTTCCAGGGCCTACGCCAGCCGCTTCAATTTCAGGGGTGGTGACCAGCAAAAATTCGTCAAGGATTTATCCGGTGGTGAGCGCAACCGCCTGCATATGGCTAAGCTACTAAAGAAAGGTGGCAATGTGCTACTGCTGGACGAACCCACTAACGATCTCGACGTGGAGACGCTGCGAGCCCTGGAAGAAGGTATCCTGGCATTTCCTGGCTGCGCTATCGTGGTCTCGCACGACCGTTGGTTTCTCGACCGCATCTGCACCCATATTCTCGCTTTCGAAGGCGAAAGCCAGGTGGTGTGGCATGAAGGCAACTACACGGATTACGAAGCCGATCACAAGAAACGAGTCGGCGATACCCAGCCAACCCGCATCAAATACAAGAAATTGGACGCCTGACTAGAGGCCAAGCTCCTTCTTCATTTTGGCAATGCGTGCGCGTCGCTCCGTTGCACTCAGCGGACGCTCGGTTCTCTCGGGCAGGGCCTCGGGCACGGGCAGGTTTAGATCTTCGCCGTGCATCACGCGCCGGCACAGTTCGCCGTAGTGGTATTCAAAGCGTGGAAAGGCGACCGCCTCGGCCTCATTAGCCAGGGTGTACCATCCAGTTGCCTGCCCAGCCAGGTAGACAGCCGGGTGGCTCCAGCGCTGCTCCCGTTTCGGGGAAGGCGCTGAACAAGCCTCGACATAGGCAGCGCGTGGTGCAGTCAAGCCAAACAGGTCGAAGCCCTCCTCACAGGCTCTGACCACTGCAGCAATTGAGGGCAAATAGTCCTGGCTACGAATCACCTTCTTGGCGGCCTTAACGATCTGTGTCGGCAGATAATTTTCCAGCGAGCTTAACCAGTACTTTTTCGCTATCGCCAGGCTCTCTGCGTTGGCAAACGCCTTGTGGTACTGGTTATGGTAGGCGAACTCAAATTCAGCAAAGATTTGATTAATGGCATCCACGTGGTCAGGCGCTGACTCGGACTGGTAGCCGTCTGCAGGTTCTGCCACTGCCTCAACGGGTTGATTCCCGCTACGCGATTCAGTCGGCCCAGCTTCGATCAGCGATGCGCTCGAACTTTTCTCTAATTTTTTGCTGGTTCGATCCAGCAAGGGTTTTATCTTCTCCATATACGGTCTCGTCATTGCCGACCTGCTTAAGGCGGCGGGCCCAATCCTGTTTTATGAACTGCAAAAAGACTGTATTCCAGGAGGCTTTCGCCTGGCCGCTGTCTTTCCAGTACATCACGAACTCGGGCACTCTGCTACGGGCATATTCCTCGTCAATTTCAGCGAGCTGTAAAATTTCAAAACAATCGGCACTCGGCTGCCAGCCGTCCAGAATAGGCCTGGGCGTATCATCGCGTCCAAACGATGCAGTGTATTTCGCCCACTGGCGTCTGATGTGTTCAATAAACTTCGTATTCCAGGCACCATGAACGACACCGCGCTCACGCCAGTACAAAACAAATTCTGCAACCGCATCCTCAATAAAGCTGCCGCTGATTCCCGCGTTCTCCAGAATTTCCAGCGCATCCAGGCTGGGTTGCCACTGTGGTGACATGGTGCTGGCTAGTTCATGGGCACCCTTACGGGTTTGCTCATGCCGCCATTCTTTCAATACATGTTTGTAAAACGCATTACCCCAGGAAAACCTGGCCTGCCCGCGGTCGCGCCAGTAGCTCACAAACTCAGACACCAGGCTATGAATAAATTCGTCAGGAATAGCGTGCTGTTTGGCGAGGCGAATCCAATTGGCATCAGGCTGCCAGTCAACCGGGATAAGATGGGCTGAGTTCCTCGACTCAGGAATAGCAGCTGCCCCCTGAATTCCTGGATCGGTAATTGGGTTAGATTGGGCGCTGGGACGGTCGGGAACTGGCATTCTGGTGGGCTGCGGTTGCGCCTGCTTCGATACAGAATTTGTTAGAACAGAATTTGAGACGGGCTGCTCGTCGATGGCTATCCAGCTCGCTGCCTTTTCTCGAGCGCCCTGTGTACTCCGGGAGCGCTCCAGTCTAATGATGCCGAGATTCTCCAGGCTTGACCTGATTTGCTGACATTCAGTAAGAGACCAGAACGGAAAAAGCCCAGACAGCTCACTGTCCTCCAGGAGCAGCCAACGCAGGGATGAATCCGTTGCTCGCTGTTGTCCACGATGCTTGATCAACTCGGCAAGGGACTGCAACATGACAGCCTCGGCGAGGCCGATAGTGGCAGCAAGCGTTGGCGACACAACGATGGGCTGTTCAGGAACCAGGTTAGACACGTTAAGACTCAGCGAGCAGCGGGCAACGCGACCAATCCAGTTAAAAAGTGCGTGTGTGATTGGTTACGCTTTCAGATTTTGATGGATGCTAACACAGCCGTAACTGACATCCCTACCGCTTCATTGAACCTGACCAAGCTAGCGCTGTAACATCACTCCATCAACAGCTCGTCAACGACTAACCCAACGTGAATCCACAGCTTATTCAAGATTTTCTCCACGCCGAGCAGCTGCCCCATGCTTATGGCGAAGACGCTGAGCACTGGTTTGTTCCGCTGGCGGCTGAACTAATCGAGCGCTGTAACAGCGACGCTAGCGAACCGCTTTTTATCGGCATTAATGGCGCCCAGGGCACCGGCAAGTCAACGCTGTCGAGGTTCCTGTCCCATTATTGCCGGGAAGCTGGTGTGCGAGTCGTTGAGCTCTCGATAGACGATTTTTACTTGTCCAAAGCTGCCAGACAAATCCTCGCCAGGGAGGTCCATCCCCTGTTAGCGACTCGGGGTGTACCAGGTACCCATGACACCAGGGCATTGCATGAATGCCTGGGTCGACTGCTGAACTCAGAGATGACTGAGGCTGCTTCTATTCCCCGCTTCGACAAGGCTACCGACAACCCAGCGCCCAAACAGCATTGGCCACTCGTGAATGGGACAGTAGATCTGGTGATCCTGGAAGGATGGTTTATTGGAGTGGGCCCTGAAGCCGAGGGCAACTTGTCCGAGCCCATCAATGAACTGGAAGCCCAGTCAGATCCGGAGGGCAGCTGGCGGCGCTACGTGAATACAGCCCTGGCCACTGACTATGTCCCACTTTTTTCCCGCATTGACATCATGATGATGCTGCAAGCACCCTCGTTTGAGCAGGTCTATGCCTGGCGTGGGTTACAGGAAGAGAAGCTTAAGCAAAGTCGACAGGAGTCTGGAGGGTCGGACCTATCAGGCATCATGGGCACCGAGCAACTCAGCCGTTTCATTCAGCATTTCGAGCGACTGACCCGACATGGTCTGGCAACCTTGCCAGCCAGCGCTGACTTCGTCTTCAAGCTGGATCAAGATCACCGGATAGTCGCTCAACTCGCCAGGCCAGGCGCGACTTAAGCGCAATGTTTGCCTCAGTTTTGCTCTATCGCCTGGGACTCTGCGGACTGTCCCAGATTGCCACTATTCATGAAAAGGGGCTGGACCCAAACCCGCGCTATCAGCCCGACCAACACAATGGCAGCAAGCTGACGCCAGAGCGGATAACCGTCACCGTGTTCGGCCATGGACAGCTGTAAGGGCCAGGCAAAGGCATCATAGGCAGCGTTCAGCAGCAGACCAGCTGCGATCGCCGTGCCAATGACAGCGACCAAATACGCACCCAGGGACTTCAATCCCAGCTGCTCCTTGATTACACCCATAGTTGCCAGGTTCGTGGCAGGGCCGGTGAGCATAAACACCAGGGCCGCCCCAGGGGAGATACCAGCAAACAACAGACTGGCGGCGACGGGAGTCGAGGCAGTAGCGCAGATGTACATGGGCAGACCCACGATTACCATGATAATCATCGCCATTACGCCATCGCCCCACTGCAGGAAAAACGATTGGGGCACCAGAGCCGTAATCACTGCTGCGGCCACCAGGCCAATCGCCAGCCACTTTGCCGTATCAGAGATCATACGGCCATATCCGTACTGCACCGCTGACACGAGGCGTTTGTTCAAGGCAGGTGCTTCCTCCACACCAGCCGACTTCTTGCTGCAGCAACTGCCGCAAGTCGCCTCGACCTCATCAACATGCTCGTCTTCTTTGTCAAAGGCATTCACCAGGATACCGGCAACGATTGCGCTAGTGAGTGCCCCGATTGGTCGCGCCAAGGCGAAAATAGGACCCAGCACCGCGTAGGAAAAAGATATTGAATCGACACCAGTCTCTGGCGTCGCCACCAAGAAGGAAGACGTGGCACCTTTTGATGCACCGGCCTTACGAATCGCCAGTGCTGTTGGAATGACTCCACATGAGCACAGGGGAAGCGGGGCGCCAATAAAGGCCCCTTTCACGATTGATACGAGCCCGGGCTTGGCAAGCTGCTTCTCGACCCAACTGCTGGGGATTACTTGCTTTATGATGCCCGCCAATAAATAACCCATGAGTAGCCATGGGGCACTCTCAATCACCAGATTCCAAAAGATGCTTAACAGGTCCATTAACTGGCCCTCCTTGTAACGGTCACATCGCCCCCATCCAAGGCTTCAATGATGGAGCAATGGGTGGCATTTTCCGGCCCGCCGCAACAGCTCTCCAGCAGGCGTTCCAGGGTCTGCTGCATGGCCTGCAATTCGGAAAGGCGCTCGTTGACCTCATCCAGCTTGTTCTGGGTAATATCAGTCACTTCCTGACAGCTGTGGCTCTGTTTATCCAGCCGAATAGAAAGCAACACACCAATGTCATCCAGAGAGAAGCCAATATTGCGCGCGGATTTAACAAATTCCGCCCGCTTGACGTCAGCATCACTGTAATAGCGATAGCCGGAGTCACTGCGCTTACTCGCCTCGATCAGTCCATGCTTCTCATAGAAGCGGATAGTATGAGCGGACAGGCCGGTCAGGGCCGCCAGTTCGCTGATTTTCAGCATATTCACCGTTCCTTCGCGAAAAACTACAATTGCGGCAAAGTATAAACTTAGAGTTAACTCTAAGGTCAACCACGGTTTTTCAGATTTCGCGGTCCATGGGTCGGTAATTTAGTGCCAGTTCAGCGAGTCTAAGGCGCAGCGCCCAGGGTACGACTTATCCACGCCCCTATATCAACGATCTCCTGGGGACATACCGCGTGCTCCATGGTGTACACAAAATACTCGGGGTTAAATCCGAGATTCTGGAGGGTAGCCACGCTCTTACGACCCAGCGCTTCCGTTACCACCGGGTCCAGACTGCCATGGCCGATCATGATAGGCAGAGTATTCTGAATTGGGTTGATCTCTATGCTGTCGGCGGTGGCGAAATAAGTGGACAGCGCCATGATTCCCGCAAGAGTTTTGGGATAAGTGAGCGCCGCTTCAAAGCTCACCGCCCCTCCCTGGGAAAACCCTGCCACGATAATGCGCTCACTGGGCACTCCCCGCTCTATCTCCCGGTCAATCAGGTCGTGGACCCAGCTAGCAGACTGCTTCAGCTGATCCGTATCAACATGACGATCCACGTCCAGTTGCTTGATGTCATACCAAGCGGGCATCACAAAGCCGTTATTGATGGTCACCGGTATGGATGGCGCGTGGGGAAAAACAAAGCGGACACCGAGCCCGGCCGGTAGATCCAGTTGCGGCACGATAGGCGCAAAGTCATTGCCATCCGCTCCCAGGCCATGCAGCCAGATGATGGCAGCATTTATCGACTCTCCCTTTGGATACTCAATCTCTACGGCTGGTAGATATTCCATTGCCTCTCCTCATCATGTTTTTGCACTCACGAATTTACCAGTCACACCGCGTCAGCCAGCATGCGCACTTCGCGCTGGGGGAACGGAATCGCGATATTGTTGGCTGTCAGCGCATCCTGCAGTTTCTGGTTACAGCTGAACTTAACCTCATAAAACTTCTCGGTTCGCACCCAGCAGCGAATGCCAATGTTGATGGCGCTGTCACCAAAACCATCAATGCCAACCTGCACGGCTCTCGATTGGCTGAGCCCTTCGACATCGCTCAGGGCAGCGCGAATGATTTCAATGGCCGCTGCAGTGTCACTTTGATAGGCAATGCCTACCGACAACTCGAGCACGGTATCGCATTGGGAGTTGTGAATGATCTCTCCGATGATATGACGATTGGGAATAGTGATCATTTCCTCATCTTCGTTGGTGAGCACCGTAAAGGCCAGGGTGACCTCTTTCACAACGCCCCACACACCCCGCACCCGAATGGTGTCGCCCACAACGAAGGGTCGCGTCAGGATGATGCTGAGACCGGCACCATAATTGGAGAGCAGGCCCTGAATGGCCAAACCAGCGCCAAGACCGAGAGCACCGATTGCGGCGAGGAATGGGGTAACCTGGATGCCCAGCTTCGGCAGTGCAATCATGACCGCAGCTGCGATGATGGCAATGCGTGCACAGTTGGCAAAGAAACGACTTAGGGTCACATCAATGCCTTTCTTGTCGGCAACGCCATAGACCATATCAGACAGTTTTCTGCCCAGCATGACGCCAAGCGCCATGACGACTACGGCCCCCAGAATTTGAAAACTATAGGTCACCAGGTAGGCGGTGATCATGTTATAGATTTCGGTGACTTGTTCGATTTCCTGATCCATTGCAATGACTCTATTCTGAATGCGAAATTGTTGCGGGAATGCGATATCTTGACGGTATTGTCCCATCTCTCTCTGCTTTGGCAAAACCCCAATTGACCAGACTTTCAAATTGCCGGGTTTCCCCAGAATCAGCTGATCTTCGGTCCAATTGACGCGGCCGAGGCATTTGCAGTTAGTCGTTGAGCTGCATTACCATGACAGTCATGAAATTCACCCTGAAAACATTATTGATTACCGTGGGCATCATTTATGCCTCCCTGACATGGTCACAGGAATCGGCGAGAGAAACTTTAGTAGGATCCTGGGAAGGGCCGTTGGTAATTGGCCGTGACAATATGAACCTGGCCTTTACCTTCAGCATGAACGGTGAGGACTTCACCGCTTCACTGACCAGCAGCGGGCTCGGTATATACGGTATGCCGGCAGATACGGTGATGGTGGATGGACGCCGAATTACCATTCGCATCCCCAGGCTGGATCTAGAGTTCACCGGCACCACACGTATGAACGAGGCGGGCGACGGCATCGCCAGGATAGACGGCGACTGGTTTCAGTACAGTGAAATGGTGCCAGTTGTCCTGCTTCCGGTAGAAAACCCCACTTTCTGAATCTCCCCAAGACCACAACATGGTCTTATCGTTGCAGTGAACACCAAGTCAATAACAGCTTAGCCTGCGAGGAAGTCGCCAGCATGGAATCGCTAAATGTAGCGACTCAGATTTCGGTTGGCACGACTGAGGCGTTCCGACAGTACCTTAACGATATAGGTGTGAAGCGCGGCGGTTGATGCAGGAAATTTTCGAGACATGGATTCGAGCTTATCCTTATCGAGACGGAACAGGGTTGAATCCTTCTCGATACGCACGCTGGCGGTTCGGTTCTCGCCGGTATAAATAGCCATCTCGCCGAGAATCGCACCGGCCTTGTATTTGCGCAGAATCTGTTCTTGCTGGTTGGGAATTTGCAGAACCACCACCGTACCAGAGCCTACGAAATACAGGCTCTCACCCTTGTCTCCTTCACTAAACAGATATTCGCCTGCCACTCGGCGTTCAACATTGAAGTATTCTGACATCAGTTTGACGTCTGCTTCTTCGTAAGCAATGCGCCGCAATACATCAGCCAGTTCGAGGTTGTAGTCCTCGTCGCTGCGGTTCATGTCTAGAAGAATGCGCCGCTCACACCAGTCTACTGCGGTTTCAACCTGCTCCTTGTAGTTACGCTCCCATTGATGCTCACCGATAGTAAAAAACTTGTGCTTGACCAGCTGCTTCATTGACTTTTCATCGGCACCACTGATGACCACGTGGAAGCCTATTCTTTCGCTGAGTTGTGCCAATTTGGCAAAGGTTACAATAGCTGATGTATCTAGCTGGCTCACATGATGAAAATCCAAAACAAGGAAATCAAAGCGACTATTGTCGCCATCCATGATGCGCTCTCGAATCGCTGTGATGAGTTTGTCTGCAGTACCAAAGAAGATGAAGCCCTGCAGTATCAGGATGAGGATCCTGTTGCCTTCCTTGTTAAGTAATTCCCGGGTTTCCAGATCACGGTCTACGTTGGAAGCATGATCACTACCGTTGGTCTCAATCTTGATGACACTGAGCTGCGAATAATTAACCACGAACAGGATAATCGCCACAAAGAAGCCAAAGGCCACGCCCTGCAAAATATCAGAAAATATGATGACAACGAGAATGATAAGAACGACTACGTAGTCTGACAAAGGCAGTTCGTCCCTCGCCTTCCACAACCAGTCGACCAAAAACTCAAGCCCTACATAGATCAGCAAGCCACCGAGAATAAAAGTAGGTACGATTTCCATGAATTCGGCGCCGGCCAGAATCGCGGCGCCAACTAGAATGGCATAAACGAAACCAGTGAGCCGATCTTTACCGCCGAGTCTATCCACCAGTGCAGTGTCTGAGACATCGTGGACGCCAGGAAAGCCACCGAAGAAACTGTTTATGATATTGGCGTAGCCCATCACCTGCAGCTCGTGATCCGGGTTGAGGTCATCACGGGCGATCAGTTCAATGCCGGAAACATCCAGTAACAACATCATCGAGCACAGCAAGGCGACCACGACAATACCGCCCAATTGATCTGAAATCGCAATCCAGTTTATTTGAGCGAAGTAGTCGAGATGGAAAATCGGCACCAGTGTTCCGGTAGACTCGATCAACGGCAGCAGACCATCCGCCGCGGCCTCCTCGCGAGAAATTCCGGAGAAGTAGAGCATGCCATAAAAGATAAGCAAGGACAGGAGCAGGATGCCCGGCACAGAAAAGCGATTATCGCGAAAATATTTGCCGCTGATCAGGCATACAGCGAGGATAGCAGCAGGTGTCACCAACTGGCGAAATTCCTCATTGCCGAAAGCCTGCAGAGTGGCTTCCTGACTGGCAGCAACCGTGATCCCGCCTTGCACGAAGATGTAGCCGATACCGGCAAAGAAACCACCGGTCACAGGATAGGGTATATAGCGCACCAGATTGCCTAGCTTTAGACGCCCCAGCAACACCAGGAACAAACCGGTCACCAGGGTTGTTACCATGAACGCTGCAATGATTGTGGCTTCAGCGGCGATCGAATATTCCGAGCCAAAGCTGGCGTAGATGCCAGTTACCATTACTGCAAATACAGGCACCAGTCCATTGCGGGGCGAACAGATTACCGCGTGAAAATGGCTGAATAAGGAACCCCCCAGACCGGTAATAAGGGTGCCAATCAGCAAAATAGCAATACCGGGCACCATGAGGCGTGGATCAGTCTGGGCAAATAACAACGCAGCAACTGAGACAGCGACTGAAATGTTCACCAGGGCAATAAGACTGCCGGAAAGGATATTGGCAAAATGATTAGACTGCATTCTAGTTATTATGATCCAAACTGCTCGCCTGACAGGGAAATGCTGTGATTCTGTATCTTGGGCTAAACCCCGAGCATACTATCTGGCGGGGGACTATTCTAGAATTTACCTGAATATCACGTGCTTAGCCCCAACTATCCCCATATCCGTTTCTTCCAGTAACACCTGCAGCAATGCAGTATTGTTAGAGCAAGGTTCTGAACCGCAGTCTCAGCATTCGACACATCGTCAGGCTTGTCATCCTTTTTCAGTAGCTATGCGTTATTAAGAGAATGGCTATCTCAAGCAATTGGGATAATCCCGCTGCTTTGCAGACTAACAGGCGGGTTGACCAAATAAACGCACAGTTGGTGGAAGAATGTGGGCCGGTTCGCTGTCTTAGTAGAAAGGGCTACCCTATACTTCTCAACCAATGCTGCCAGAGCAGTCTCGGCAGTTCCTGAGGTAAATTGCATGCTTAACCATTTTAATACCGTTCGACTGCGCAGGACCGCGCTGCTTTCGGTGCTACTGCAACTGCTTCCCATTGCAGTCCATGCAACGACCATCCTGGGTATGGATATCGATGCGGTGGCCCAGGGCGCTGAATTGGTGTTTGAGGGCCAGGTGATTCAACACAACACCCAGGAGAACGCTGCCGGCATGGTGGTGACTTATGTCACTTTTGAAGTCAGAGATGTGGTCAAGGGCAGTTTCTCAGAGCAATTTCTGGAGCTTAAATTCACAGGCGGTACTCTGAATGGCCAGGTGATGGAAGTGAGCGGCCTGCGAATGCCGGCACTTGATGAAGAAGGTATTTACTTCGTGGAATCCATTAGCCGCGATCTCATCAATCCTCTGATTGGCTGGTCGCAAGGACATTACATCATCAATGACGACGAAGGCGAGCGCCGCATGAGTACGGTCGACCGAATGCCCGTAACGGAAGTTATGCCCACGGCAACCATCCCACGCGCCATCAAGCGCCCACTGGCAATCATAGATGGCGATTCTGATCCAGCCACAGGCATAGTGACAGAAGCCAGCCCCCTGCTGATTGATCGAGCCATGACAGTAGAAGACTTCAAGGCCCGAATCCGCACACTTGTTGAGAACTAAATATTGTTCAGAGCCAATACTCTGATCCTTATGCTGGCGTTCTTCAGCCAGGATTTACTGGCGTTCGAAGCATCTGATAACGCCTGGCCTGATGCCTCTGCTACTTTCTTTGTAGGTATCCCTGGTACTGCCCCTAGCGGTGAAACCTGGGACGCAGCATTCAAACGCGCCATGGCTGCATGGACCACAGCGACCAACTTTAATTTCGTTGCGGAGGACCAGGGCGGGGATCCCTGCGCTGGCCAAAACACGGGCGCACTCGGCAATGGCATCGGTGGCGTGGGCTTTGCCGATAGCAGGTGCGGTACCGAGTTTGGCAGCAATGTCCTTGCCATCACTCTCACCACCTTGAGCTGCACAAATCCAGGCTGCACTGGCAAGAAGGATATTGTGGAGGCCGATATCGTGTTCAATGCCAACGAGAACTGGGATATCTATAGCGGTCCGCTGTTGCCACAAACCAGCGAGTTTGAGCGAGTCGCACTGCATGAGTTGGGCCACGCACTCGGCCTGGATCACGAATCATCTGCAATTGCCATCATGCAGCCATTCGCGAGCAATGTTGCCACCTTACAACCAGACGACATTAATGGCGCCAACTTCATTTATGGCGGCACAATCTCTACCCCATCGATCTATGACATACCAATCAAACTCCCTGGTAAGACAAGTTTTTCCGGACCCGATGACGTTATCAATTTTGCTGGCACCCTGGTCACGTCGGACGCAAGCCTGGAAAACAAATTCATCGATGTCTATCAACTCACCTTCGAGAACGATTCAGAAATTTCTGTTTCGCTCAGCTCCCTGCAGTTTGATCCCGCGCTGATCCTGGCCCGCATAACCTCAACCCAACAGCTGGTACCTGGCTCCACTGCAAGCGATGAGAATCTGGCCGGAAGCTCCAACGCAAACCTGCAGCAGCCTATTGCAGCCGGATCATACTGGTTAGGAGTAACCTCAGTGACCGCAGCGGATACCGGCTCCTACAATCTCACTGTCAATGCCAAAACTGCCAGCGAGAATTCATCCTTCAAAACATTTAGATCGATCTATGGGATCGATGTGGAAATTAACCCTAACCCTTTAATCAAGGGTGCACTGAGATCCAATGACCAGAAGTTCGATAACAAGTTCATCGATATCTACCAGTTCGAAGTCACAGAGACCGTCACGCTGCGAATCGACCTGACATCAAGCCTGGTAGACACTGTACTGTTAGTGGTCGATGTTTTATCCGACCAGCAGTTGGGGTCTGTATTTCTGCGTAACGATGATTCCGGGTTCTCGACCAACTCCAGAATAGAGGCCTCGCTGTCGCCCGGCACGTATTGGATGGGTGCCACCAGTTTTTCCACCAATGATTTCGGCGATTACCAAATCCAAACGAGCGTTGTTATCCCCTAGCCACGGCGGCATGAGCAGGGGCATCACCTTGAGCGCCGTGGTTTCGCAGCGACTGCAGCCGACAACAGGTAACAATTCCCTCGGCAAATATCGACAGCACGAGCTCTTGAGCAGTCAGTGCTCACCTTTTTTCAGCGGACGCGTTCAGCGAAATGCCCTTTCAAGTCTGCGCCTACCTTTAAGGCAATCAGCAGCAACAAAGCTGGCAAGGCGGATGAGAATGCCATCACCAGAAAGCCGCCAAAGATTATGGTCACATGCATGATGATGATAGGCGATAGGGTTGCCCCATCTGCGCAGCGACCTCTATTCCAAGATACTCGCGCCTACCGAGAAAGTTGGTGAAGTAGGAAACACCATGACTGATAAAAAATCCAAGTAAGGCTGGCGCCAAACCCTGAAAGTCGAGCAGCAGCTGCGCGACCGAAACATCATTGCTATTCGAAAAATTGTCCCCGAAGAAGCCGTAAATAAACAACAGGTGGCCGACCATGAAGCCGCCGTAGTGCCCGATAAAAAAAGGACCAAAGAAGACGATACCCCAGCCTGCTACACGCTGTATTTTCAGCAGATTGTAGAAACCAATTACAGCGCTCTCCGCCCAATACAACAGCATGATGTCGCCGATGCGCCAGTCCCAGACCAGCACGCCCAGCAATGGAATCAGATTGGCTATCATCAGGGCTAGTGCCGAGAGTTTCGAACGCGGTTTAAGGTGACCAGTGGACAGCGCAGTCGATTCAGCTTCGCGCTGCGCCGAGTCCTTCCCTGTCAGGCTCGCATATTTTTCGTTTGAAGCAGAGGTTTCTAATTCAGGGAATTTCAATTCCGGCAATGGATCAGCATGTGCGGGTAGCATCGTCTTCATCGCAGCAAGAATTTCGCCCGCTCGGGTTGCAGTGATGGCAGAGCCAAAGCCAATCTTGTCTCCGGCAAACTCGAACGCAAGGTGATCGCCACGCCAACCAGTGCCAGTTGCTGCATCCGGTGACTGGGTTTTTAGATTCCGGATCAAGTCTACGCCATAGTCAATGCCAAAGCCGATGCCGGGCAGTCCAACCAATAATCTGACATTGTCTTCATTGATTTCCAGAGTTTCCCTGCCAAAGCTAAGGGCGAGAAACACCAGAGCCAATATAAAAACGCCTACCGACCAGCCCAGGCTCCAGAAAATCGTGAACAGAACAGAGACCAGTGAAAACAATTCACCATCATAGTTACCAGTTGTCGAACCCAGAATTTCTAGCAGGGGATAGGAGAAAACGATAAGAAACACGCCGGAAATGAGGATCGCGCGCCTGGACCTTCGGAAAGGTAATCGCAGCTTAAGCTTGCTCGAGCGACTAAACTGCGGCCCCAGCACCAGTCGAAAGCGCGGGGCCAGCTCACCCAAAGCCCGCATGCGCCCGCGTTTCTCCTTGAAGCTATTTGGATTACGAGCCATGCCTCACTTTAGCATTGCTCGGCAAATCTGAGGCAAAAAAAATCGGCCCGCGTTTACGCTAAGCCGATTTTTTTGACTTGCTTCGACCTAATTAAAGGTCCTAAAGCGCGAGATCAGTCTGGCATACGCGCTGCGCGTATCTCAATTTCCACCAGCCAACCCTCGACAACCAGGTCTTTGATCTCTACGAATGAACGCACTGGCTTCATGGGATTGTCCGCCGTGCCAAAGAACTCGGCATAACCTTCGTTAAAGCCTGCGAAATCCAGTCCGTCGTCACCCGCAACAGCAAAAGCCCGAACCTGAACAATATCTGACATCGACCAGCCCTGCTCTTCCAAAGTCTGCTTGAAGCGGGTAAACGTGTTTACCGTCTGCTGCCTCATGTCACCCCAGCTACCGTCCGCCATTGGCCTTGCACCAGACCCTGACAGGTACATGGTCTCAGCACCAGGTGGGATTGTGATTGAAGTGTAGAAATAGTTACCTTCGTTATATCGCGTGATCTCTTGCGCGCTTGCAACTGCAGCAACGCCCAGTAAGCCAACTGTCAGCAGTCCAATAATCGTATTCTTTCCCATGGTTTTTAATTCTCCGTTTTTGTGAAATTCACTGTCCAGTATTAGTTTTCCTGCAAGCCCTGAGCAGCCATATCAGGCAGGGTATCTTCAACCTCATCGCCCAGGAACCGGTTGGTCAACAGGCCGGTGGTGATGGAACCATTAACGTTGAGTGCTGTGCGCCCCATATCAATCAATGGCTCAATGGAAATCAGCAGCGCGGCAACAGTCACTGGAAAACCCATGGCTGGTAGAACCACCAGAGCTGCATTAGTCGCTCCGCCACCAACGCCGGCGATTCCAAAAGAGCCGATGGCCACAACCACCAGCAGACTGGCGATAAAGCCAATATCCAGATCGACTCCCACTGTGGGTGCAACCATAACTGCCAGCATTGCAGGGTAAAGACCCGCACACCCATTCTGGCCGATAGTGGCACCAAAAGAGGCGGAAATATTGGCAATGGGCGGAGGCACCTTCAGCTCTTCAATCTGGGCGCGAATGGTCAATGGAATCGTTGCCGCCGAGCTACGGGTTGCAAACGCGAAGGTCAGCACCGGCCAGACCTTTTGAAAATATTCCCGGACATTGGCGCCGGTGAAGGCAATCAATAAGCCATGCACAAGGAACATCAGCCCGATAGCGATATATGAAGCAATCACAAAACTAATCAACGTGATAATTGCACCACCGTCTGTCGTCGCTATTACACGTGTCATTAGCGCCATCACACCGTAAGGGGTCAAGCTGATAACCAGCTTTACCAGTCGCATGATGACAGCCTGGGTCGTGTCGACGAAGGACTTGATGCGCGATCCATGCTCCTTATCTTCCTCGCTCACGAGTAGCGCCGCGACCCCAACAAGCATGCCGAAGATCGCCACTGCGATAATAGAAGTTGGTCGCGCCTCAGACATATCAGCGAAAATATTTCTAGGCACCATACCGGTAAGCAACTGCGAGATGCTGCGATCCGTAGCGAGGCGAGATTCCAGCACCTCTGCCCGTGCCAACTCTCTGGCACCGCTGGCAAGCTCTCCGGCATTGAGACCGAACAGGGTAGCCATCAGAATACCTATTGAGGCTGCGATCATCGTAGTGAGCACCAGGATGCCTACCACTGTGCCGCCAATTTTACCCAGCGATTTGATTTCCTCGACTCGCAACACCGAAGCCATCATGGTGATTAGCACCAATGGAATGATGATCATACGCAGCAAATTCACATAGGAATTTCCGACAACATTGGTCCATTCCAGGGTTTCGGCTGTGGCCTGATCGGTTAAGCCGAATACCAGCTGCAGATAGAAACCAAAGATACTGCCCAGCACCAGACCTACAAGGACACGCCGGGACAGACCCATCTCCATCTTGGAGAGTTGAAAAAGGAAGCCTAATAAAGCAGCAAATAGTACGAGGTTAAAAATGCCGTACATTGACATGGTAGTTTCTCCTCGGCGCGAGCCGGTGGTCGCCTGACTTAGCTAATCTTATTGTTATCGCGGTTCGATTCTTAAGCGCTGGCACAGCTACTTGAGCTGTTCACCAGGTTCAATGCGCTGGTCAAGTTTGGTTGCGTGGTTCACGTGCCTGAATCGTCAGCCCCTGGTGACATACAGGCCCTCGATGAGACTTACCGCTGTAGCAGTATATCCATCGCACCCTATAAGACCAAGTTTGCAGAAAAATTGTCCAATAAACAGGGGGTTAGCGTTCTTCCAGGGTGTTTATGTAGGATACAACGTTGAGAATGGCGGTTTCATTGCCCAAGCCACCTACCATGGCAGCCATCTGCTGACCGTAGACATCGTCAGCATGTTTGCCTCGATAACCGGCCACAAAGTTCTTCAGTTGGGTGACCAGATACCAGTCATTCTGACCAGCCAGGGCTGGTGCCCCCATGGCCACGTTGCCCTGAGCCTGATCCCCATGGCAGGTCGCACAGACGCCATAGAGCGAGCGCCCCGCCGCTGCATCTCCGGTAATAGTGACTTCAGCAGGCACATAGGGCCAGCCGCCGATCCACTCAACAATATCAGCAATGCTGTCATCGCTGAGGTTTGCCATGGGCTGCATGGCGATACCTTCGCGGTCCATGGGATGGGTGCCTCGAATACCAGCGCGGAAGTTCTCCAGCTGCCTTCTCAGGTACCAGCCTTCCATGCCAGCCAGGCGCGGCGCCTGTATGCCTTCATTTCCCTTACCCTCTGTGCCATGACAAGTGGTGCAATACCTGTCGTTGAAAGGCTCCCGCTCTGCGCTGATGGCGCTGTTTTGAAGCAGGACCTCTGCCAAGGTGGTTAAGAGGATCAGGGTATATTGCATGACTCTGCGATTCATAACTTACTGCTATTCCATTAGGGTTTTGGGGTGCCTGTAGTCGCTGAACTCAATTTTAAGCTCTTTGCTGAGTGCCTCAGGCTATTTCGGCCCGTACATGGGCATCCATGCTATTCAACGCCCATTGCGCAGAAAGAATTGCACTTTCCTGCCAGGCTGAATGCATGCTGATCTGGTCTCCAATAAAGTAGTGGCGATTATTAACCGGTGCCTGCAAGGTGTGATACAGCTGCTCTTCTTCGTGAGTCCAGCCTTCGAAGCGATTACGCGACCAGCGCGCCGAACAGCCCAGCATGTGGTTCATCCGATGCCAGGCGATCGTAATCGGTTTCTCAACCAGGTCGCGGAAATTCGGGTGCAGTTTCTCGTGATCTGCCAGGTGCGATTCGATCCGCTCTTCCTGCGTCATCATGGTGTGATACATACCACCACCGTAATCGTAGGCGCCAAGCACGACACCCTTGGCTTTATGAATACCGTTTACCGGGTACCAGAGCTGGCGACTCCGGGTATTGGACCAGGATATCCCACCGTAGATATCCATATCCTCCCAGAACCTGTGCTTCGCCTGGAATGCAGCTTTGTATGCCTCACCGCGACGTACGTACTTCATCGCCTTGACGTAGTCGTCCGGGAAGTTGTGATCGATACCAACCATCAGATGAGTAGGTATGCAATTGAAGCAGTAGTCAGCCTCCAGAGTGTGGCCCACACCGTCCTGATCATAGGAAACATTCACGCCATTGTCGGAGACCTGCACTGAAGTCACCATTGCGCGGTACTTCACTTTACCGCCGACGTGATTCAGGAATCCATGAATAATCTTGTCCATGCCGCCAGTTGGCTGCATTAAAATGGGACCCGTGTCCCCCTCGTTCGCACCCATGAGCTGACGTCCGAGGCGTGTTTGCAGCAAATCACGGAAGGCAACCATATCGTTCTGCACACCGTGCTCCAGGAATCCGCCAGCTGCATAGCCAGATCGGAAACTGCCTTTGAATACATCGTCTTCACTCAGATCACCGAACGAGCGAATCATACCCAGCAGCGTCTCTGCCTCAGACTCCGAGAAAGGCGCATCCATTTCAGCGCTGCTCATACCCTTTGCCATGAGTTCAGCCATGAAGCCCCGCATGCTGGTGGTGTAATCAATATTGCGGATGGGCTTGCCACCTAGCATCTTGTCGTCCTGCACCAGGGCAGTCTTGTTTTCGTTGATGAATACTTCCAGATCAACGTCGAGCTCTTTACAGTAAGCTAACAAATTTCTATGAGTGCTGGGGATACGCGCCGCGCCAGCATTGAAATACATATGTGGCTCATCATCCCATTCGCAGTATTGGCGATTGCCAATTTCATCGATGAGATCACCATGACGTACGGTGAAGATGCGTCCACCACAGCGGTGAGAGGCTTCCAGAATTGTGCAGTCATAACCCTGTTTGGAGAGTTCATAGGCGGCGGTGAGACCGGAGATACCACCACCCAGAATAGCGATCTTGCGCTGGTTGTTACCCAGGTTCAGCAAATCCAATGAGGCTGCGGTGGCTGACGCCGGCAACAAGTTCAGAGCGGTGCCCACTTTCAACGCCGCTGCAGTGCCGCCGGTAGCGGCGAGCAAGTTCAAAAATTCACGTCTACTGACGAATCCGGCCATCAGTTTTCTCCTGTTAGAGCCTGGGTTCGCGCCGCAATGTATAGGGCGTTACTATCACCATTCTTCGATTCGAAAGATTAGCATTTTTCTCTCTCCAAAATGGTGACAATTTGTCGCCAAATCAGGTAATTCGGCGCCTCTGGGCCGGTTAGCTGATTGATGCTTAGCACCAATTGCGAAACTGCATCCCGAATCAACGCTAGTTTAATTAATTCTGGAGTATCAAAGTGAGTCTAGCCGATTATTTCCCCGCACAAATTCGTGATCTCCCTGCTTTTGACGGGCAGTTTGACGCCTTCAAATTGAGCGCAGAAGCTTGTGATGTTTTATTCGGCATCTACCCCGCCGGCACTGTTATTGCACCCCACAGCCATGACTCCGATAACGTGGGAGTCATTACCAAGGGCAGTTTGCTACTCACGATGAACGGCGAGACCGAGCGTATTGCCGCAGGGGAATGGTACTTTGTGCCAGCGGGTGCCGAACATGCCGCGGAGTTTCCAGAGGATACGGCAGATATCGAGCTATGGTTCTCCGCTTAGAGACCTCAGGGTGCGAGACTGGAGCGCGCCTGGGTACCCCAGTGGCCATTGACTTCGGTGACAATGTATAGCGACTGGTAAGTCCCAATCACTTCATTTTCTGCATTAAAACGCTGAAACACGGTCGCAATATGGACCTTGCCGGGCGCGGCGAGAGTCACATCTCGCGTCAACCAGTGGGAATGATCCCAGCCTGTTCGCGGCAGGCGTTCAAACGCAGAGGTTTGGGCGTATTCTTCGGCCGACTCCCAGACCGTGACATTGCCGCTAGCAAACCTGACGTGGGGGTAATTCAGGGTCGCCGCCCAGGCCTCCGCATCACGACGGTTAAACGCCAGCATAAAAGCATCCAGGGCCGCCATCGCCTGCGCGATCGCATTCTCAGTCTCTGCTGTGGGCTGAGCTGATACGGTAGCGCTCAACATCAAAGCAAATATACCGGCAAGCACCGCAGCAGCGAACGCTTTAAGTGGAGATTTATTAGGTGGTGATTTCTGCATTGTTGACTCCTTCCAATGAGCATCCTGAATGCTGACTCATTGCGGGAATCATAGCGCCTTTCGGGGCGCAAAGCAGCGCTGAACCAGGGCATTTAAACAAACTAGTGCGCGACCTCCTGGTCAGACAGGTGGCCCGTCTTTACCCAGATCACTGTATCCTGCTCAACAAAAGGTGTGTGTTGACTCATATGCGGGCTGCGCAGCCACGTGCCAGCCGGATAACGCCCAAGTTCGTCTCTGAATTCACCACTCAACACGAAAATCTCTTCACCACCAACATGGGTATGCCTGTGGAATTGCTCCCCCGCCGGAAAATGCACCAGAGCCACTGATTCAGTGCCAAACTCATGCAGCGGCATCACCTTCAAATTGCCCTGGCCCGGCAACCACTGCGCACTGCCAGTGTCGATCTGTACATGGGTCATATCATCGACCTGAAACTGATGAAGTTTCACCAGGATGACACAGCCTTCTTCACTGAATGGCGCATGGACGAATCCAGGCGGGTTTCGGAAATAGGTCCGAGCGCCAAAGTCACCAGTGTGATCAGAAAAAGTCCCTTCTAACACCAGAATTTCTTCGCCCAGTGGATGGCCATGCTCTGAGAAACTCGCGCCAGGGTCATAGCGCACGACGCTAGTGGCGTGGCCACGTTCGGCATCCTCCCTGGCTAAAGGCTTGCGCCAGACACCTGCTTTGGGGCTGGCAACCCACTCGGAATCATTACTGTTAACCACGGCGCGTTGCCTAAAATTCATATTGAGCATAGTGAGCACTCCTCTGACTGCAGAAACGCTCCAGTTAGAGCGACACAGTGTGTTTAGGATGAGCATAGCGTTGTCAGGCGAAATTTCCATGACCGCCGCCCAGCGATTGCAGCGTCCGGAGGCGTGAACGCTGCCGGCAATCCGGGATTGTTTCACCCATTTACTCAGCTCTGACGAGGCCCCTGCCGACTAAGAAAGCTAACCGGGGCAGTTTCTGGATTGACTGGAACTGTTTCTTCGCCTAAAACTAGAAAAGTGAGATCCAGTACCGAATAAGCGCTGTTTAAGTCATTATGATACGGCCCTCTCAAACCATGCCCGAATTCAGCCCAATGCGCGATCGACTTCTGCTTACTGCTGCAATTACTGCCCCACTCATTCTAGCGTTCATGGCCGTGCCGGCAGAGGCTGCTGAAAATGGTTGGCTGCGCGGGAGTTGTGAAAGCGGCAGCGGTATTTATCGATGGAGTGATGGCAACCGCTACGAAGGGGCCTGCCGCAACAACTCCTTTGAAGGCCGCGGTACTCTGTATCTTAACAACGGGGACCGCTACGAGGGCAGCTTCAGCAGAGATGCCAAGAATGGCTCTGGCACCTATCACTTTGCAAACGGCGATCGCTTTGAGGGCCAGTTTCGTAATGGCAAGCGCAACGGTCGTGGCACCCTGTATCGGGCCAATGGCGAGGTTTATATTGGCAATTATCAGGAAGACCGAAAAGCGGGTCGAGGAAGTTATTATTTCCTTAACGGTGACCGTTACGAGGGTAACTGGACAGCTGACTTATTCGCAGGTCAAGGCAGCTATTACTACAATAACGGCGATGAATACGCTGGCCAATGGGAAGCCGGGGAGAAGCACGGCCGAGGTGAATTTAAGTGGGCCAACGGCAACCGCTATGAAGGCCAGTTTCGCAACGACCAGCGTACTGGACTAGGCAAATTTTTCTGGTCAAATGACACCCGCTATGAAGGCCAGTTTCGCGATGGCTTACAGCATGGCCAGGGCACAAAATACTGGGCGAATGGCGATCGTTATGAAGGGCAGTGGCGCGATGATGCCATGAACGGCCAGGGCACATTTTTCTATGCCAATGGCAACCGCTTTGAAGGCGCTTTTCGACAAAACCAGATACACGGTCAAGGCACCTACTACTTCTACAACGGTGATCGCTACGTTGGCCCCTGGCTCAGAGGTGAGCGCGATGGCCCCGGGATCTACTACGACGCCAAGGGCAATTCGAAACAAATGGAATTCCGTGGTGGTCGGCGCGTCACTTAGATAATTCAGTTAGCTGCGCAGCTTGTAACCGGTCTTAAACATCCAGACCACAATGCTGAAGCAAATGAA
Source organism: uncultured Pseudomonadales bacterium (assembly GCA_938091935.1). Classification (GTDB taxonomy): domain Bacteria; phylum Pseudomonadota; class Gammaproteobacteria; order Pseudomonadales; family Pseudohongiellaceae; genus UBA9145. The sequence goes on from CALKNV010000008.1 coordinate 65,502, forward strand.
CAGAAACAGCAGGACACTGCCGAGGCTTACCCACACATTCACCTCCGCTATCTCATAAAAGCTCCAGCGTAAGCCGCTCACCAGATAGAGAACAGGATTCATCAACGAGACCGTTTGCCAAAATGGCGGCAGCATCTCTGTTGAGTAGAAACTCCCCCCAAGAAAAACCAACGGCGTAATAACCAGCATTGGCACCACTGAAAGCTTTTCGAAGTTATCGGCCCAAATGCCCAGAATAAAACCCAGCAAACTGAAGGACAGAGCGGTTAGCACGATGAATGCCAGCATGATGATAGGGTGGGCGATTTGCAGATCAATGAACAGTGCCGCGGTCGCCAGAATGATAAAACCCAGCATAATCGACTTGGTGGCGGCGGCACCGACATACCCCAGCACCACTTCGAAGGTGGAAACCGGTGCCGAGAGCAACTCATACACCGTGCCAACAAACTTAGGAAAATAAATACCGAACGACGCATTGGAAATGCTGTTGGTAAGCAGGTTGAGCATGATCAGGCCGGGCACGATGAAAGCCCCATAGCTGACGCCACCCACTTCCTGGATGCGGGAACCGATCGCCGCACCAAAGACGATGAAATAAAGCGAGGTGGTAATCACGGGTGCAACGATACTTTGAATCAGGGTGCGCCGGGTGCGCGACATTTCGAAGCGATAGATTGCCATTACGCCATGCAGGTTCATCATCTACTCTGCAGCTGCGCCATTGACGATCGCCGAATTTTTTCCGCTTGATTCATCAACCAGGTTCACAAAAATTTCTTCCAGGCTGCTCTGAGTTGTATTGAGATCTCGAAACTGAATATTCGCTGCCTTCAGATCATCCAGCAGGGCTGTAATTCCAATGCGCTCGCTCTGGGTTTCAAAGGTGTAAGTTAGCTTCATACCATCCTCAGAGATGGCGAGGTCATAGTGGTTGATCGCGGCTGGCAATGCGGAAAGTGATTTACTTAAATCCAGAATTAGCTGCTTCTTTCCGAGCTTCTGCATTAGCGCCGTCTTCGACTCAATGAGTATGATCTCACCATTATTAATAACACCTACCCGGTCGGCAATCTCCTCGGCCTCTTCTATATAATGTGTTGTCAGGATGATAGTGACGCCGGACTCTCTGAGTTCTTTGACAATCTTCCACATGTCTTTGCGCAGCGAGACATCCACACCTGCAGTGGGCTCATCAAGGAACAGTACCCTCGGCTCATGGGCGAGCGCCTTGGCAATTAAAACCCTCCGCTTCATCCCACCGGACAGGGTGATGATCTTGTTATCCTTCTTGTCCCACAGCGACAGGTCCTTCAATACCTTCTCAAGATGGGTGTGGTTGGGTGCGCGCCCGAACAATCCCCGACTAAAGGCAACAGTGTTATAAACTGACTCGAACGAATCCGTGGTGAGTTCCTGTGGTACCAGGCCGATGAGTGCGCGAGTCTTGCGATAGTCACGGCCAATATCAAAGCCCGCTACCGTGACCTGGCCGGAGCTTGGCCGAACGATTCCGCAGATCGCTGAAATCAGGGTGGTCTTGCCTGCACCATTGGGTCCTAGCAAAGCGATGATCTCACCCTTTTGAATTTCGAGTGAGATGTCCTTGAGGGCCTCAAAACCACCGGCGTAGGTTTTGCTGAGATTTGAAACCCTGAGAATTGGTTCGTCGACTGCATGCATTGGCGCAGCATTATGGAGCCAAGCCCTGCCGATTACAACGCACTCGCTGGCGCAATAGGCGCCCAGCCCTGCTGTAATTGGTTATACTTTACAGATCTTCGCGATTCAAAACTGTTGCAGGAGCACTCCCTTGCCCAAGCTATCTACTCATAACTTTCAATTGCTGGTCGTCCTGGCCAGCTTTCTTATAACCATCCAGCTCACTTTCGCCGCCGAGTCGATTGAACCCAATATCTCGCCTGGGGAACAGGAATTAGTGGAGTGGCTCGAAGGTGAGGAGAGCGACATGATCGCCTTGCTCGAGCGCATTACGAACATCAATACCGGCAGCCTGAACAAGGCGGGCATGGCAGAGCTTGCCGAAATCTTCAGCACTGAATTGCGAGGACTGGGATTTAACGTCGACGCGCTGCCAGGCGGCCTGATCGAGATGCCAAGTTGCCCTGGCACAAACTATGATATTGACTTGGCCGACCATCTATTGGCCAGCAAGCCAGGCAACGGAACTCGACTACTGTTAATGGGACACCTGGATACAGTGTTTCGATTTGATAGCCCGTTTCAGTCCTATCGACAGGATGGAGACAGAGTGTTTGGCCCTGGTGTTGCCGACATGAAAGGCGGTCTTGTCGTCATGCTTTATGCGCTGAAAGCGCTTCATGAACAGGGTCTGCTGCAAGACATGGACATCAGTGTTCTGCTTAACAGCGATGAAGAAATGGGATCTCTGTCCTCAAGACAGTACGTAGAGGAGCAGGCCCGGGGACATGACTTTGGTCTAGTCTATGAGTCATCCGGCATGAATAACCTGGTGAGACAGCGCAAGGGGCTTGGTCAGGCCCGCTTCGTTGTCAACGGCAGAGCCTCCCACGCCGGCGGCGCCCATGAACAGGGACGATCCGCCATCAAGGAGTTAGCTTATAAAATAGTAGAGATAGAAAATCTGACTGACTATGAAACCGGCGTTACGGTAAACGTCGGAATAGTCACCGGCGGCGAATCACGCAATACGGTTGCACCCTGCGCCGAAGCTTTGATCGATCTGCGCTATCCCACTCCAGAACAGGGTATTGAGACGGCAGCTCAATTTGAAGAAATTTTTGGCCAGGTCTACAGCTATCCCGTTGATAGTGGGGAGATCAGTACCAATAGTTGGGTAAGTCTGCATCGCCCGCCAAAAATCCCCACCGAGGAATCGGATTACCTGCTGGAAAAGACCCGCGCGATTGGCAGGTTACTGGGTCAAGAATTAGGGGTGACGGACTCCGGTGGCGGCACCGATGGGTCTCTCAGCCAGGCTGTCGGCCTGCCTACTTTGGATTCCCTGGGTATTGCTGGTACCGGTGCCCACACCATCAGGGAAGAGGCGCGCCTCAGCTCGCTGTTGGAAAGAGCACAACTCAACGCTGTTTTAATCGCTAGACTGGCTGCGGAATAAGTGGTTTCATCAGAAGCCGCTCCTCACAGGGGGCAGCAGCTCGGCAAAAAATAGCGACAATAAACGCAGCACAATAAGAACAACAACAAAGGAGAGCAGCTTGTCCAAGACAACTGCCAGCGACAGCCGGGATGCCCATAACGCTTCGGTTGAGCGTACAGCTATTCTCAAAGCCTATGAAAAGCCTGCGTACCGTTACCTGGTTCTGGGCATCCTCACCACGGTTTACATTTCAAACTTTGTCGATAGGCAGGTCATCAATGTGCTTGCCGAGCCGATTATCGCCGACCTGGAAATTTCAGACGGCCAATTTGGCATGCTGTCTGGGCTGGCATTCGCCTGTATATATACAACCCTGGGAATCCCGATCGCGCGCTGGGCTGACATCAGCAACCGCCGCAATATCGTCGCGATTTCCGTCGCGATCTGGAGCGTAATGACCGCGCTCTGTGGCGCCGCGCAGAGCTTCGCGCAGTTATTCCTGGCCCGTTTCGGAGTCGGGGTTGGAGAAGCCGGTGGTTCGCCACCTTCCCACTCCATTGTGTCTGACATCTTCCCCGCTGAGCAGCGAGCGACAGCGCTCTCCATCTATTCGCTGGGCGTCTACGGTGGCATCCTGGTTGGCACCGTGGGTGGTGCCTACCTGGTGCAGTATTTCGACTGGCGTACCGCCTTCATAGTAGTGGGCATGCCCGGCCTCCTGTTGGCCCTGGTGGTTCGATTCGTGATCAAGGAACCACCCCGCGGCATGGCGGAAGCACGCAAGGATGTTGCGCCTCCCGGCTTCTTCCGTGTCATGAGCTTATTGTGGGAGAGAAAATCATTCCGCCATCTGTCCTTCGCCTGCGCCCTGCATGCTTTCGTGACCTACGGAATGGGAAACTTTATGCCCCTGTTTCTTGGGCGCGTGCACGGGATGCCGATCCTGGATATCGGCTGGTACTACGGCATGATTGCTGGGGTCGGCGGACTGGCAGGAACGTTCTTCGGCGGCTGGGCCTCGGACCGCATGAACAAGAAAACCGGTGACACTACCTGGTACGTATGGATTCCCTTCATCTCCACCGTCATCGCCATCCCGCTGGCGCTGAATACCTTTTTGATCATGCCCGATGGTTATGTGGCGGTTTACTCCTACCTGTTACCGGTATTTGCCGGCGGCTGGTACCTGGCGCCATGTATCGCTGCCACCCACTTCCTGGTGGGCATTCGCATGCGCGCCATGGGCTCGGCGGTGCTGCTATTCATGCTTAATTTAATCGGCCTTGGACTGGGACCCATGTTGACCGGATTCATGAGCGACTGGTTAACGCCTCAGTTTGGAACCGACGGCCTGCGCTACGCCATGTCCATCACAGTGATGGTCAACTGCTGGTGTGCCTTTCATTATTTCATGGCTGCGAAAACAATTCGCGAAGACATCAAACGCGCACCTGATTGATCAGAGCGCTGCCAGCGCCTGCTCGATTTTGTTTACGCCAATGACTTCCAGTCCTTCTACACGGGTCTTGGGGACATTCGCTTTCGGCACAATCGCGCGCTTAAAGCCATGCTTGGCGGCTTCCTGCAAGCGCTCCTGACCGCCCTGCACCGGCCTGATCTCTCCTGCCAGGCCTACTTCACCAAATACCACGGTATCCCTGTCAATCGGTTTGTTCTTAAAGCTGGATACGATGGCGAGCAACAGTGCAAGGTCAGCACTGGTCTCACTGACCTTGACACCACCCACTACGTTAACAAAAACATCCTGATCGGCCATGTAAAGCCCACCGTGCCGATGCAGTACGGCCAGCAGCATGGCAAGCCGGTTTTGTTCCAGCCCAACCGCTACTCGGCGCGGATTACCCAGTGGACTGGTATCAACCAAGGCCTGAATCTCTACCAAAAGGGGTCGGGTGCCTTCCCATAGAACCATTACCAGAGAACCCGCGCTATCCTCCTCTGTACGTGCCAGGAAAATCGCTGAAGGATTTTTGACTTCCTTCATACCCTGCTCGGTCATGGCAAATACGCCGAGCTCGTTCACGGCACCGAATCGATTTTTCTGGCTGCGCAGGATGCGGTACTTGCTGTCGGTACCACCCTCCAACATCACAAAGCAATCGATCATGTGCTCCAATACCTTGGGGCCGGCCAGATTGCCTTCTTTGGTGACGTGACCCACCAGAAAGAGAACCGTGTTGGTTTGTTTGGCATACTGAATCAGATAAGCCGCGCATTCGCGCACCTGGCTGACGCTACCCGGCGCGGAAGGCACATCACTGCTGTGCATAACCTGTATAGAGTCCACCACCAGCAGACTTGGCTTGTGCTCCTGCGCTGCCTGGCAAATTTGTTCAACATTGGTTTCTGCCAGCAGCTTCAATTTCTGCTGAGGCAGATTCAATCGCTGGGCTCTCATGCCCACCTGCTGCAGAGATTCTTCGCCGGTCACATAAAGCGCGGATTTATCAATATCCGCCAGCGTGCACATAATCTGCAGCAGCAAGGTGCTCTTACCTGCACCCGGATTGCCGCCCACCAGAATTACTGATCCTGGCACCAATCCACCACCTAAAACCCTGTCTAACTCTCCAATACTTGACGAAAATCGAGGCAATGACTGCAAATCTATATCTGCAAGAGATTGCACATCGGATTGCTGACCGGCATAGCCTTTGGTTCGAAAATCAGCTTTCGCGGCTGGAGAATTGTTGTTGCCGAGATTGATCTGGGAAAGCGTATTCCAGGCCTTGCACGAAGAACATTGTCCCTGCCATTGCCCGTGCTCGGTGCCACAATCTGTGCAAACAAATGCTATTTTGGTCTTTGCCATCTGAGTTAGGTGCTATAGGTGCCAGGTGTTAGTGGTGTACGAAGCCGTGATCTTCAATCAAACTTGACTCACTAGCTGATTGCTTTCCCGCACCGTGAATCTGGTGCAGTTTATTCAGAATAAGAAACTTCGACACGCGGCGTCACTTTACAAAACAACTCGTAAGAAATCGTCCCGGCCGCACGTGCAACCTCATCGGCGCAGAGACCCTCTCCCCAAAGAGTGACCTCATCATCTATCTGGGCATCATCAATGCCGGTCAGATCAATGGTGATCATGTCCATAGATACACGCCCAATCATACGCGTTCTGACGCTACCGCTAGCGGTTTGCACGAGTACTGGCGTCCCGTTGATCGCGCTGCGAGGATACCCATCACCATAGCCGATAGAGACTGTACCCATGCGTGTATTACGGTCACAGACATAAGTCGCGCCATAGCCGATGCTCTCACCTGCTTTCAGATCCCGAATCGTAATTAGCCTGGAGCGCAGCGTCATCACGGGCTGTAAGCCGAGCTCTTCACCGGTCTTCCCCGCCATGGGCGAACTCCCGTAAAGCATCACACCGGGGCGCACATAGTCCAAATGTGTGTCTGGCCACTGCAGGATGCCGGCAGAAGCCGCCATACTGCATGCCACATCCTGCTTGCTCGCAGTCACTAACTCACCGCGCAACTCCGTCAGATACTTTAGTTGTTGCTGCGTAAAACTTGCAAATTCCTGATTATCCGCATCATCTGCGCAAGCCAGATGCGACATCAGGACCAGTTCAGTATTCGGGCTCTTCTGCAGACGCAAATAGAAGTCGGAGGCTTCGCGCTTGCCAAGTCCAAGCCGATTCATTCCGGTGTTGTACTTGATCCAGAACTTACGCGCTTCGCCTAGGCCCTCTTCCGCGAGCACTTTTTCCAGTGCGCTTAACTGGTAATCCGCATGCACCACGGCTTCGATTCGCCGAGCAAGGCACTCTCGCAGCTCTGCCTCGTTCATGAAACCGTTGAGCAACAGAATAGGAAGCTCCGCCTCAAGCTGTCTCAGCTTTATGGCCTCGTCAACCGTGGCCACTGCCAGACCGCTGATGTTGGTGTTTGAGTCCTTCAAAGCCGCCGCTGCCTCAGCCATGCCGTGACCGTAAGCGTTGGACTTAATGACGGGATAGATTTTTGAGCCGGGACTGTAGACTCGGACCTGAGCCAGATTTTTTTTCAGGGCACTCAGATCGATTGTGGCCCAGGCGCGCCTGCTTATTGATGTCATCGAACTGGTTCCTGGCACACTAAAAACAATTTACCGGCGCGACTACATGCCGTGGGTGTAACTATCGTCATACCGTGCCTGGGTAAAATTCTCAAAGCGAGTGAATTGACCAAGGAAGCTGAGGCGCACGGTACCGATTGGACCGTTTCGCTGCTTGCCGATAATCACCTCGGCGACGCCCTTGTCTGGCGTGTCCTCGTTGTAGACCTCATCACGATAGATGAAAGCGATGACATCAGCATCCTGCTCTATTGCACCAGACTCTCGCAAATCTGACATCACCGGTCGCTTATTAGGCCGTTGTTCCAAACTGCGATTTAACTGTGACAGGGCAATAACCGGGCATTCAAACTCCCTTGCCAATAATTTGAGAGAGCGTGATATTTCCGAGATCTCGTTGACGCGTCCCTCTGTCGAGCCCTTGATTTGCATGAGCTGAAGATAATCCACGACGATCATGCCAAGTCCACCATGCTCACGTACGATGCGGCGCGCCCGTGAGCGCATCTCCATGGGACTTACCCCGGCACTGTCATCGATATACAGGGGCCGGTCCTTGAGTTTAGCCACCGCATTATTAAATCCCGGCCAGTCGTCATCGTTGAGCTGGCCGGTGCGCAGCTTGCCCTGATCAAGGCGACCGATTGAAGACAGCATTCTGAAGATCAGGCTCTCTGCCGGCATTTCGAGACTAAACACCAGCACCGGCTTGTCCTGGCCGAGAATGGCGTTTTCCACCAGGTTCATGGCGAACGCTGTCTTACCCATGGATGGGCGTCCCGCCACAATAACCAGGTCGGACTTCTGCCAACCGGAAGTCATATGATCAAGATCCGTATAGCCGCTTGGCAGCCCGGTGAGATCTCCCTCCGTGCCTGCCAATTCATCGATTCGATCGACGGCCTTTGCCAGTATGGGGTTTACAAATACGGGGCCAGAATCCTGGGGACGTTCGTCTGCAATATTGAAGACCTTTTGCTCAGCATCATCGAGAATTTCTCCGGCCTTCTTGCCCCCGGTGTTATAACCGCTATCCGCTATTTTATTTGCCACACTAATCAGTCGGCGTAAAATGGCGCGCTCTCGAATGATGTCGGCGTAAGCATGGATGTTTGCGGTGCCACGGGCATTGCCAGACAACTCGCTGAGGTAATCGAGGCCACCCGCATTATCCAACTCGTGCAGACTATTGAGTGACTCCACCAGGGTAACCACATCAATCGGACTATTCGCCTCAGACTGGGTCATCATCACCTGGTAAATCAACTGATGCTCAGCGCGATAAAAATCCTCCGGCATGAGCACATCAGCAATATTGTCCCACTCGGTATTGTCCACCATCAATCCACCCAGTACGGCCTGTTCGGCCTCTACCGAGTGTGGCGGGACCTTGAGTGTGGCCAGATTACTCTGCTGAGAAGCCGGATTCGCCGGGCTGCGGGGTTCGAAGGATTCAGACATGTGCACGATTTCAGTGATACGTAAAACTCCATCTGATAGTACAGAATGAAGAGTGGATTATCTATTGGAAAGCGGAGTCACTGCTATGTTCAGCAAGACTCTGGACTTTCCGCTAGCTGAAGAATGATAGTTGGGTTAGACCGGTCCAGCCTCAAGCTACTGCCAGCGCACTCTCATCTTGCGTGGAAGCAGGAATATAAAACTGTACGCATCGCGAACGAGGATGGCAAAAGTTTGGGGTTGGGTTGGGTTGGGTTGGGTTGGTAACTATCACCCGCAGAACGCGGGGCTCAAGCAAACTGTAGTAGGCTAGCAGCCCGAGGCGCGAACTTGCGGTGCGGCCGCTTGCCACCAGTAGGTGGCCGATAGCCAGCATAGCTTCACCGTGGCGGCGCGAGCACTGGGCGGTGGGGATTGGTCTTCGGTCACGAATTTGTTGCCGGCAACCACGCCCTCAGCGCTGAATTGCGAACTGGACAGGCCGCATTCGCAACCGCCCAGTCCGCCGCAACAGCTCAAACTGCTTCAACAACTTGAGCTGCGGCGTGGGTATAAAAACCTTAGGATTCAGTCTCGTCTGCGCCAGCGTCTTCAGCTGATGCTTCAGCTTCTTCGGCTTCGGCCTCTTCGACTTCCTCAATGATACTGCCATCGGCGCTCACGCCTGCCGCAGATTCGAGGCCAACAACGGACACAGTAATGTCCTCTGTGACGTCGTTACCGAGATCCAGAGTGAGCTCATAGGTGCCCAGATCACGAATGACACCGTGAGGCATCAGGACTTCGCTTTTGGCGATGTCGCTGCCAGCCTGGGCATTGAGCGCATCGGCGATATCGCGAGTACCGACGGAGCCGAACAATTTGCCTTCATCGCTAGCATTGACTTCCATGGTCAGGCTGGCGCCGGCGACTTTAGATGCACGAGCCTGTGACTGTGCAACCTTTTCATTATGGGCAGCAAGAAGCTCAGACCTGCGCTCTTCAAATTCCGCCAGGTTCGCCTTAGTGGCTGGAATGGCTTTGCCCTGAGGGAAAAGGAAGTTGCGCGCGTAACCCGCCTTGACGCTGGCGGTATCACCGATTTCTCCCAGCTTGCCAATCTTTTCCAGCAAGATAACGTTCATGTTGTTTACCTCATCATCTGCATTGAGTCACACACTGTTTGAGAGCCGTGACCGAAAATCGTACCAACTGTCGACTAGCGCGAGCAGCACAAGTATTTGCACCACCACCGGCAACATCAACAAAATATAGAAAGTGACCAGCCACATACTGGACAGTTTCTTCTTTGCCACCACCGCATGCATCAGGGCGATACCCGAAAACATCAGCGGCAACACGAAATACAGCACCCAGGCTTCAGGCACTACGATGCCAAAACTGGAAAGCAGCATGATCACAATCAGTGCCAATGAGACTTTCTGTTCGACCCGCAGGCTATGGAATTCTTGTTTGAATCCGCCTGGATTGTAGAGCACGGCTTGCATCCAGCGCGCCAGCATCAACAAAACTATCGAGAGAAACATATATACCGCGCCGATAACGCTGAGCATGACATCTCTCACCTCTTCAATCTGCAGTCCCTGCGGATTGTTGGCTTGCAAATACAAATCGAGTTGCTGCATCAGCGCATCGATTACAGCGGGCTGCAGACGGAAGTAGACTTCCACGCAGACCCCAACTGCAATTGCTGCCAACAGAGTAAATTCCCATGACTCTGTTTCTCTGAGCAACACGGCCAAGCCAGTAATACCGATCAACATGATCAGGGGAACTACGTCCCCTGCCACGGCCCAGGCACCCAACGGCAGGATTGCCCAGACGAATATCACGACTACTTCCTGTAGTCCTTTCCGCAGCGCAACTAACCCAACCACTACCGGGCTGAGCAAATTAACCAGCGGGATCAGACCTAGCAGCATCACCGCTATGATGGCCTGTCTGCGACCGGTCATGACGTACTCAGCAAGACCGCGCATCATAAGCTTCTATTCGATCTCGATTAGACCTGGTGACTGTCCGTGTAAGGGATCAGGGCCAGGTAACGCGCTCTTTTAATGGCTGTAGCTAGCTGGCGCTGATAGCGCGCCTTGGTGCCAGTGATGCGGCTGGGAACGATCTTGCCGTTTTCAGACACATAAGCCTTAAGCGTTTCGATATCTTTGTAATCAATTTCTTTCGTACCTTCTGCGGTGAATTTGCAGAACTTACGACGACGAAAATAACGAGCCATAACTATATCCTGTAAAAAATTGGGTGCGTCTTGGACTAAACCTAGTCTTCAGCTGGCGCTGTGTCTTCCGCGCTATCGGCTTCTGGAGCGGCTGCCTCTTCTGACTCAGCGGCTTCCTCTGCGGGCGCTGCTGCTGCCTCGGCCTCGGCGGCTGCCGCTGCTTTAGCGGCCGCTGCTGCTGCGGCAGCTTCCTCTTCCTTGCGCTTCAGTTCAGAGCGCGCCTTGCGTTCTTTAGACTCTCGCTCCTGCTTAAGAATCAGAGATTCCTCGGTGACAGCTTCCTTACGCTTGATCACCAGGTTGCGCAGAACGGCATCGTTATATCGAAACAGAGTAGACAACTCTTCGAGAGTTTCTCCACCGCACTCGATGTTCATCATGACGTAATGGGCTTTGTGAATCTTGTTGATTGGATAAGCGAGCTGACGACGGCCCCAATCTTCCATGCGATGGACGCTGCCACCGTTATCGGCCATTAATTGGGTGTAACGCTCGATCATTCCAGGCACCTGTTCGGACTGATCCGGGTGCACCAGAAATACCACTTCATAGTGTCTCATAGAGACTCCTCTCGGTTCAGGTCTCCCATCAAACGCTGGCGCGCGTGGTGAGACAAGGAGTTATGTAGGGCCCAGCAAATCCGTAAGATTCGGCCGGGCCGGTAAAAAGAGCGGGAATCCTACAGAAACAGGGCTCTGGATGCAAGCAGAGTCAGCCTGATGAAGTGGGTGGATCGGCCTTGGCCCGATAAGCTGGCTGAATAAGGCAGTGTGTCACTGCAACACGGCGGGGACAGCCCTTAAACCTGCGATTCACCGCTTGATCTCAGCGACACGGCTGCGCGCTACCGTCGGCGCTGGCGCACTGCTTCGAATAGCGCAACCCCAGTAGCTACAGACACATTCAAGCTGCTCACAGCGCCTGCCATGGGAATCGATACCAGGAAATCGCATTTCTCTTTGGTCAGGCGTCGCAATCCCTGTCCCTCAGAACCCATCACCAGCGCCAATGGCCCCTGCAAGTCCTGCTCGTACAGACTGTGAGTGGCCTCATCGTCTGTGCCCACCAGCCACAGCCCCTGCTCCTGAAGTTGCGCGAGGGCCCGTGCCAGATTTGTCACTGCAAAAAGCTTAACGGTGTCAGCAGCACCGCTGGCTACCCGACGCACGGTCGCATTCAGGCCTACTGCCTTGTCCTTGGGAATAATGACGGCCTCGACTCCCGCTGCGTCCGCCGAACGCAGGCAGGCGCCGAGGTTATGGGGATCGGTGACACCATCCAATACTAATAGCAGCGGCGCCGCGGCACGGTCAGCGAGGGTTTTAACAAACTCATCGAAGGACGGTCCTGCCTGTTCCGCAGCAGTGCCTGCGACTTCGATAGCGACGCCCTGATGGACCTCGGGGTAAGCGTGGTGCAGGTCTTTCGAACTCAGTTCTTGCACCGGGATTTTCTGCGTCCCAGCCAGAGTGCGAAGATCATTCAGGCGCTTGTCACCCCGATTCTTTTTCAGCAGTACTCGGTCTGCTGATTGCGGATTCTTGCGCAATAACTCCTGCGCTGCGTGGATGCCGGTAACCCAGTATTTGCCATCTGCCATAAAACTTATCTCGGTCGTCGTTTCGCACCCTGGCCGCTTGCTCGCCCGGATCCGGCCTTCTTGCCAGAACCCTTGCTGGCGCTGTTATTGCCGTTACGGTGCGAAGTCGTTGCGGCTTTCTTGTTGCTTGTTTTTGCTTGTTTTTGCTTTGGTTTGGTCTTTGTTTTGGCGCCAGGCTTGGATTTGGAACCTGACTTTGGTTCAGAACCGGGCTTGGGTTTAGAACCGGACTTCTTTTTAGAACCCGGTTTAGATTTTCTACCGGGCTTCGCTTTATTGCCACCCTTGCCACCCGCGCCGCCTTTGCCCGACTTCTTGCCAGCAGAAAGCTTTCCATCCTTAAGGTCCTGGCGTAAACCGCCTTTCTGCTTGCGCGATTGCCGGCGCGAGTCAGCCACGACGCCAACCATCTGCAGGTCAATTTTCTTCTCTTCCAGATCCACCCTGACAATCCTGACGGTCACGGTGCCGCCGAGCTGGTAAGTCGCACCAGAACGCTCTCCCTGCAACTGGTGCCGAACTGGATCAAAGTGATAATAGTCATTACTGAGTTCTGTGATGTGAACCAGACCCTCGACATAAACCTCGTTAAGCTCGACGAACAAGCCAAAACTTGTGACTGCCGTAATGGTGCCTGCGAACTCATCACCAACATGGTCCTGCATGTATTCACACTTGAGCCAATCCGCCACGCTATAGCTCGCTGCATCTGCCCGGCGCTCCGCCGTGGAACAAATCGCACCCAGTGCATCAAGATCGCTATGTTCATAGGGATAGATCGATGCCTTGGACAGCGACTTTTGCGCAGGGTGGGCCTGCAGGGACTTACCCTTCTTGTTGCGAATCAGGTAACGAATCGCTCGATGCACCAGCAGATCGGGGTAGCGCCTTATAGGTGAAGTGAAGTGGGTATATTCGGGAAAGCTGAGGCCAAAGTGACCACAGTTGTCCGGACTGTACACCGCCTGCATCATCGACCTGATTAGCTGAGTTTGCAGCAGGTGCCGGTCCGGGCGCCCGGCAATCTGTTGCAGCACCTGCTGGTAATCGCCGGTTGTTGGGGAATCACCGCCGCCCAGGTACAAGCCCATCTCGGTGAGAAAATCCCTGAGGCTATCCAGCTTGTCCTGATTTGGCCCCTCATGAATTCGATACAAAGCCGGCAACCTGGCACCCTCTAACAGCCGCGCAGCCGCCACGTTTGCACAAAGCATGCACTCTTCGATCAAGCGGTGGGCATCGTTTCTCTCAACCGGCACGATCTCACGAATCTTCCTGTCCTCGCCGAACACCATGCGGGTTTCCGTTGAGTCGAAATCCATGGCGCCACCATGCTGGCGCTGTTGGCGCAAGGCCTGGTAAAGACTGTAAAGCGTATCGAGGTGGGGCAACAGCGGCTGGTAGCGAGTACGCATCTTGTCCTGCAAGTGTTGCCCTGCATCGGACTCCGCGGGTTGCACCATATCAGCCATTTCATTGTAGGTAAGGCGGGCATGGGAGTAGATAACCGCCTCATAGAATTTAAACGATTCCAGCTCTCCTGACGCCGAGATTTTCATCTCGCTCACCATCACCAGCCGGTCTGTTTCCGGTCGCAATGAACACAGGCCGTTGGATAGTTTCTCCGGCAGCATGGGAATAACATGCCCAGGAAAATAGACTGAAGTTGCCCGATTACTGGCTTCCTCATCCAACGCCGAGCCGATTCGCACATAGTGGGAAACATCGGCGATGGCGACAAAGAGCGTCCAACCACCCTGCTTGCCTGGCGCGGCATAGACCGCATCGTCAAAGTCTTTCGCGTCTTCACCATCAATAGTGACAAACGGCAGGTCACGCAGATCGAAGCGCGTATCTAACTCCTCGGAAGCGACCTCTTCGGCGAAGCGTCGGGTCTCTTTCTGCACCGCCGCCGGCCACTGGAACGGGATATCAAAACTGCGCAGCGCAATATCGATTTCAATTCCGGGCGTGCCGACATCACCAAGAATTTCAGTGACCGCCGCTATCGCCTTGCGCCTATTGGTGGGGTATTCCTTGATCTGGGCAATTACATACTGACCGTCTCCAGCCCCTTTGTTTGCGCTGTCTGGAATGATGATCTCGTGGGGTATGCGTTTGCTGTCTGGCACCACGATACCGAAACCCGATTCGTGGTAGAAACGCCCGACGACTTCTTCGAAGCGGCGCTCGAGAATCTCGACAACAGTGCCTTCCTTGCGCCCACGATTGTCGATCCCCGTCACCCGCGCCATGACACGATCACCATCGAAAAGCGGTGCCATCTCTTTGGCACTCAGATAAAGGTCTTCGCCGCCGGTGTCTGGCGCGAAAAACCCATAGCCATCTTTCATGCCAATAACCTTACCCGCCAACAGACCCATATGGGTCGGCAATCCATAAGCCCCTTTTCGGTTACTGATAAGCTGCCCATCCCGACTCATGGCAATCAAGCGCCGCCGCAGGGCCTCCAACTGCTCGTCGTCGCGCAATTCGAGCAGCATAAACAACTCATCCAAATTTACCGGCTTACCAACCTCCTCGAGCTTCTCAAGGATAAATTCGCGGCTGGCTATAGGGTTGTCATAGTTATCCGCCTCACGACTGGCAAACGGATCAGAACCATGAGATTGCTTGTTCTTTTTTGAACGGGGTGACATAGGTTAGTTTATGTGTCCTTTTAAACGATTAAATTACGAGCAGGCATGCTCGTCATTACGTTGTATTAAATTAAGTGGAAGATGTGGATCAGAAAAGTACTCGTGCCCAGGGGGAACTCCCTCCTCTTACTAGCACTCTACCAGAGTGCTAGCCAGACACCTAAGCCAACCAAAATCTCTAGCTAGAGCCGAAGATCTGACAGATGCCAGAACTTTGAAAATAAGCAAATAGGATGTTGTAGTCGACCTGCCTACTAAAAGCAAAGGCCCTGGAGAGTCCCAGAAGATCACTAAGATAAAGAGGGAGTTGGTGCCCAGAGGGAACTCCCTTATCTTACAAGCACTCTACCAGAGTGCTAGTCAGACACCTAAGCCAACCAGAATCTCTAGCTAGCGTGCAAGACGCATCGGATATTGAAACCACCAAAGGAGTAAATAGAATGTTTTAGTCGACCTGCCTACTACAAGCATAGCCTCTGGAGAGTCTCAGAAGTTCACTATGATAAAGAGGGAGTTGGTGCCCAGAGGGAGACTTGAACTCCCACGTCCCAAAGGACACTAGCACCTGAAGCTAGCGCGTCTACCAATTCCGCCACCTGGGCAAGGCACAATGCGGTTCAAAGTGAATCGCACTGTTAGAGCGGGGTGCCCAGCCGGAAGGCTGCGCAAACAAGGGGCGCAACTTTACCCAGCGATCCAATTTCTGTCAACTTTCGATGGCATTGTCCACAATAGGGTATCTTTCCCTGCCATAATCGGAACGCGATTAGGAAAGTCGGAAACGGGGATGAATATGAAAATTGCACCATACTTGCTAGCACTCCACGTGTGCTTGCTGCTAAAGGCTGCCGAGGCCCAGCAGCTCGAAATCGAGGATTTTCAGGCCATCCCGATCCAGCAACTTGAGGCCACAGAAGTAGGCAGATATCCCGCCCAAGAGGCGCGCCAGGGCGCGGCCGCGGATGCCGATCATATCTACGCCATCGTCAATTTCATCATCGGCCAATACGACAAGACGAGCGGCGAACTGGTTCAGCGCTGGCAAGGCACCCGCGGTGGCCCTATTCGCCACTTGAACAGCTGCTTTGCGGAGAACAAGAAGCTCTACTGCGCCAACTCCAACTTCCCTGAAGTCCCCATGGCCAGCTCCATTGAAGTATTCGATAGCGCGACCCTTTCGCACAGGCAATCCCTGAGTCTTGGCGTTCTGGATGAGGGCTCCCTGACCTGGTTTGACCACCTCGGCGATGGCTGGCTAGCCGGTTTCGCCCACTACGACGAAGACGGCGGTCTAAGCTACAAGGACCATCGCTTTGCCACCATCGATCGCTATGACAATGCGTGGCGCCGTCTCGGCGGTTGGATGATCCCGGAGTCTGTCATTGCTCGTATGCAACCCTACGCCGCCTCTGGAGGCGCCATCGGGCCCGACGGCTTGCTGTACCTCACCGGTCACGATCGGCCGGAAATGTATGTGTTGGCAGCACCAGCCATGGGGCCAAAACTTGTGCATATCGCCACCATCTCCATCGATGTAGAAGGACAGGCCTTTGCCTGGGACAAGAGTGAGGAGCGGGTGGTGGTCGGCATAAGTCGCCCCAACAGCGAAGTGCGGGCGTTTACTGTGCCCGAAGTGCAGCTGCCGGAAGGACTGAAGCGTTTGACTGAATTGAATTTCAGCCTTTAATACTGGGCCCGCCAATCCAAGTCAGGGCTGACAGCGTTTACATCTCCGGCAAGATTTCAATTCCGAATTGTCCAAACTCGAAACAATTTCAGTAAGGTTACTAGTTTAATTTCATGCGAATTGCTGTCGTTGGCGCCGGCCTGGCCGGGCTCAGTTTTGCACACTTTCTGCACCACAAAGCGGAGCTTACCCTGTTCGAAAAATCACGAGGGGTTGGGGGGCGTTTAGCCACTCGCCGCTCGGATGACTATCAGTTTGACCACGGCGCCCAGTTCTTTACTTGCCGTTCAGATATCTTGCAGGCGCTGATCGATGATAAGGACTTCTCTAGTGACGTGAGTATCTGGTCACCAAAAGTGATTACTCTTTCCCGCGGCGAAAAGCCCTTCAAACGCGACTGGTTCGAGCCTCACTACGTTGGCAATCCCACCATGACCTCCCTGCCAAAACGCCTGGCTCAGGATGTTGATGTCCAACTTCAAACAAGGGTGGAAGAAATGTCGAAATCGGATGATGGATGGCAGCTGTTTGCGGAAACCGGAGCATCCCTCGGCACTTTTGATTGGGTGGCGGCGGCAATGCCGGCTCCCCAAACGAATGCACTCTTCCAAGACCAGTTTGCGCATCAAGCGCTAATTGAGAGCGCGGTAATATCGCCCTGTTTTGCGCTAATGCTGAAGCTGAGAGACGCGCCAGAGTTTAACTTTGATGCAGCGGTAGTCCGAGAGAGCCCAGTGGCCTGGATCGCCAACAACTGCTCCAAACCTGGCCGCAATGCTGCTCCGTCCCTACTCATTCACAGCAGCAATGACTGGGCCAAGGAACACCTCGAGGATTCTCAGGATGAAATTCAGGCCGCCCTCTTATCTGCCTTGATGGACATAGTGCCACTCCAGACAAGTGAAATAGTGGACGCCAGCCTACATCGCTGGCGCTATGCCAAGGTTGAAACTGAGGTGGGAGAGGATTTTCTGATCGATGAAAGCGCCAAACTCGCAGCTATTGGAGACTGGTGCTCAGGCAATCGCGCTGAAGATGCATTTCTTAGTGGCGCTGCGCTAGCGAGGCATATGCACTCGCTAGCGTTCGCAGACTAGCGAGCCAACAGGGCTACCAATAGCTTGATCTGAAAATTATCGAGGCGCGTGTCGAACGCTGTGAAGTTCACGGCCCATCAGGCGCAGCACCATGAGATAGAATGTGCCATAAGTAATCATGGCATTCCATCCAAGAGCACCTGAGTGCACGTGGCCAATGGTCCAATCGGTGAAGTGGCTTACCACGTTAACGGATCGAATCGACATCATCGGCCCTTCGAATGTTGCCAAGCCGTAGAACGCGAGTGAGAGCACGATGAATTTCAGTGCGGGATCTGTTCGCAGTTTTTCCCAGGCGCTGCTCACTGTCATGATGCCGTTAATCATGGTTGCCCAGGATGGCGCAAGGAGGACGGCACTCATCACCATGGCAAGTGACTGCACCCATTCCGGAACCGAGTTGTAGTGCAGGTGGTGAGGTCCTGCCCAGATATTTCTCTAGGCGAAGGCCCAGAAGGCAACAACTGAAAGACTATAGCTCCAGATTGGCCGGTCTGCGTGCTTGGGCAGAAAATAACAGACCATGCCGAGAAAGCCACCTGCATTGTGACCGTACCACCATTGCACTACTGCATCCTGCGCGCCAGCATAAATGGAATAGGACTTATCAATGGTTACCGGGATCGCCAGGTTGTTAACGATATGCAGCATGGCAATGACGATAATTAACGCGCCATAAAACCAGTTAGAGATATAAATGGGTTTGATCTTGCGAGTTGCGATGGTGCCGAAAAACACAATACCGAAACTCACCCAAAGCACGGCGATAGCAATATCGAATGGCCACTCCAGTTCGGCGTACTCCTTGGTGGTATTCCATCCTGCCAACAGCGACAAGCCGCCGAGCAGGACAATAATCTGCCAGCCATAGCAGATGAACCAGGCAAGTTTGGGTGCAAAGAGCGGTACGTGAGAGGTACGTTGCACACTATAAAATGCAGTTGCCATTAACGCGAACACGCCGAAACCGAAGATAATCCCGTTGGTATGCAGCGGCCTGAGTCTGCCAAATGATAACCAGAACTGGCCAAAATCCAGACCCGGCCAAATCAGCTCCGCAGAAATGTAGACGCCTGCCAGCATGCCAGCAACGGCCCACAAAACGGAGAACTGAATTAACCTGATGACGATTTTATCGTGATAGGTATTTTCGCTTACTGCTCCTATCTAACCACCAATCTCTGTATTCGTTGTATTCGATTCTTATCTAGACGCCCAGCAATGGCCCAACACCCATAGTCCAGAGTGCCATACTGATACCTAATAGACTTACTGCAGCCACTAACAACCAGACCACCAGGGATGAGGCCATCAGCGTGGGTATGAGAATAAGCACATTGACCAGCACATCAGGGAACAAATGGACAATGCTGGCTATCGTGAGCGGCTGGGCAACAATTGTTATAAGCGCGAAGTGGCGCCCGAGGGAATCGCTCGCGCCGTAAGTCCCTGCCATCCAGCAGCTGATAAACGCTGTAGTCACGAGGCCGAAAAGCAGCACGAAGAAATAACCCACGCTAATCAAGATGAGCGAATTTAGCTCCATCATCAGCGGCTCGTTTGCACCCAATCGCCAACCGAAATTGGCGGCGCCTATCAATGAAAATACCAGCGGGAGAAGCATCAGCCACAATGAGTATCTAAAAATGATACTGATTGGACTCGGATCAACTTTCGCCAGCTCAGTAAACGCCTCGAAGGGTTTGTAAAACGCCTTCAATAATAGAAATGAATATATACCTGAACCCATAACTCTCTTGTCCAATGCTTCGCGAAGGAAGGCTGGAGATTAATTTCCGTTAGCTTAAAAGTGGAAGTAAGTCCCTTTCACGTGGTAGATCGAGATGCACAACCCCGCCATCGATATATGGCGTGATGTAAGTATAGGGACAATCCCAGGTTTGCAAATTGGTCTGTCTCAAGTTGTATCTCTTATTAGGTTTCGATAGGTTCGACCGAAGCTGCTAACCGGCAGCAATCGAAATGGCCGAAATCTGGTCTGAGCTTGTCTCATTACCCAGGCTCATTTCACGATTTCATAGCAGTCTTACTATGACGTATTGGCCCGTTTTGACTTACTAGCGACCTATAGGGGTATCGCCCAGCATCAGTGGTGCTCGCCGCTCCCGCGCGCTGTTTAGTCAGCAAGAACTAACAGGATATTTGATTGCATTCTGTGCACCAGAAAAAGGGGAACATTCTAACCACCTGAAAGTAAGCAGGTTTTCATCATGGACGGAATCTGAGCAGGTAAATTTTAGGCTGTACTGACGCAAACTGTGCTGATACTGGCAAGCGCTGTGCCAGATGTGTCATGGAAAAAGTTTGAAGAGCTGATCTTGACCAATCAGCCCTTGGCGGGCGAAATTTCGAACTGATTAAACAAAGGGGAGGTCTACGGGCTGGCCTCGTAGCGGAAATTGAATGAGCCGGAGTAGACTGTCGGATCATCCCCTACCGCTGTGCTCCACTCCACGACGTACTCACCTGGAGTAACCGGATCCATGATTTCTATCATCAAGTCATCTGCCGCCATGGTGTGCAGTCCGCGCAACTGATGTTCCCCATCGGGACCGACGAGGCGCAGGCTGCTTCGCTCAACATCTGGCAGCGCGGCATAAAACAGGCGCAAAGTGCGAGGTGCTCTAGTGAGAGTTGCCCCGATTTCTGGCTCAGCGCGCAGCAACGGTATGTACCCAGAGTTTGAGGCACATCCAACCAGAGCGAACGAGACCACGGCAATAGCGAGTGCTGAGCGCAACTGTTTCATCGGAATTTTTCTCCATCGAAGCCAAGTAATAGACGTGGGTAGTCTACAGATATCTTGATGGTGCAGAAAGAACGATGCAACTTGTGTGGAAATAGAATTAGTGGCGGGGAGGCGGCGACGCCCGCGAGCTGTGTTCGCGAGTCGTCAATTTACAAACCGTTCGAGTACTTAGTGCTCGTCTCGAGTTGACTTTACTTGGGCAAGCTCTTTAGCGAAAGCATCCAACTTGGCGCGAATTTCTTCTTCTTTGAGTTGGCGCATAAAAAGCTTATCGCCATCTACACCTTCATCAGGCAGTGAATCAGTTGCAGACGTTTCGATAATCACTTCAGCAGGTTTTGACATGCTATCCAGACTCCAGCTCCTGGCCATGAGTGTTCCAATCATCAAATTGGAAACTGTGTTTATTCTTGTTTGCCGCTGTGCATGAAATTCAATCAGTTCAAGCACTGCGTGAATCGGCCCGGTAAATTCCGACAAGACAACTAAAAAATTGCCTCTCCGATACGCAACGCAACATATAGGCTAGTGCAGTTAAAGTCAAACCATATGTAGTAGTTGAAGCACAAAAAATGCGCTGACACACCTGTCAAACCCAAGCCCGCCAACCAATAAGCGATTGAATTACCGCAATTTATCCCTCCTCTTGAATCTCCAAATATAGGACACCCATTTTAAATTAAAATGGGTGTCCTTTAGATTTATT
>CALKNV010000009.1 GCA_938091935.1 uncultured Pseudomonadales bacterium
GACTCTCAACCGCACCACTAACCGCAACAGTAGTCGATTCAGGTGATTGTGCGTGAACGCCAAGATTCTGCGATTGAACAAAGCCGGCATCCCAGTTAGTTGGTTAACTCGGGAAGAAACAGCGACCCTCCTGGTAAAAGATCTCGTTATCTGGTCCCTCGGTGATACCGTCATGGAAATTCGCGGCGGCTTTAACCGTCAGGGTATTCGCTCGGTTTTGCGTCTGCCCAGCATCGTTGCCTGTGGTGGCAAGGTGCATAAGGATAATTATGATCCGCCCCTGGAAAATAAATTTCTGTTCCGCCGCGACAAGAATCTGTGCCTGTATTGCGGTGGTGAATTCGCCTGGGGTGATCTGTCCCGTGATCACGTGATTCCGATCTCCAGAGGTGGTCATGACATCTGGACCAATGTGGTGACGTCCTGTCGCCGCTGCAACAATCGGAAGGCAGACCGCACACCTGAACAGGCCAATATGGAACTGCTGGCCGTGCCATTCGTGCCCAATCAATATGAGTTTCTCTACCTGTCAAACCATGCTGTGCTGGCGGATCAGATGGAGTTTCTTAGCGCGCGCTTTTCCCGGCATATTCAGATCTCCTGAGTTCGCTATCCTGATCAGGGTCCAGGGCTTGTAAATTTAGGCCCTCGAATCCTACATTCGTGATAGCATGCAGCGTCCCGAAAACGTCCGTCTGCCACCTCTTTCCAAATCAATAGTCAGCTATGCACAAACCAGAGCAGAATCATTTTGCCGGCGCCATACTATCGCTAATCGCCGCGGTGATGTGGGGAGTCCTGCCTATTGCGCTGAAAGAATTGCTGCTGGGAATGGATGCCAGCACGGTGGTTTGGTACCGCTTTCTGGTTGCAGGCGGCGCTCTGTTTATTTGGCTTGCTAGCCGCAATAGCCTGCCGGCCTTGCTGAGTGTTCCAGTAAAGATTCGTTGGATGATGCTAATTGCTGCCCTTGGCCTTTGTGGCAACTACTACTTTTTCTCGCTTTCGCTGCTCTACGTGAACGCGGAAACCAGCGAAGCCGTGATACAGCTAACCACACTTTTCCTGATACTGGGTGGCGTGTTCATTTACAAGGAACCCTTCGTTGGCCTGCAGAAGCTTGGTGCGAGTCTGATCCTGGTTGGCCTACTATTATTCTTCAATGACCGATACGATGTGCTGAGCTCGCTGGATAATCAGGAAACAATCGGTGTCCTGATTGTCGTTGTGGCCGCGATTACCTGGACCATCTACGCCTTACTTCAGAAACAGCTGCTGCTTAGTTTTAGCTCGGTGCAAATTCTGTTCTTTATTTACGTGGTGTCTATTCTTACTCTATTGCCTTTTTCAACGCCGACTTTACTGTGGCAACTGACACCTTATCAATTTGGACTATTGGCATTCTGTTGCCTCAATACGATTGTGGCCTACGGATGTTTCGCCGAGGCTTTAAACCTCTGGGATGCATCTAAAGTCAGTGCCATGCTGGCTCTGGCGCCGCTATTCACCATTGGCACTCTGAAGCTGATTGTGCTCTTCAACCCTGAATACGCCTATTCTGATCGGCTGTCCTGGCTATCTATTGTTGGCGCTCTGCTTCTGATTGTTGGCTCAGTCCTGACTGCGCTGATGCCTGTGGTCCGCCAACGCAGGCAACAAGAAGCGGCTCGAGTCAACGCGAATTGAGCATTCAGTCTTGACTTGAGGCCCGATTTGGCAAGAATCAGGGTATTGTGCTGTCAATTCAATAATAACATCGGGGCTATCCCGGGAGCGTCATAATGCGCCGCTTTTCATTGCTCACCTTTTACACCTTTCTTTCCTTTCTTTTTCACACCCAATCAGTCTGGGCGCAGTTAAGCCGAGTTGAAATTAACGCACGGGAAACGCTGGCAGAGAGCGGAGTAAGCTACAGCTATGACAAGGTTGAAGGGATCTTGCATTTCGTCCTCGATCCGACTGACCCGGCAAATCGCGCTATCGTGGATATCGAGCATACGCCGGTCAACGAAGAGGGGATGGTGGAGTATTCAGCAGATTTTCGCATGCTAATCCCCTCCTCGGACATTGCCAACGGTACTTTGGTATACCACGTCAATAATCGCGGGCGCAGCGTGACCCATCCGGAGATATCTTTGCAGCACCCGCTAGCGGGTGAGGGCTTTACCTATCTGGTGACTGGCTGGATCAATGAATTGAGTTCGGGCCCTGGCAGGCTGCGACTGCATGCGCCGATTGTCGGCACGGAACAGGCACCGATTACCGGAAACGTGCGCTACGAGTTATCAACTGGCAGTCCAACTGACAGCATTAACATCGCAGGGGGCGGCCACCTTGCCTATGCGCCGACTCAGCAGGGACTGCAGACCGCCAGCCTTACCCGGCGCCTGTACCAGGCTGATGCGAAGACACCCATAGAGCGATCTCAGTTTGCACTCAGCGTCACTGAGTTAGCCGACAGTAATCAAGTTGATATGACGCTGTCCTTGGCTGCCGGATTCGAGCCAGGATACCTGTATGAACTGATCTATGAAGCCCGGGACCCAGTCCTGGCTGGCGCTGGTATGTCGGCAATCAGGGATATGGTGTCAGCCATTCGCTACGGATCAGACGCCGACGCTTGGGCCGAACTCGAGCTTCCTTCAATCAGTCATGCTATCACCTATGGCGTATCCCAGAGCGGACGCCTGTTGCGACAGTTTATTTACGATGGTTTCAACGCGGACCTTGAGGGTCGCAGTGTTTTCGAAGGCGTAATCCCGATTATAGCCGGCGGTGGCTATGGCATGTTCAATATGCGCTTTGCTATGCCAACTCGCACCAATGGCCATCATTCCAACTATCTCTATCCAAACGACTTGTTTCCGTTCAGCTATGGCAATAGCACGGATCCCTACACAGGGCGTCAGGATAGTGTGTTTACCCGGGCCCGTTTGGCCGGAGTTGAACCTAAGCTGATGCATATCCAGACCACCAATGAATACTGGTTACGGGCTGGCTCACTGCCCCATACGACGCCGGACGGGCGCGCCGATGCGGTGATACCGGACAATGTCAGGTTCTATACCATTGGCGGTTCTCAGCATGGCTCTGGCAATGGTCGGCCCCGTGCAGCCACCAGCGGCCAGTTGCCGCCTAATCCGAGTATGTGGATGCCAATCAGTGACAGCTTGCTGGTTGCTATGAATGATTGGGTCGTTGACGGAGAGTTACCGCCGCCGTCCCGCTATCCCCGTATTGCGGACGGCAGTCTTGTCGTGTCCCATCAAGGAGGGGACATCAACCCTGTGGCCTGGAATAAGCTCAACGGAATTAATTATCCTGAATCCATGTATGCGCCGGGCTTGAATGATTATGGCAATCGTTGGATTGGAGAGCGGATTATTGATCGTCATCCCTCTGAGTCTCAGGCGATCTACCGCACCCTGGTTCCCCAGGTTGATTCGAATTCTAACGACCTCAAAACAGCTACCATTCTTCCGCCAACGGCACAGGTGCCACTTGCCACATTTGTCTCCTGGAATCTTCGAGCTTCTGCCTCCGGCGCGGAGAAGTCCCTGGCGCGACTGGCCGGAGGGTACATTCCATTCGCCGGCACCAGTGCGCAAGCGCAGGATGCCGGTGATTCCCGCAGCAGCATTGAAACCCTATATGGGGATTTTGATGATTATCTCACTAAATATGAGTCAGCTACGGATGCTTTGATTGCCGAAGGATTTCTCCTGCCTGGTTTCAAGAGTGCCTATATGGCTATTGCTGAAGAGAATGCGGGCCTTTTTCCCTGAGCCTTTTTCCTGCAAGCAATGTTGCGCGGACTTTACTGTTGCGCAGGTGTGAAATGGTAGAGAGAGGCCTGGCCATCTTCCGGCACGAAATAAAAGTTGCCGCGCTGGTTCTCGTCATATTCAAACCAGAAAGGGTTGCGGGTCAGCAGCTCGCCGCCTGATGCAGCGTTGCTCACTCGAATCTTGTGCATCACTGTAAGGCTGCTCAGATCAACGAGCTCCAGCCCGCCGATAGTCAGGAAGTGGGTGTTATCGATGGGTAAGCTTCCCATGCCGCTGCACAGCATTGCCTGTTCGGTGACTAGCTGGCAGTCCTGATAGTCAACGTCAGACCCAATCTTGGTCTTTGCGTACCCCTGGGCTGGATTGCTCTGGGCTTCTGCTTCAGTCCAACGATAAAGCGTCTGTGACCCCCAGCTCAGGCCATAGATCGCGCCATCAGCTGGATTACGCAAGACGCCGCCCAGATGGTCATCGAAGCGAAACACCTCGGTCACTACCAGAGTCTCTGGATCCACGGCATAGACAATGGAATGGCTAGCGGGGCGATATTCCGCCACCGAGATCCAAAGATTCTCACCATCATAGTCCATCCCGCCAGGGTGGTATTTGCTGTCCTCACCCAGACTGACCGACGCTTCCAGCCTGCCCCGTAAATCAAATTTGAACAGGTAGCCTCTGCCTGCGCCCGGCGTGCGGTCGTAGCCTGATCCTGAATCCGGGATCGCCTCGGGCCGCACAATAGTTTCTACAGCGGTCATATAGAAGCTGTCGCCGATACGGGTCATTCCCTGGGGGTGGTGAGTTTCAAAGTCTAGTGGGATGGTCTGAAGTTGCTTCCAATCCGCATCCGAGCTGAGCTGCATGAGGAAGCGAAGTGCGGCGTCATCATCAGATTGCTGGCCAAGAGCAGACAGGTGCGTGAGTAACAACAGGGCTGATAACGAGGCATGGGAAAACTGCATGGCCTATTGTTACTCAGCATGCGACTTCAACAAAGCAATAGTTTAAATGGGGCAAAGGCCTCTCAAGAACCTTGGCGGCGCGAATAGGCCCTTTTAGGAGGCGCCGAGAGAGTTGTCATCACCATCACTTCCGCAAGTCCACGCCGTATTCCAGGAATGCCTTGAGGCAATTCAACATATCCTGCCAACCGCCACAGTTGTCATGTGAGCCCCGGTAACCCTCGGCATCACGACGCCACCCGGATTCACCGATGCTCACCATGGTTGTGCACCCATCCAGAGCTTCGAATTCAATGTGGACAACAACCTCGTAGCTTTCATCTCTCGTCTTTTCCCAGTTGCGAGAGTCCAGCCTAATTTCGATAAGCTTGTTTTCGATAACTCTCTTGATGACTACCTCATTGGTGCCGTAGTCATCCCAGGCCCCGCTTTTATGTGGTTTTTGTTTAATATGTTATATAAATATGACCTGACTAGATCATGGTCAAGCGCCCACTACAAGCTGCAGCGGATGCCAGAGATGAGCTGGTGATAAAGGCGATAGCCAGTGGCGACCGTCGACGCATTCTTGATTTGTTGCAGGAAGGACCATGCACGACAGGGAGCATCTGCGAAGGGCTCCCGTGGCACAATCGCTGAACGGTGAGGCAACATCTGGGCGTGCTGGAGCGGGCAGAACTGATTATTTCACGCAAGCAGGGACGGCAACGCTGGAACTATCTTGATGTGAGCCCTATCCAGCAGTTTCATGAACGTTGGATCAAGGCCTATGCCTTGCCTTCGGCAAGTGTGCTTAATCGATTAAAGCGGGATCTGGAAATGACTGAGTGAAACAGGCCGCACTGCTCGGCCTGTTTCATTTGTTTAAGGAGAAGACTGCCTAGTCATCCCCGGGTAGGTCGGTAGACAGCTGGATAGGCCCAAGCCGCGGCAGTGTGCAGGCGTGAGGTGCAGTATCAGTCGAGACGTCTGCTGCTGCACCGGTGCCATTGAGGTTTAGAAATGTTTGGGTCGGATTGTCACCTAGGCAGAGCAGATTTTCTGTTGAGCCGCCCGGTTTAACTAGACCACCCCACACGATGTCAGGTGAGTTCTCTCCAGTTTCTGCATGCCATTTAGCAAGCAGCGCGTGAGCCGGGACCGTACCACCACCAATAAAAGTATTGTCGTGGATATAGATCTGCTCAGGGTAGGGATCATATTCCGGGTCGTCGATAATTCGCCCGCCGAGAGCGAAGCTATAGACCATGATATTTACATTATTGTTGTCACTGAACTCGTTATCGAATGCCTCGATATTGTCATTGGCCAGAATCAGCAAGCCAGTGCCAGGTGGCACATTACCTACAATCGCGCCCTCTGGAGCAAAGTTCTCGGTATTGTTCTCATACACGAGATTGTCGAATACTCGCGTGCCCATTCCACCCTGAACCTCAAGATTAGGCAGGTCGAATACCAGGATACCGCCAGTATTGTTTGTCGCGACATTGTCATAGACATCAGCAAAGGTCGAATTCTCTATCTCTATACCCGCGACATTGTATTCGGCCCGTGAGTCGCGCACGATGATCTGAGTGGATTGCCCAACATAGATTCCTGCATCTGCCGCACCTATGGCGACAGCGCTATCGATGAGTACATTGCTGGATTGCACCGGGTAGATACCGTAGGCCCCGTTCTCGGAGTCTGGACCATTGGTCCACTCAGTGCGCACGCGACGAATCGTGACATTATTGCTCTCATTGACCTTCAGCGCATCGCCGATAGTGTCTTCGATGGCGAGGTCTTCAATCACAAAGTTGTCTGCAGTAACTAGCAGGCCTTCTGCGCCCTGGATCTGATTGCTAAATGAGAGAATGGATTCGGCCATACCTGCACCGCGGATCGTCACTCCCGGCACTGACAGTGAAAGGCTGCGCGTCATCTCATGGACGCCAGCGGGAATCTCAATGATGTCGCCGGGCTGGGCCTGAATCAGCTGTGTCTGCAGGTCTTCTTCGAAGCTCAGTGCAGGCGCCTGATCAGCGGCAGGGCTTGAGTTCTGTTGGGTCGACTCGCTGCAGGCAGCCAGTAATATTGTAGTGGTAAAAGCGAGCGCTAGAGGCTTTCTTGTTTTCATGCAGGTTCTCCTGGGGCCGGGCGACTCCGGGCAGACAGTTTGTTTGTCTGCATTTTCCATCATAATGACATGAATCGATTCTGTTCGACATCCTTGCGAACCCGGTCGTGGGCAAACACCTGACCATTCATAGTGACATAAACGCCTGGGTTCAGTATCTGAACAGCCGTTATGGCAGCGCCTATATTGAACATAGCGTCAGAATTTTTGAATAGGGCGGGTTGCAGGGCGCCGGTGAGAACGATGGTCTTTTCTGGTATTTCTGCCAGCACGCTGGCGGTTGCGACCATGGTGTCGGTGCCGTGGGTGATAATAATCTTGTCAGCATGACAAGCCTTCACTGCTTGTTTTACAGCCTCGCGATCTTCATCACTCATCTCGAGGCTGTCTTTCTGCATCAAGGACGACACCGTAAACTCGGGATTAAGATGCAGGCCTTCAATGATTTCCGAGATATTGGGAGGCCCGACTTCATAGCTGCTCTTGGCGTCAAAATAGATCTTATCGATAGTGCCACCGACGCTAAAGATTTGAATCTTCACTACCTGCTTACCTTTCCACCACTTCATACATCCAGGTGTCGCCGCTTCTCACCGAAGCGTCCGCAGTGAATTCACCGCTGCTACCGCCAAAATACTTACGTGCAAATTCAGACAAGACAGGGACTACCTCAGGGCCTTCCATGATGCGCTGCAGGCGCTGTTCATACAGCTTGCCGTCGATCCGCAGGATGACCCGATCATCATCTTCCAGGTAGTGAGGCCATTGTTTCCAGATACCCCCATAGCTGGTGTTCATGTAACCGCTCACAAGGAACAGGCGACGATCATGCACGCCAAGCCACACAGTCCGAGAGCGAGCCGGGTCCATGGTCTGAAACTCGATGGTGTCCCGATCTGTCAGGAAACTCCAATCATCAGGCGCTGAGCTAAGCTCGCCACTGGTAAATGGGCCGCCTGAGAAAACCTCCATCGGTCCGTCGCTGAAACGCATGGAAAACAGAAACAAGCCAATCAAAAGCAGCACCAGACTGACGCCAATGCCGATGAAGCGCAAAATTTTTCTCATGATTGCCTCACTATCCTCCTAGTGCTCGCCCGTGGGCGTCTGAATTTAACATGAATCCTGGGGATTTCCAGAAATGATGTTGGCCTGAGTGTGCCGAATACCATGGATTCTGACTTTTTATCGGGAAAATGATCCGGAATGCAGGCGGATACGTTTAAAAGTCTAAGACTTAAGCACCATCCAGCTTAAATGCTCTTTGTGCACTTTATTCAAGTCTCCTGAGGCAGCTGCATGCCTCTCCATAATATTGAATGCCCCTGTCGGCTAACCTGGCAGGGGCATTTTTTTGTCTGTCTTTTGCTTAGTCTCTTTAGGATTCGCGGTAGCGATATTCGTCCAGATATTCCCTGATCTTTGCTAATTCCCTGGTCTGCCCAGCGATGGCTCCAGGCGAAAATGCCTGCACAAATTCCGCCAGCAGCGGCGCCGCTGATTCTATGGCCCTCTGTCGCATGTCTCGACCTTCTGGGGTGATGGTAACCCTTTTGCGCCTTCCGCTGCTCGCATCTGGTTCAACCTTGATCAGACCCTTGGCTTCCAGTCGCTTCAACGTGTTGGTCATGGCACCGGGAGTCACCTGAAACGCGGCAGCGAGTCTGCCGGGGGTGGCTTCGTCACCGACCCGATGGAACCAGTTCAAAACGCCAAACTGTGAGACGGTTAAACCCTCAGGCAATTGGCGCTCAAACAGGCTGATTGAGAGTTGTGTGATGATAGACACTTCGGTGAAAAAGCCAAAAATTTCCATGCCCATCTCTTCATTAGTCTTTGCCATGCCGATTCCCGAGCGGTTGTTGTCCAGATATTTTAACGCTAAAGCTTTTAATATAAAATAGTTTAATGTTAAAGTGTTTGAACCTCAAACAGAGTAGCTTGGAGATACCATTATGAAGGTCGTTTTTTGGGGCGTTGGGATTTTACTTGGGCTTCTGGTGGCGCTGTTCGGTCTGGAGCGCATCGCAGCAGAGCGGGTGGAGGTGGTCGAACTCCACACCCAGGATGAAAATGGTGAAAGGGTTACCACTAGACTATGGATTGTCGATGATGAGGGGTATCAGTACCTCAGGGTCGGTGCAGACGGTTCGGGATGGTTTAGCCGACTGCGGGCGAATGGCTCTTTTGAAATGACGCGCGATGGCGTTACCGCCCGCTATGAGACTGTGCTCCGGCGTGACAAGAGCGATCGCATCAACGATTTAATGCAGGTGAAATACACCTGGGGTGATTCTTTAATCGGGACGTTGGTGGGGAGCCGCGAGAAATCGATTCCCATAGAGCTGCATCCGCTGGGCTAGATGCCGATTCGGCTGAGGGTATTGATCAACTCCCTGATAAGCTTCTCGGCTACTGGATGACTGGCGGCAAAGCTTGCTTCCAGGGCGATAGCGTCATCTAGAATGGTATTCTCGCTGGTATCCACTTCGGGATTAACAAGATCGTCTATTTTGCCTTCCAGTTGCTTGGCAACAGAGACAGCTTCCTCGGCGACCCCATCGGTGCTTTCCAACTCCTTGATGAGTTCGTTAATCAATTCCTTGATTCGTTGTTCGCTCATTTCTTACTCCGGGTAAAAACTTGGCCGTTTCGAATTTTGATTAGAGATCGACACGGGAAAAATTAAATTGTTCGGTGGAAATACTGCCATCTCCCTGACGCATACGTAGTGAAATCGTCAGCTCGCGCCGATCATTGACCAGATACGAAAGGCCCGAAAATGCCGCCATATTTTCGCTTACTGATTCTAATCTGAAAGTCACGTAATCAGTCTTCTCTTCCCAACCGCAAAAATCAGGGTTGAAGTGTTTTAGACGCAACAGGAATTCACCGTCTTCCTGAGTAATCTCCATAAATTCAGTAAACACCAGTTCGCCATCATTGTACTGACTGAATATACCGAACATGGGACCATTTGCCGGTGGCATCCAAACTTCCTCTGACTGTCCGCCGAAGCCGGTGCCACGCCAGAAGCCGGCGAGGAATGCGAAATCATCGATGCTGGTCTCATCTGCAAGGGAGCCGTTGCCGATTAGTAACAGAGACGTAAGCAGTCCAAGTAGAAACTTTCTTTTCATGGAATGATTGTGACCTAACTTCTCACTTTATGCCATGTTGGCTTGATCGCTAAGCCCCCGCTCCAGTCGTGGAGACAAGCGCTAGTTTGCGGGTACGGTACGGTCCTCTGCCCATGCCTGTAACTGACTAATCTCCTCGGCCATCACCACGGACAGGGGCCGCGTCTGTGTAATCTCTTCCAGCAGCATCGCCTGGGAAAGCACCTGTTTCTGTGCCATGGATCGGTACAGGCCTGAAACTACTATCTGTTCTATTTCTGCGCCGGAAAACCCGGCACTGCGGTCGGCGAGCTCCACTAGGTCAAATGCAGCTGGATCAGATTCCCTTTTTTCCATATGAATGCGGTAGATCTCTGCACGTGTTGATGGTCCTGGTAGATCGACAAAGAAGATCTCATCCAGCCTGCCTTTGCGAATGAGTTCAGGGGGCAGGGACTTAATATCATTCGCTGTGGCCACAATAAAGATAGGTTTTCGATTCTCGGCCATCCAGGTGAGCAGGGTTGCCAGCACTCGCTGAGACGTGCCGCTATCGTAGTCCCCGGTGGAGATGCCTTTCTCGATTTCGTCGACCCAAAGCACACAAGGCGCCATCACTTCCGCCAGCTCGAGAGCCTTGCGGATGTTCTTCTCGGTTTCACCAAAAAATTTGTTATACAGGGTGCCGAAATCGAGGCGCAGCAGGGGCACATGCCAGACGCCGGCTACCGCCTTTGCCGCCAGGGATTTGCCGCTGCCCTGTATGCCTACCAGCAGAATCCCCTTGGGTCTGTCTAGCGTGAGTTCAGATTCGTCGGCGATGAAGGCCTCCTTTCTGATACTGAGCCACTGCTTCAGCGCAGCCAGTCCACCAACCTGATTGAAACTCGCGGTTTCATACTCGAAACTGAGCACACCATCCTGACCCAACAATTCATACTTGGCTTTCTGCACCCGATCTATATCACAGTAAGAAATGGCATCGTCATCATAGATGGCATTACGAATAAGTCGCTTGGCTTCAGAGACCGTCAGGCCAGTCAGGTTGTTAATCAGTAGATCGATGGATTTTCGATCCGCATCAAGCGTTTCATTTCCCTTTTTAAGTTTCCAGACTTTCAGCTCGCTGATGATGAGTTTTTGCAGTGCTTCGCGGTCAGGCAAAGACAGAGAGAACGAAGCGGTAAAGCGCGACAACTCATTGGGAATCTCGATCTCATGACTAATAAAGATCAGGTGATGCCCGTTATCGTAGTGCGACTGCGCTAGCTCTTTTATCAGGCGAATGATAAATGGATCTTCCAGATGGTGATGAAAGTCCAGCAGGATATACACACCGGGCGTGCGATCTTTGCTGATGCTGAGCAGGGTTTGCTTCGGATCTGACAGGGCTTCCGGATTCTGATCAACGGCCTTGTTCGCCAGTTCCAAAACCTGTTTGCCAGACACAGCGTCAACCACCCCTCTGGTGATAGACCACTGAAAAATCGGTTTATTGAGGGTCACACTGCAGCGCTTGATCAGGTCGATTGCGCGCTGCTCCTCATGGGTTTGAATACTGATAACAGGCTGGGAAGAGCGCAGCAGTAGCAGCAGATCATTTAGTTCGTACAAATTGCGTTCCTGATGTCCACTTCTGACTAGGCAATTAACCCGGTGACTGCGCGCAGTCGATGACTCTCGCTATCCGACACATAAAGCACGCCCCGATGAACACAGACACCGTGGGGCCGGTTCATGGCGCAGGCCAGCGGATCACCATCTGGCCCGTCACCGCGCTCGCCATTCCCCAGTACTGTGTCGAGAATGCCGGTGCTGAGAGACAGGCGTCGGATCACATGATTTTCAGTGTCAACGATATACAGACTGTTGTCACTGCGAGAATAGGCAATACCCTTGGGGCCATTGAAGGTCGCATTCAATGCAGGTCCACCGTCTCCAGTATAGCCCCGTTCCCCGGTACCAGCGAGGCGCTGCAGGCGTCCCGCCGCCAGGTCAATTTGAAATACCGCATTACCTTCTCTAAGCACCAGATAGGCGTTGCCGTCACGGTCGCAATCGATGGAGCGGGGCCCAAGAAGCGGCGTTCCTGCCAGAGGTGCCTCGTCTGGAGTGGCCAAGCGCTCGCCCGTTCCGGACAGGGTCGAAATGATGCCGGTCTCTCGACTCACGCTACGCAGGCGCTGATTGCCGATATCACAAATCAGTAGATTATTTCTGGAGTCAAAGGCGATGCTATGGGGTTGCCGTAGCTGACTAAGTACGGCTGGTCGACCATCGCCGGAGAAGCCGGCTTCACCATTGCCCGCGAGTGTGGTGACCAACCCGGTGCGCCCAGCGATACGACGCACCGTGTGATTGTCCCGTTCCACCACAAACAGATTGCCTTCCAGATCCCATCGAATTTCATGGGGAGCAGAAAAGGGGGTTTCCAGGGGAAGTCTTGATTCCGGCCTGAAACCGGGTTCACCGGTGCCGGCGATAGTAGACAGTCTCAGGTTGCTGAGATCGAGTCGGCGAATCCGGCCTGTATCTACCTCACAAAAATACAAGGCACCATCCGGACCAGGCACTACCCCATAGGGATTATTGATCGGGGACTCGAGCGCCAGCACCCCACCTCGTCCCTCGTCTTCATAGCCAGCCTCACCGGTACCGGCAACGGTCGAAACCTGGGTTGATTGCCCCAACACCACAGAGGGAAATGTGGAAGCTGCGGCAGCTCCCACCAGTGCCTTGCTGAAGCTACGGCGCTTGAGCGCTACCATGCTGACTCTCCTTTCGGTCGGTCTGTTTTTTCTTATTGTTTGGACGGCAGCTAACCCAACAGGGTTGCTACAGTTGCCTCAAGCTTTGCCTGTAATTCCGCATTAGTCAATCGCCCGGAGGCGATATCAAAATTGTCGTTGAATCTAGGAATGGATAAGGAGCCCCTGAGCTCTGCGCCAAAATGGGGTGCCGATTGCGTCGCGGTCTCTAACACTCAAATGCCACCGCGCCCACCGGGAGAGGTGGCCAGCATCACAACCGGTTTACCCTGATAAACCTTGGTTTCAGCGCGTGAGCACCAGTCATACAGGTTCTTCCAGGTCGCAGTGTAGGATCCATTGTGCTCAGCGACAGAAATAAGTAGGGCGTCTGCTGCTGCGAATCTCTGAAGAAACTGTTTCGCAGCTTCCGGATGGCCAATCTGGGCTTCCTGGTCCACGCTAAACAAGGGCATTTCGTAATCATTGATGTCTAGTATCTCGATTTCGAATCCTGACAACAGTCCAGCTGCGTGGGTCACTAGTTGCCGGTTAATGGATTGACTGCTGCGGCTGGCGGCGAAGGCAACTAACTTCATACTGACCTCGGATTTAAGGATTAATGGTGTTGTGTTTTTGGGCTGCCCCAAATACTCTCATACTCCCCCCAACGGGAATACGACAATAAAAGCAGTATAAGAGGACTCAGTCATGTGTGATTACGATACTCAAAAAGACGCGGATGCCTATTTGGAAGAACATCCTGATATGTCGCGCCGGGATTTCACCAAGCTAGCCACAGGCGCCAGTATGGCGATGATGTTGCCTGCCGTAGCTAACGCCCAATCTATCTCCGAGCGCGATGTGGAGATACGCACGCCTGACGGCGTCGCTGATTGCCACTTTGCCTACCCATCTACTGGCAGCCACGCTGCCGTGCTGGTCTGGCCAGATATCCTGGCGCTGCGCCCCGCGTTTCGTGAAATGGGTCGCCGTCTGGCCAGGGAAGGTTATGCAGTGTTAACCGTGAACCCTTTTTATCGTGACGCCCGTTCGCCTGTGGTTCCTTTAGGTGCCAGCTTTGGCCAGCCTGAGATCAGGGAACTGGTATTACCCATGGCCCGTAACCTGAATGCCGAAACCCATTTCACTGATGCCAGGACTTTTACGACATGGCTTGATGAACAAGATGAAGTGGATACCAGCAAGGGCATAGGGACTACGGGTTACTGCATGGGTGGGCCCATGGTGATGCGGACCGTGGCAGCCGTGCCTGAACGCTTCGCAGCGGGCGCCACATTTCATGGCGGCGGATTGGCTACTGGCAATCCCGATAGCCCGCATCTGCTGATTCCGGAAACCCGGGCAGCCATGCTGCATTGCGTGGCGGACAACGACGACCAAAATAATCCTGAGGCCAAGGTTACTCTACGTGAAGCCTATGCTGCCGCCGGTATCGATGCTGAAATTGACGTGTATTCTGGTGCGCTGCATGGTTGGTGCGCAATCGATTCACAGGTATATCATCAGGAACAGGCCGAGCGCGCCTGGAGTCGCCTGCTAAATCTGTTTGCCACTAAACTGGCCTGAACCGAATAGTCTCGTAAGATGCCAGCGGCCCCAGCCGCTGGCATCAGACCACCGCATTAATAATCTGCTTCAGCTTGTCGTCACAGTCCTCTGCGTCGTAGATACTCTGTGGCAGGGCAGTAATACCTGTCTGTTAGCGCTATCGAAAAGTGTGATAGCCCACTCCTTGAACTTCTGCTTGTCTGTCAATCCGAGGCGAAATAATTTGTGTAGCCGCAGCCCTGGTTTGATGCCGTAAAGGCCAAGCAAAAATTTCTTGATGAAGTTTCCTTCCACCGTTTCGAAATTGAGAAAGGTATCTCCGACTATCCAGAATGTGGTCTCGCCTTGTTTAACGCGCAGCCACACTTCATGAAACTTGTTCGGGGGTGGTACGTGAATCTGCACATGATTAGGCATTTGTGCAGCAAGAACACCAATTGACTGTGGCTTGCCGACAATACCGTTTATTGTGACTTTTTCGTGAATAGCATCCGGGGCAAACAGTTCGGCATTAGCGTGTGTGGCTGACCAGCCGGATATGCCGAGTGTATGACCAACACAAGGTGCCAGGAGTAATAATTTGGAATTCGGGGTAACGAAGTCGGGTAGGGAATTTTCCATTCCCGGCCCTGGACTAAAGATCAAGTAGCTGTCGCTACCGAGACCCACCAGGGTAGAGAAAGGGCTGGGGCCCGGTACTTTGTACTGGGCACGAAAAATTCCAGGCGCTCCAGGCACCGCCTGCCAGGAGTGCGACTTGGGAAACTATTCTTCGCTTGCGATATTTACCTTGCTGGTCCAGAAAATGTCGGCGTCGCCGAAGCTGCTATCCTGGCGAGAGGAAAACCAGGCCATGGTTTCCCCGCCGGGTGGCAGAGCTGGACACATATCGGCACCTGCAGTATTTATTTTTTCTCCCAGATTGAATGATGGCGCCCAATCATTAGGGCCGCGAGATGCAGCGCCATAGATATCCATGCCGCCGAATCCACCTGGACGGTTGGAGGTGAAGTATACCTTGCCGTCTACATCCTGGGTGAAATGAAACTCTTCCGCTGCGGTGTTGATGTTTGGCCCTTGGTTCACTGCGTCTCCCCAGCCGCCGTTACCATCGGGTTTAACACAATAAATATCGGAACCGCCGTAGCCACCGGCTCGGCGAGAGGCGAAGCAGAGAGTCTCACCGTCCTGCAAAACTGCAGGGCAGTGTTCATCACCTTCGGTGGTGCTGACTGGATAGCCAACCAGCTCCGGTGTTGACCAAGTGCCGTTTATCTTGCGGGTTACAAATACGTCGTGATTATTGCGCGGTGTCGTGGTCGCGAGGCGATCCGATCGAAAGTAGATGGTATTGCCGTCGGCTGTGATCCAGGGCTCGCGGTCATCACCCATTCGCAGCGGGTCTACATCCGTGGCTGGCGGTTGATTGACAGGCATACCCATATTGACCGGCGTATCCCAGGTACCGGTTTCCGAATTGAAATTAGCAATATAGAGATCCTTCGGGTCGCCATCTGCCACGGCCATATCCTGGCGTGCGCTGCAGTACACCATGGTGCCATCCGCCGCGAACGACAGCTCGCCTTCCGCCCACATGGTGTTGACGGGAGCGCCGAAGTTGTGGACCGCCAACTCCACCCAGTTGGGTTGTTGTGCGTTGACTTGACTGCTGAGGGTTGCCGCGAAGGCGAGTGCTGTAAGCATGGGTTTAATCATTGTCGTTTTCCTCACAAGATCTGACTGTGCAATCTCGTTAGTATTTAAGCGTATTAACTATATTTTTAAATTCGCATGCTGAACAAGTTAATGCTCAGCTTCGTGATGTCACCTGGAATGTCCACCAGTGGTCAGGGCGCTGTGCATCAAGTTCTGGTGTAGGGTTATAGGGACCACCGCCAAAGGTCTGCAATTTCTCAACCCGTGCGCGCCAGGCCTGTTCCATGCGCGAGGGGTCTCGTACACGGTTAAGCACGATTGGATAGACCACACCATTTAGCCGCATCACCCCAAATTCATTTGCCTCTACTTTGCCGGCCCAGTATTTGCGCTCGCAGACCGAACAGCTCAGGAATAATTCGCCGGTTTCTGTCGCCATACAATTCAGGTTAATCGAATGGGGGCGAATACCGGCGTAGATCTGTAGTTGGCACAAGGGAACTTCGTTTGCGAAGGCCCAGTCAGTCACCGGGCCATCCGCTGCTTCCCCAAAGAGAAATCCGCCCGGCGTTTGGTCACAAGGGCAAACCGACGAATAAATCAGAAAACCGATGACCCCGACCGCCAGCAGTCCTGCCAGCGAACCACCGACAATCCATTTGGTCCGGGAACCCATTTCTGCCGAGAGTGTTTCGGACATGATAACTCTCCTATTTATTGTTGTTGTTTTTGTAGGAATGCCCAGAGACTACCGCATTTGCGGGTAAATCAAAATTGTTTTGCGGGGAATAACAGCTTGAATCTGTGGGTTGAATCAAGCGCGCCATTTAGCGTGATAGCCAATCAGGCGTCGCCAGCTTCTAATTCAAATAGCTGCCTGAGAATGCGACGCCATTGGATGTATTGTTCTTCCATTGTGCCACTGAGCCCATGCACCTGTTCGTTAAGTTCAAGGATTGCAGGCGCCAATTCCTGATTGAAACCGGCGGCCAGTTCGCGAAATTCCTGCTGGTAGATCTTGCTCCAGCGAAATCGGTTGTAGCGCTGGGTCATGGTCAGATAGCCACTGCTGCTGCTAAAAAAATCCTGGCTGATGGGTTCGGGGGCAAGGGCCCCTTCCTGTTCTTCCTGATCATAGGCATGGCGCCTCCACATGACATAGGCCTGCTGCATTTCGTCATGGAGCGCTTCATAGTATTCGTCTACCGTATCTATGAAGACATGATGTCGCAGCCGCATGTCTTCGACTCTGGCTAACATAGGATCGTTCTCGGCTGGCAGGCTGATAACCTGCAGGTGGCCATTGCCATCCTGCTCCAGCATGTGACCAAAAGATTCTGGTGACAGGTCATTGGCATAAACCAGTCGCGAGACATCGCGAATGTTCCGTAGCTCCGCTGCCGTGAACAGGGCTCTGACGGCCAACAGGTCGTTGCTGATTTGCTCATACAGGTCGAGGTAGGGTTCAGTGTGAGCAGCGGGATTAAACGGGCGGCTCGCGGTGAAGCGAATATTCTCGGGGTAGTCAGCTAGATAGGCAGAATCGCCATAGACTTTGTCTAGCCAGTCACGCCCAGTGCTGTCGCTGACTCTTATCTGAAGGGCAAGATCAGTGCCATTGGAAACCAGAATTGTGCCGCTAACAAGCAGATCTACCGACGGATCCGCTAGTGGTAGCACCCGCACTGCGCCCCACTGTTGGGAGTCGATCAGGGTATTGCGCAGCAGAAACGGCAGATAACGGATTTCTTTGTCCCTCACCTCAGCAAAGACGCGGTCACCGTAGGTTTGGGTTGCGGCTGGATCTTCGACGTTGTCAAACACGATGATGCCAATATCAAGCAGTTGCGCCGCGGCCGGACTCTGCGGCGCGATCAGCAGGCTGACGTCTCCCACCTGCGGATATTCGATTGCTGGGGGCGGAGGCGGCGTCGAGAGCTGATTGCAACTCGATGCCAGGATCATCAGGCTAAGCAATAGCGTACGCGCCAACATAGTTACCGACCCCGGTCTTCACCCAACGGCGTGACCTGGCTGCAGACGCGGCCGCGAGTTACGGTGAGCACGCAGTTTAGATTATCAGTGCCAGCATCATAGCGATCAAAGGCCTGGATCAGGTTGAAGGGAGCTGACCCTTTATGGGAAATACTGGTCACCATGCGCAGTTCTTCTCGATCTGCGGCAACGTCGAAGCGGTGGCTAATCTCAAGATCGTCGGGCAGACTCGTGATGAATACCAACTGCTGACCGTCCCAACCGCAAAATTCATTGCCGTGTTCGCTCCGGAACGTCTCCCGAAGCCCGTTTTCAATACTACAGATCAGGGGTGCCTCGCCGCGTCGCTCAATACGAACTTCATTGCGGTCTTGCTCAATATGCATCGTCGTCTGCCGGCTCACATATTCAGCGAGTCGGGCCAAATCGACAATGTTTGTGCCCCGGGGCATCAGCGAGTTGAGGTTGAGATTACCCAGTGACGTACGCGGCACATTGCGAGTCGTCACGCCGGCGCGCTGTGAGGCGGCGCGCTCCTGGCGAATTTGAAACAGGCGGTTAAGCTCATCCTCCCAACGATCGCTGCGATTGAAGTCTTTCTCCCAATCACCAGAAAAATTCAGCCGTATGGGGCGATCTAGGTCCAACAGGGGCAGGTCGTCGGGGTCACGGTCAGGCTGCGCGACAGCCGGGGCGGCAAAGCCGAGGAGCAGGATTAACGACAGCACGCTAATGTGGCTGCTTGTAGTGAGAATAGAAGAATTTGTCATTTTTTCAGGGCGCTTGCCCGCAACCTGCGTAATCCCAGCCGGCAAAGTAGTGTGGTCTATACGACAGTCGTCGAAATTTCCTGCTTTTAGCCGTATTTTTGCATTACTTTAAACCAAAATAGGCCTAATTGCCTGCTACGGCGTGGACAACCTCCGACCGGGCTCTTATGCTGGAATCCGACAAGTTCACAAAGAGGGAGAACACGATGACTCTTTACAGAAAATCGGCAGCAATGATCACCCTGCTGGGTCTAGTGTGGTTCCTTGCTCCGGCATCGCATGCACAGCAGGATTTCAGCAATGTAGAAATAGTCGCACATCATGTTGCGGGCAGCGTATATTACCTGCAGGGCGCTGGCGGGAACATCGGCCTCTCG
The DNA here is from genome assembly GCA_938091935.1 of uncultured Pseudomonadales bacterium. Taxonomy (GTDB): domain Bacteria; phylum Pseudomonadota; class Gammaproteobacteria; order Pseudomonadales; family Pseudohongiellaceae; genus UBA9145. The sequence continues at coordinate 19,106 of CALKNV010000009.1, forward strand.
ATCGGGGAAGATGGAGTCGTCATGATCGATGATCAGTATGCGCCCCTTACTGATAAAATCCTGGCCGCCATCAGGCAACTCAATGATGGTGAAATTCGATTCGTAATCAACACCCATGTGCATGGTGATCACACCGGCGGCAATGAGAATCTCGGGAAGTTGGGTATCCTTATTCTTGCCCGTGACGAGGTGCGGGTGCGATTAGCGGCACAGTCACCAGAAGCTGCACTGCCAGTGCTAACCTACAGTGACGCGATCACCATTCACCTAAATGGTGAAGAAGTCTACGCATTTCCCGTGCCGCCAGCCCACACCGATGGCGATACCTTTATTCATTTCGTTGATTCTGATGTGATCCATACAGGCGATGTGTTTCGCACTACGGCGTTTCCGGTAATTGATACCAATAACGGCGGCACCCTTGATGGGAGTATTCAGGCGCTCGGTTTGCTGATCGGCACAGCTGGTCCGGACACGCTGATTTTGCCGGGGCATGGAGATGTTTCAACTCGCATGGACGTCATGGGGTTTCGTGACATGATTCTCGATGTCCGGGATCGGGTTGCCCCGATGGTGGAAAGTGGTATGAGCTACGAAGAGGTTGCTGCCGCAGATCCAACTGCTGCTTACAATGATCGTTATGGCAACCCAGACCGTTTTTTGCGAGCAGTGTATGCCGAATTGGGCGGAGAGCTGGATTAGAAGGCAGATTATCTGGCGGGTTTAGTATAATCATCGGAGGCGTTTCGTCATCATAAGTAATCGCAGTTTCCAGTATAAACTAGGATACCTGGCACTTATTTTTTGTGTATTGGCAAATGCTGAGGCGGTTGCCCAGGGACAAAAGGCTGCGCCTGAATTGAGTGAAGCTGCTGTCACTCAGTTTTGGCGCGCCGATTCAGCGGTGGCAAGAGCTGCGCTGGCAGATGAAATTTTGGCGAGCCAAACCAGTATCGATGAGTTGGTGGCTCTGTTCCAGGCTGGGCCGGTGTACGATGCCGATGTGCCAACTGGTGAACAGATGCGGCGGCGTATCGATGCGGAGGGCACCGAATATCCTTACATGCTATATGTGCCAGAAGACTACGACCCAAACCAGTCCTATCCGCTTGAGTTTGTTTTGCACGGTGGTGTTGGCAGGCCCAGGGCAGATGCAGAGGAAAACTTCTGGCAGAGAAGTTACGAGAGGGTGGCTCAGCCCGGTCGAATTATCGTTATCCCATTTGCCTGGTCCGAAGCTTACTGGTGGCAGGACTCACAGTCAGAAAATATTCCGGCAATACTTAACGAGCTGAAGGCGACCTATAATGTCGATGAAAACAGGGTAACCATGACCGGAATCTCTGACGGCGGCACAGGCGCATATTTTTTTGCCTTCAAGCAACCCACACAGTGGGCTGCCTTTCTTCCCTATATTGGTCATCCCGGTGTGTTGCGAAGTCAGCAGAGTGGAGGAGGATATCGACTCTATTTTGAAAACTTGATGAATAAACCGCTTTACATTGTGAATGGCGAGAACGACCGTTTGTACCCCGCAGCGTCACTGGGCTCATTTATCCAGATATTGCAGGATGTGGGTGTGCCTCACACCTGGACGGTAATCGAAGAAGGTGAGCATAACACCAGCTGGTTACCTGACTACCAAGCTGTGATTGAGGAGTTCAAGGCAGACAACCCGAGAGACCCTCTGCCTGCCAATATTCAATGGGTGGCAGATCGTACGGATCGATATAACAGGAACCACTGGATAGAGATCAACGAAATGACAGAGGCGGATAGACCATCGCTATTGCATGTGACTCGCACAGGTAATCAATTCGAAGTGGATGCCCGCGGTGTGAACCGTTTCACATTGCTGTTAAGTCCCGATGCTGTAGATTTTGACTTGCCTCTGCGGGTTGTAGTGAATGGGGAAAGCAAGTTCGATGGAATGGTCGAACAGAGTGAAGAAACGCTGCTAGACTATGCGACCCAGGATCTGGATCGGACCATGCTGTTTACCGCGGAGCTGAATGTGAGTCTGGTCGACTAGCTATTAGTTTGATCAGTTATAACAAAAAATTGCTGGCAAGTTATTCAGCGAAACAACGAGATAGAACTAGTGAAACGTAATATTCGTCGCAGCATTGACCTTGGCCTGACAGGGCTTGGCATTGGCATTATTTTTACGGCAATCATCCTTAGTGGGACGTTGGATGGGCAATTGCAGCTACCCCTGACCCTGCTAGGTGTGCTGCTGATGGAGGCCGGCGTATGGGGACTATCGTCCAAGCTGTTTCCGAATGAACGTCGTTATTCCGAACTCCGCGATGAAGGCGATAAAATGATCCAATTGATCAGGGAATTGAATGCGGCCGCTATCGCCAAGGATACCGGCGCAGAGGACGCAAAGCGCTTCCAGGCAACTCTTGAGCGTATGCATGAATCTGTCATGGAAATGTCCAAGCTCGCCTCTAAAGAAGACGACGCCTAGCTCCCTCGGCATTTACCTCCAACACTCCTCAATCTGACCTTGACCTGGCTAGCCATGCCGGTGATGCGATTTATTGATAATCGCAGTAAACTCTAAACATGGCATATGTCGCGATAGGACAACTTCAGGTCGATGAGCAGCTCAGGCGCTTTGTAGAAGAGGAGTTGCTCCCTCGTCTAGATTTTGACCCCAATCAATTCTGGCAGCGGACAGAAGCCTTGCTCGGTCAGTTTACTGTTCGGAACTCGCAGCTGTTGGCAAAACGTGATGACTTGCAGCAGCAGATTGATGCCTGGCATAAGCGACACACAGGCATGCCCGACCCCGCCGCCTATCAGAAATTTCTCACCTCTATTGCCTACTTGACCGATACGGTGCCCGATTTCGAAATCGACACCGCTCATGTGGATGTGGAAATCAGTACGCAGGCTGGTCCGCAATTGGTGGTGCCCGTCAAGAATGCGCGTTTTGCCCTGAACGCCGCCAATGCCCGTTGGGGCAGCCTTTATGATGCACTTTATGGCACCGACGCTATTCCCGAAAAAGACGGAGCAGAACGCGCAGGTGCCTATAATCCGATACGTGGCGCTAAAGTCATCGCTTTTGTCAGGGATGTTCTGGATCAGGCCTGTCCGCTTGAAAGCGCCTCACACCGTGATGTGACGAGATACATTATTGCTGACGGTGAATTAAGGGTGGCAACTGCGTCCGGTTTTAACTCCCTGCAATATCCCGATCAGTTCAAAGGCTTCAAGGGCCCAGCTGATAAACCCTCAGCTATCTTGCTGCAAAACAACAGGCTGCATCTGGAAATTCAAATAGACCCTGATTCAGGGATTGGCGGTACAGACGCGGCCGGTGTCAAAGACGTCTGCCTTGAGGCTGCCATTACTACGATTCAGGACTGCGAAGACTCGGTTGCAGCAGTGGATGCGGAGGACAAGGTTGAGGTCTATCGCAACTGGTTGGGGCTTATCACCGGAGAGCTACAGGAAACCTTTCAAAAAAATGGATCGCAGTTGACTCGCAAGCTGAACCCTGACCGACACTACCTTGACCCACAGGGCAAGGAGTTTAGCTTGCCTGGCCGGAGCCTGCTGCTGGTGCGCAATGTGGGACACTTGATGCGTAATCCAGCCATTCTGGACAGCGAAGGTGAGGAGATCTATGAGGGATTGTTAGACGCCCTGATCACTGGCGCAGTAGGCGCAATCGACGTGCTTGAGCGGAATAAGCTGCGGAATTCTCGTGCAGGCAGTGTTTATATCGTAAAACCAAAAATGCATGGACCGGAAGAAGTTGAATTTTGCTGCGATGTTTTTGCTGCCGTAGAAAAGCTCTTGGGCCTGGAACCGTTGCGTTTGAAAGTTGGCATCATGGATGAAGAACGTCGAACCACGCTGAATCTTAAGTCAAGCATCTATAGGGCAAGGGATCGGGTTGTCTTTATCAATACGGGATTTCTTGATCGCACAGGCGATGAAATCCACACTTCGATGGAGGCTGGACCCGTGGTGGCTAAAGCGAAGATGAAATCCACGGCCTGGATTGCTGCCTATGAACAGCACAATGTGGATACCGGCTTGGCTTGTGGCTTTCAGGGTCGCAGCCAAATTGGTAAGGGCATGTGGGCAATGCCGGATTTGATGGCGGCGATGCTCGAACAGAAAATAGGGCATCCAGAGGCTGGAGCCAATACCGCCTGGGTGCCATCACCCACTGCGGCGGTATTGCATGCGCTGCACTACCACAGGGTTAATGTGGCCGCAGTGCAGCAGACTCTGAGGAGCCGCGCGCCAGCCGCTCTTGCTGACATGCTTGAAATCCCGCTTATGCAGGAGCCTGACAGCCTCAGCGCAGAAGAGATTCAATCTGAGCTGGATAACAACGCTCAGGGCATTCTGGGATACGTGGTACGTTGGGTAGATCAGGGCGTAGGGTGTTCAAAGGTGCCTGATATTCACAACGTGGGGCTAATGGAAGACCGGGCTACCCTGAGGATATCCTCGCAGCATATAGCGAATTGGCTTCGTCATGGTTTGTGTTCAGAAGAGCAAGTGCGAGCAACCCTGCTGCGAATGGCGGGAGTGGTGGATGCGCAGAATCAACATGACCCGGCCTATGAGCCCATGGCGACCAATCCTGAGCAGTCCATTGCCTTTCAGGCTGCTAGTGACCTGGTGTTTGCAGGTCGCCTGCAGCCCAATGGCTACACCGAACCGTTGCTGCATCGAGCGCGTCTAGCCAAGAAAGCGCAGCAGCGAGTGCGTTGAATTCGCTAATACACTGCTGCCGAGCTATACCCGCTGCCCTGAATTTGTCATTATTAGGGGCTCGCACAAACCAATTCAGAATAATAAGCAATGCAAGATCATTAAAGAGGTATTCGCAATGGGAATCTTGATCCGTGTTACTGCCCTAATTCTCAGCCTGACCCTGGCTAGCCAGACCCTGGCCCAGCAGGGCAACGCCCGCGGCCTTATTGGCGAGAGCCCCTATAACGTAATCTCAGGCTGGGCCGAGCCCTTCCAGGAGCCGGGTTTCGCCTTTGGTGGTAACTCTGGCGTGTGGGCTGAGTCTGAAGACCGCATAATCATCGCCCAACGTGGCGAGACCATCATGCCCTATCCGGTACCTGAGGAGTTTCCCGGTTACGCGGGCTATGTGGGTATCAACGTGCTGAGGGAAACCAACCGTCGAACCTGGCAAAACTGCCTGTACGTGGTTAATGGCGATGGCGAAGTTTTAGAAGTCTGGGATCACCTCGACTATCTCTGCGAAGGCTCAGATGGCCCTGGCCCACACCGTGTTCGAATAAGCCCCTATGATCCCGAGAGTCGAATCTGGCTGGTGAATGAAACCTTTCATCAGATCTATGTGATTGCCAACGATGGCAGTGAGGTACTTGCGACCTATGGTGAGAAACTGGTGCCCGGCAACGACGAAACCCATTACGGTCGACCCCAGGACGTGGCTTTTATGCCAGATGGTCGCATCCTGGTTGCCGATGGCCTCGATAATCACCGTGTGATTATTTATGACAACGACATGAATTACCTGGGCGAGTTTGGCGGCGCTGGTGATGGGCCTGGTCAGTTCAATACGATCCATGCGGTTGCTGTTGGCCCTGAGGGTCGGGTATTCGTGCTTGATCGCATGGGTAACGAGGTCAACCTGTTTCGTGCAACTGACGACCCAGCAGTATTCGAATTCGAGCGCTCTATTGGTTCGCCGCTGACTTTGCCCCTGGACATCATCGTCAATGAAAACGATTTCTGGATTACTGATCTCGGCCCACTAAGATTTCTGAATTTCGATTTCGAAGGCAATCTCAAATACACCTGGTTGGTGCCGCTCGAATTACCCGACGGCTATATCGAAGTGCACACTTTTACCGTAGACCCCGCAGGCAATTTGATTGGTGGCGACAACCAGTATGGCCGTTCACAAAAGTTTGTCCCCAAGCCCGGCGCTGATCCTGAGCTGCTGATTGAGCCTCCCTGGTATCAGCGCTAGCTCAAGCTTAAGCCAACGGCGACAGAGCAATGAAACTAGCCATTGTGTGGCGCACTATAGGCATAGCACTGGCGGCACTACTTGCCGCCAGCGTGTCTGCGCAATCTGATAGCACACGCCTCAACAAACTCATCGACCTGTTCGAGCAAGATGAGCCCGCTTTCGGCTTGCTGTCCTTTGACTATTCCCTAACTAACGCGCGCGCCATGGCCAACTCGGGTCTGGATTTTATTCTTATCGATATGGAGCATGCACCTTTCGATGTGGAACGGCTGCGTGCATTTCTGCTTGGCATGACCAACAAGCGCAGCATCATAGAGAAAGGCAGTCTCCAACCTGATGTGGTTCCCTTCGTACGCATTCCCGCCGCCGGAGGAGCTGATGAACTAATCGCCCAGGCAAAACAAGTATTGGACGTCGGGACTTACGGCATCATGTTTCCCGCCATCCATAATCGCGAGCAGGCTGAGCTGGCGGTGCGGGCCACTCGTTATCCCCAGGTCAATGGTGTCGATGACTATGAGCCTGAGGGACTGCGGGGTCGCAACCCATCCAATGCGGCATGGTACTGGGGGGTGCGGGATTACCATGCCCGTGCCGATGTGTGGCCGCATGACCCTCAGGGTGAACTGCTGGCCATTATGTTTGTCGAGTCGCCAGAAGGCGTCGCCAATATCGATGAAATCATCAGCGTGCCTGGCGTGGGCGGAATCTTTATTGGGCCCTCAGACCTGAGTACTTCAATGGGCTATACCAGCCCGGCGGCACCAGAAGTAGAGGCAGCGATCCAGCGAGTTTTAGCAGCTTGCCTGGAGCATGATGTGCCCTGTGCTATAACTACAAACTCCCGCACCGTGCAGCAGCGCATCGAACAGGGCTTCCGTTTTGTCACTGTGGGAGTGGATAGTGGTTTGTCGGCGGGAGCCAGCAATGCACTGCGGCTGGGCAGGGAAGCGGCGGGCCAGAACTAGTTCAATTGCTCTCCGAATCCAATCAGCTGGCGCCCTAACTCAGCCAGGAATGGCACGCCAATCTCCTCATACTCGTACTCATTGTCATTAAAGATCTGATTGGCGTTAACGTGAATGCTGGCGGTGATAATGAACTCGCGCCCGGATTTCCTTTCTACGATGTAAGCTGTGTCGGTGAGATAGCCGTATGCCCATCCCGACTTATTGTAAATCTCGAGATGCTCTGGAGCGCGGCCCTCAAGATCACCGAGTACTAGGAATTTTGCATAGCCATCAGGAAATTCTGCTTCTTCATAACCCGCTTCTCTTGGCAGTGTTCCCATGGTGTTGATGACAAACTGCCGATGTGCCGGTGTGAGATGAAATCGCTGCTTTTCTGCAAAGTTCTCAGGAAACATAAGGCGTTTCATCACACCGTGTAAACTGCGTAGTGGTAGGTAGTTCTTCTCGCTGAAGTCGAAGGGGGCATTAATCCTTTTGCCATCTTCGATATAGGCGACCCCCTTGTTGAGATCGCTCAGCGACACCGCCTCGATAGGAGAATTTTCAATTGGTCCGACCACAAGAGGTTCAGCACTTGGGCCAGAGAAGCGAATCTCTCGCGTGGTCAAAACATCTGAGTCAGGGACAGACAGACGATGAGAGATCCTGGCCTGCAAACTCTTTGCGCTGAGACGTCGATTGATCTCGTCTTTTCCCAGAAATTCAAACAAGCGGTTATAGGCCTGGTTGTCGCTGACTACAAACAGCTCGATGAGCTCGTTGGTGAAGCTGCTGCCATTAGACTCTCCCGCTACTTTGAAGCGTGAGTAGCGATCGATACGATGGTCTTCTTCCAGCTTTTCCAGTGCCAGCAGCGCTACAGGAAACTTCACAGTGCTGGCGGGGTAGTGATAACGCGCGTCCATGACCTGAAACTCATCATCTGTAAAACTAACGCTACCGTCCGCCAAACGTGTCACTTCGGTGAAGAGAACCTGGACTTCATGCTGCCCCAGGTTTTCCATCACCGTACTAATCGCCGGCGTACCCGAAGAAAGCGCCTGTTCGATGCGACCCGGTTCAGCACATGCACTCAGTAGCAGCGTAAGTATCAGTGCGCCTGCGACCCCGTATCTATTGGTATTCACTGGATACGATTGCTCCGAATAAGATGAGATAACTACTGCCGTCTCGCTTTTAAGCGGGACAGGGCGGCGACTGGTTGTTAGTATGGTGCACCCATGATCGAGTTGCAAAACGTAAGCAAGTCCTTCGACGGTGGGAAATCCTATGCCGTTGCCGACACTTCATTTACCGTGGAGCGAGGTGAGCTATTGGGCCTTATTGGGGAATCCGGCAGTGGTAAGACCTCAACGCTTAGGATGATCAATCGCCTTGAAGAGCCCAGTCATGGTGATATCTTTGTTAATGGCGAAAACGTCATGCAACAGAACCTGCAGACCCTGCGCCGAAACATCGGATATGTATTTCAGGGCATAGGCCTGTTTCCCCATTACACCGTTGCTGAGAATGTGGCGGTAGTTCCCCGATTACTTGGATATCCGGACGAGCGTGTGCTTGCGCGGACAAAAGCAACGCTTGCCATGGTGGGATTATCCTTTGAGGAGTATGCGCAGCGGCGACCGGCCCAGCTTTCGGGCGGACAGCAACAGCGCGTGGGGGTAGCCCGGGCACTGGCTGCCGAGCCTGATGTCATGCTGATGGATGAACCATTCGGCGCGTTAGACCCTATTACCCGCGCCGAATTACAGGAAGAGTTCAAGCGAATTCAGAAAGAGCTTCAGCTTACGGTCATCATGGTGACCCATGACATGACTGAGGCGCTTCTCATGGCGGATCGTATCGCAGTGATGAAGCACGGAGAAGTTCTTCAGATTGGTTCGCCGGCAGAGTTGCTTCATTCTCCTGCACACTCCTACGTGACCGAAATGGTGGAGATGCCTCGGCTAATGTCGGATCGGCTGGCCCAAGTGCTGAGTGGTCAGCATGAAATAGGGCAGGCCTATGAATGATAACCTGAAAGATCAACTTGCATTATTACCGCAGTATTTTCAGGGACACCTGACGCTTACTCTGATCGCGTTAGTTTTGGGCATCATCATCAGCATTCCCCTGGGAGTCTGGGCAGCGCAGTCAAGTCGGGTTAAACGACCGCTACTGACCGCGGTTAGCATCATTCAGACTTTCCCCAGTGTGGCGGTATTAGCGCTGGTAGTTGCCATGTTGGGTGGGCGCATTGGCCTGGTGCCGGCCATCATCGCCCTGGTGCTTTACAGCATGTTGCCCATCGTGAGGAATACGGTGACTGGCCTGGAAACTGTTGCCGACGATGTGGTGGAGGCCGCTCGCGGCATTGGCATGTCTTCCCGGCAGATCCTGACTCAGGTCCGCATTCCACTGGCACTGCCGGTAGTTATTGCCGGTATTCGCACTGCCGCCGTCTGGACCGTAGGCTTGGCCACGCTCTCGACCCTGGTTGGCGCCACCAGTTTTGGAAATTATATTTTTACCGGTCTGCAGACAAGAAACCTGGTGGCGGTAACCGTAGGCAGTGTTGCCGCAGCGCTTATGGCTGTTGTACTCGATAGCATTATTGGCGGTATTCAGTGGCTGGTCGAGAATCGTTCAGAGATAGCAGACACAGCACGCTACAAGCGCGCACGAATTGCTGTCGTGTCTTCACTTGCATTCATCAGCCTCTTCTCTGCTTACAGTCTGCTGCCTGAGGCCGAGGTCGATTATGTAGTAGGAGGTAAGGGTTACACTGAACAATACATCATGGCTGGCGTAGTAGAGGCAGCGCTGCAGGATGCAGGGTTCGACACAGAACAACGTCTGGGCATGGGCACGGAAGTGGTATTCCAGGCAACGGCAAATAACATGGTTGCTGTTTATGTAGAGTATTCAGGCACGGTTTGGGCGAACCGGATGAACCGAGAGGACAATCCAGGCCAGGAAGCAGTAATGCTGGCAGTTAACCAATACATTAGCGACGAGCATGGGATGCAGAACCTGGCTCGACTCGGCTTTCAGAATTTATATGCCTTGGCCATGCGCCGCGACCGTGCCGAGGCAATGGGCATTTCTTCTATCGATGACCTGCTGCCGGTGGCCGGAGATTTGGTGGCTGCCGGTGACCTCGAGTTTTTTGGGCGTCCAGAGTGGGCCAGTCTGCAAGAGGCCTACGGCATCGACTTCGACGAGAAGCTCACTTTTGATACCTCATTGATGTATACCGCGGTTGCAGAAGGACAGGTGGATATTATCGCAGCCTACACAACCGATGGTCGTGTGACAGAGTTCGATCTGTTGCTGCTTGAAGACCCTCTCAATGCCTTACCGCCCTATGATGGTTTCCTGGCGGCATCCGGCGAAGCCATGGATGATCCACTTTTCGTCGCAACCCTCTCTGCGCTTGAAAATAAAATCAGCAATGAAGTGATGCGCGAGGCTAATCGCCTTGTGGATGTTGAGGGGAGGTCTGTGAGTGACGCAGTGGCTTATATCCGCGACACGATTTCCAGCCAGTAGTCTCAACCCTATAGCCAAGTCCAGACCAGACCAGACCAGCAAAACCAGGCTGGAAGTCTGATAGGCTCAGTGATCTGCTATTGAATCGAGAAGCTTATGCCGTTGCTGGAGTAGACAAAGACATCGGTACCCGAAATCGCATAGGCAAAGAAGACAGTGAGGTTGGCGCTGCTCACGCCGAAGTTGGCGGGGACGAAATCACTAAATGCAACCAGTTCTTCACTGACGTTTAGCGGGCGCGGATTGATATTGCCCTTCAGGCTGGCAACGTCTCCATTCCAGGTTTGATAGGCGCCCGCCGCGTCGCGATAAAACAAACCTGTTCCCTCAACTGAAATCACGACATAGGTTACACCGGTAAGCGATTGGTGCTCGCTGGGTATAAACAGGTTGGCACGTACATCAATACTGTCTGTGCTGCTGAAACTGCTTACGGGCGTGTTGAGATCACTGCTGCGACTGGCAGCACCGTAGAGTATTAGGTTGGAACTGCCACTGCCCAGTTTGGTAATAGGCAGAATCTTGGGCTCACGGCGCTTGCTGATCTGTACCCTGGTTTGGTTGATGGTGAATACGGCATCGGCACCTTGTTCACTGTCGGAGCGGGCCACACCGCAGGTGAGGCCCTTACAGTTGGTGGAATTTGGATTAGAGAATAAAGCCAGTTCTTCTGAGCCAGGATAATCTCCCGGGTTTGCCATGATGGTGGCAAATGAGCCATCCACACCATGACCGAAAGACCACTCATAGGTGCCTCGCGCACTCTCCTCGCGCCGGGAGTGGGCCAGCCCATGATTGTGGCCCAGTTCATGGGCAAGGGTCAGGTCATCGCAGCCCGAACCGCCTCCTGCTGGAAATCCCGGATTGTAGAGTGAAGAGAACAGTCCATTACCTGACACCAAAGGGTGGAACACTTCGCCTTCAAAGCGCACGCCTGGCAGGGTGCCGAGACCGCAAGCTCCGCTGCCCGGAAACAGACCATCGACAAAGACCACGATGTCCGCGCCCACCTTGTCCCGAATTGCAGACAGATCAGAAAAAGGGCCGGTACCATCTCGCATCGCGTTCATCACAGTATTGAGATTGCCTTGTGGGTCAAAGTCGACAGATCCATAGAACACCGGTCGGAACCTGACCAGCGCACCACTGTCGGCATAGTAGCCGTTGGCGATTTCCGTGAGCTGGTTAATCTGGGTTTCCGGTTTGACGCTGCCTATAGCATCCAGGAAACGCTGTGAGTAATAGAACATCAGATCAGTTTCCAGGATCTGATCTGAGCCTATGGTTGATGCACTGCTGTTGGCACTGGTTCCCAATAGACCCTCGTTAAAATCACTGATGCCATCATTATCGGAATCAGTCAGGGTATCCTGTGCCACGAAGATAAATGAATCGCTGCGGACATTTCCCCCAAATGCGTTTCCGACGAAAACACTATTTGAGGTCTGGGGATACGAGGCACTGGTAATTTGAACCGTATATTCAATACTAGTGTTTGCAGCAGGAGCGAGGCTGCTAATCGTGCAGCTGAGAATCTTCTGTGATCCGGATGAGTCGACAACGCAACCTGATGTGCTGCCAATGAAATTGGTCTTATCGAGAACAAAGAAAATTGTCACCGCCTCATTTGTGAGGGTATTCGAGGTATTATTGGTGATAGTGATGGTGTTGGTTACTTGCTCGCCTATCACCGCGTAATCTTTGGACAGAGTCTGGGTTACGGTGACATCGTTACCGCTGAGGGCGATCACAGCCTGCGGCTCAGAGTAGACTTTTTCTGGAGGCGGGATGAAGCCGCCGTCATCAATTGATTTTTGCTGCGGCTCTTCTACTGTGTTGGTGATCCAACCGACATAGCGATCGTTTTCGACATCCAGCTGCGCCACGATGCGGTATTTGATCCCGGCGACATTCGCTGTGGCCAATAAGTCTCCACCACTTCGGGTCAGCACCAGGGTATCGCGAGAATCCAAGTCGTTGCGGGCGCGCCAGGAAATATCTCCATTTGGGTAGCTGTTGATGCTAATCAGCGTGAGCTCGGTCTGATTGCCCGGGCTGGTTTCGATGGTAAAGGTGCCATCTACATCCACTGTATCAAGCGTTGATCGCGCCATGCCGATGCCGCGCTGATAAGAAACCCGCGTGACCAGAAGCTTGGCTGGAATGGCAGCCAGTTCAGCAGCAGTGAGGTCCTGCCATAATGAATCTGGAGACTGTGCATTGGCGGTGCCGCTGTAGACCAGGCTCAGCAGGCCGATCAGGGTGATTAATCGGCGCCTTAAGTGCCAGCACCGATTCGATTGTGCACCCTCAAATCTAATTGTTGACAGATCAGCGTCTTTCAATCTCATCCCACGTATACAGTCAGTACGTCACAGGTCGCACCATGCAGAAGGTTTATCGCGGTTGAACCCAGCATCAGCTTCCAGCCGGAATGACCATGGCTGCCGATAACAATCGCGTCCGCCTCATAGCCAGCCTGCAGCTCACGAATCTTGCTCGCGGGTCCACCTAACAGCACGCGGCGCTCAGTTATTCCAATTTTGTCGCCTAACTAATTCAACATTTCTTTTGTCTTCTCGAGGATTTTGTCCTGCAAATCATCCGGGTTAGTCGCATAGGACTCCATGCCCCAGATCTTGGGTATAGGCTCTACCACATGGGCGAGTACAACTTTGGAATGATCGTTGTCCACTAATTCCAGTGCCCTGTCGATGACGCGCTGTGAAGACTCTGAAAAATCGACGGCAATTATGACTTTGTTATACATGGTTACTCTCCCGCCCTGACTGTCCAATATCAGGCTAAGGTAAAGCTATTTCACCCCGACTGGAAAAGCAATGCTGGCAACATGGCCTGATAAGGTAAATGAGCTTGGTCTTGTTCCTGAACAAAACTACCAGGGTGCGGCAGCGCATTTTTCTGACACTATAAGTGATAGTGCCAGGCTTGCAGTGATCGACGTCCCAGTTCTAGCTAGCTGTTCAGCAAAAGACGCAGGTAGCAATCCCGGGCGACCGCAAGGCGCAATTGTCTGCAATACAAAGGTGACTCGAATAGAGAGGTGACTGGAATAGAGAGGCGGCTGGAATTTGTAGGCGACTGCAAGAGTTAGGCGATAACCTTGCAGGTCTGTCAGATACTGCTGAATAAAAGTTTAGGGGGCTTTGAGGATCAGCTTTGCGGAGTAACTGAGAAGAGTTGTAAGTCAGTCAGCGAACCCATGACAGGGTCGCTGACTGTCTATAATTGGAGCGGACTATCTATTTATAAATTGCAGCCCTGGCCGCAGCATGTACCTGCAGCGAATAAAGAATGTCATCGTTCTGAATCATGCCGATGAAGGCGATGTTCTCAACTGGATCAATCCAGAACCAGGAACCAGCAATCCCCCACCACCAGTGTGTGCCCTCTGAAGCGCCCTGGTAGGCATCAGAATTTTCAACGATGGCGAAATCCAGGCCAAACACATTGCCGGGATAGAGCTGCCCGATATTGGGCACGGCATCCGGGAGCTGATTGCTGCGCATCAGGTCAATAGCCTCTTCTGACAGGATGCGCACTCCATCCAACTCGCCTTTGTTCAAATGCATCTGTACGAATTGCATGTAATCGGCCGCAGTAGAGGTCAGACCACCGCCACCTGATTCAAACTGGGGCGCACTCTTGAAATCAAATGCAGCGATGCCGCCGCGGTCATCGGTGCGGCGCAGAGTGCCGTCATTGTTAGGCGCATATTGCCGCGACAAGCGGCTGTGGTTTTCAGGCTGAACGTAAAAGCCAGTATCTACCATGCCCAATGGCTCAAACAGGCGGGTCTGCAAGAACTCGCCGAAGCGCATGCCTGACAAGCGTTCGACCATGTAACCCTGAACGTCCACAGAAATACTGTATACCCACTGAGTGCCAGGCTGATACGTCAGCGGAATCTCTTGCAAGGCAGGTATGGACTCGCCCATGGTGGCACCGGTCAGGTTCATGATGCCGGCCTCAGCGTAGGCCATGGCCACGGGGCCCTGACTAAGGGGAGGCGTATAAGTGAGGCCACCGGTATGGCTCATCAGTTCGCGCACGGTCATTGGGTGATCAGCGGGTTCGGTTACCCAATTGCCATCCTTGTCCTGTTCCACAAGAACCTGCATGCCAGCCAGTTCGGGCAGGTGTTTCTCAACCGGGTCATCCAGTTGAAATCTGCCTTCGTCCCACAGCATCATCAGGGCTGTGCCGGTTACGGGCTTGGTCATGGAAAAGATACGGAAAATGGTATCGGTATTCATGGCTACCTGGTCTTCTACGTTTTGGTAACCCAGTGCTTCATTCATCAGAACTTCACCGTCCTGGGCAACCATGACCACGGCACCCGATAGCTTGCCGGCATCAATGCGTGCCTGCAGATCAGCGGTGACCGCATCCAGGTTGGACTGCTCTATATCCGCGTAACTTGTAAGGCTAATAGCGAACAGGCCAGCGGCTGCCAGCAGTTTCAGGCTATGACGTAGGATTCTTACACTCATAATTCCCCCTTCGTGAGTTGAAGAATGCAAAAGAGGGCGTATTAGAGCAGAAAACCCGGCTGGAATGAAACCGAACCGGGTTGTGCAGTGGACTGTCGGATTGGATTACAAGATAGAAGGCAATCAGGCGATGCCGGCGCCACGAACCCCTACATAGACCGAATAAAGTGACTGACTTGCAGTCATGAACAGACGATTGCGCTTGGCACCGCCAAAACAGATATTGGCGCAGACTTCCGGCAGGCGAATCGCGCCGATAGTGTCTCCATCGGGCGCGATGATCTGAACGCCAGGCCGGGCTCCTGCCCAGACGTTGCCGTCCACGTCGCAGCGGATGCCGTCAGCTGAGGTACGATTGCCATTCACAGGATTAACTAATTCTGCAAATACACGCCCATTGCGAAGGCGAGTACCATCGACATCCCACACTTTGATATCGCGACCTGCGCCAGTGTTGGCTACGTACAGCAGTGAATAATCGGGGGAGAAGCACAAACCGTTAGGCGCATCGATATCATCGGTCAACCGGCTGATCCTGCCGTTGTCAGCGTCGACGCGATAGACAGACAGCGGTAACTCCTGCTCGGCGCGATTGCCCTCATAGTCTCCGCGGATGCCGTAGGGTGGATCAGTAAACCAGATACTGCCATCTGGGTGGACTACCACATCGTTAGGGGAGTTCAGCGGGGTGTCTTCAAAATTGTCGGCGATGACCGTTACCGAACCATCATACTCATAGCGCACAACACGGCGATTGCCATGCTCACAGGACAATTGTCTGCCCTGATAATCGAAAGTATTGCCGTTGCTGTTGCCAGCGGGTTCTCGAAATACGGTGACGCGATCGTCATCTTCAATCCAGCGCAATTGAACATTATTGGGGATGTCACTCCACACCAGGTAACGACCAACGCCATTCCAGGCGGGCCCCTCTGCCCAAAAAGTGCCGACGTGGTGTCGCTGTATTGGTGTGTTAAAAGGGATGTATCGCTGGAAGCGCTGGTCGAGGGCGACCAGGTCCGGGTCGGGATAACGCAGTGGCGTGTTGCCAGACCAATCTCGCGGCGCGGCATTTCCCAGATCTTGGGCCTCGGAATTTGCTGCTATTGATAGTCCGGCTAACGCGGTTAGGGAGTGGGTAAGAAATTTGCGGCGCTGCATGATAATCCCCGGTTCTTGTTTTCTTTAGAGGGGAAGTCTCTAGTTGCTGCCACCAGATTCTGACTCTGGGTCGCAACTAAACCGTGCCAGCTTAATCAAGTCTTTTGCATCGAGCGTCGAAAAACATGGCAGGATTATCAGACTGGAGCTCAAGCGTGGCTGGCTACTGCTTCATTTGAATTCATGCTAATGCAAGCTTCCAGACTTGTCGAGATGTGTCCGCCGCTTAAAATAAAGTTTAATAGTTGCCCGGGAGGATAGTGTCTAGTTAGCCCATGAAAAGTTAAAATTCCGGCATGAGCTGGTACCTGATTCTCAAACACGCACACGTCACGTTCGCCGTGATCTCTTTGTTAGGGTTTTCCTTGCGCGGTTACTGGATGGTGAAAGAGTCAGCATTGCTCCAGACTAAAGCTGTGAAAATTCTTCCTCACATCAATGACACACTGCTATTGAGTAGCGCTATCGCGTTGGTGGTAATGACGCGTCAATATCCCATCGTGGTGGGATGGGTAAGCCTGAAAATTCTGCTGTTGATTCTGTATATCGTTTTCGGCACCTTCGCGCTTAAACGCGGGCGCACCAAGGCGCAGCGCATGAAGTTCCTGATTGCGTCGGTGGTGGTTGTGCTTGGAATATTTGTGGTGGCGGTAACCAAACCGGGGTGGTAACGCGTAGTGGTTTGATGCTAACTGCCAGTAACGCGTGAATCGATTGCGGTGCTTTTGTCACTATCGGCGGCATCAAGAAAAGGGCCATCGACACAGAGTCGCCGACCATCTGGCGCATCACAGGCACCGCAGATGCCGACTCCGCATTTGGTCCAGTAGTCGATAGCATTGAAAATGCGCTCGGGACTGCAGTATTTGCGTTCCACCACTTCAGCGGCTCTGACCATAGGGGCAGGGCCACAGTTGTAAAATACCAGGCTCTCTCTTTCTTGCGGCGACAGTGCTTCGAGTCGCTGCTCCAGCAATTCGGTAATGACACCATGGTGTCCACGGCTGCCGTCGTCAGTGGCGATGTGCAAGTCGCTGACTTTTGCACTTTCGTCCACGAAGTAGAGTCGTTCAGCACTGCGGGCACCGAAGAAGATTTCCGTGTTGCCGAAATCGCGCGCTAACTGATACACAGCAGCAAGACCCGTGCCCCCGGCAACGGCCATGATCCGCGCACCAGGCTCGGGGCTAACAGCATTGCCGTGGGGTCCCCTGACGTAGGCCTCGGTGCCGGGCTCCAAGGACATCAACTCCTCGGTGAACTCACCGAGGTTAATCACCGCCAGTTGAAACGGATCATCGGTCAGTGCCGAGAAGGGTTTTTCACCAAGGCCAGGAATCCACAGAAAAATGAACTGGCCGGCTTCGATCTCAATTTTCCTATCGAAGGTGAGAATACATATGTCATCTGTTATACGTTTATTTGAGACCAGGGTGACGGGTCGAAAGTTCATGTCTATGTCATAGCGCACCAGGGCTTCGGCCTGCTCGGATTTGGCTGACAGATCCTGCACCATAGCCTGAAAGTATTCGGCAATCTCATTGGTGGTCATGCCGATCAGTGCGGAGCCAATGCCAATGATTTCGGCTCCGGCAGCAAATGCCTCGCCTGCGTCGGTTGCGCTGCTGATACCGCCACAAGCGATGATGGGGCGATCCACGGCGGCCTTGATCTCTCGCACGCATTCCAGTGCGCGCGGCAGGACAGCCTTTCCTGAGACGCCGCCTTTGCCGTTGGTCAGGATAGGGTGACCATGACTCTCGTAACATTCCGGGCCCATGGTGTTAATGGCGCAAAGCGCATCGGCACCACCGGCTGCCGCTGCAGCGGCTATCTCGCCGATGTTCGGTACGTTCGGGGTAAGCTTGGCGACAACCGGGATAGTTACTGCCGCCTTGACGGCACTCACGATTTCCTGGACAAGTTCCGGGTCCTGACCCATGGCCATGCCGTAGCCCTTGGCGTGGGGACATGACAGGTTGAGCTCCAGCCCATCGCCATGGGGCGCGAGTTTGCGCGCCACCTCTACATATTCCTCTACGCTGCCACCGAAGATAGAAATCAGCAGGAACTTGTCGTCAGGGATATTGAGTTCACTCAGTAACTCAGCCGAGCGATCGGCGCCGGGGTTGGTCAGGCCCACCGCGTTGGTGAAGCTGCCGGGCTCGTATTGGGTAAGCACCGGTTCGCGGTAACCTAGTCTTGGCTCTGGGCCTATACTTTTAGTTGTGAGTACCCCGACTTCAGGGACTAATTCGAAAAAGCGCTGAATGATATTGGCGGAACAGGTCACAATGCCTGAGGGGATGGTAAAAGGGCCGGAAACGGTTTTACCTAGAAACTCGGTTTTCAAAAGCTTTTTCTACTCGATGGGTTTTTGGATCAGGCTATAGGGCCCGCGCAGAATCGCTATGCATTATATCAACTGCGCGGTCTATCGGCACTGATCAGCGCTCAATTAGTCCGGGGCATAGTCCAGGGCATGGCCCAGAAAATCTGCTTCCCTGAGCAAAACATGCGGTCGCAGAGTTAATCGATGCCCGGTTAAACCAGTTCTTTCAATGCGGGCTTGGTGACTTTGCCCATGGCATTTCTGGGCAGCGCATCAACAAGTTTGATGTCCTTGGGAATTTTGTAGGAAGACATCCTTCCCTCACACCAGTGCTTGAGGTCAGCGTATTCCAGGCTGGCGCCCTCTTTGAGGCCGATGAATGCAGTCACCGCCTCACCCCAGGTGTCATCTGGAACTCCAATCACAGCAACTTCAGCAATGTCGTCGTGGGTCAGCAGCACGCCCTCGATCTCCAGCGCGGACAGCTTGTAGCCACCGGATTTGATGATATCTACCGAGGAGCGACCCATGATGCGGTAAAAACCATCTTCCCATACTGCCACATCGCCGGTGCAGAACCAGCCGTCTTTAAAAGACTCAGCCGTTGCCTTGGGATTGTCCCAATACTCAAGAAACACATTATCGCCCTTAATACGAATCTCACCGGCGAGCGCTTCTTCGGTAATGGGAGAGTCGTATTCATCGAATAGCTGGACCTCCACACCCGGTAACGCCTGGCCCACAGCGCCTGCGCGCCGCTCGCCGTTATAGGGATTGGATATGCCCATACCGATTTCAGTCATGCCATAGCGCTCTAACAGCACCTGACCGGTGAGGTCTTGCCACTGCTTAAAGAGCTTGACTGGACAGGCTGCAGAACCGGAAATATTCAGTCGCATTTCCGCGAAGCCATCGCAAATCTTCCGCACCGTCGCCGGGTCAATGCTGTCGAAATACTGAATGAGTTTTACGTAGATCGTTGGCACTGCCATAAATACATTATAGGTGCCGGATGTCACTTCTTCTGTGATTTTCGGAATATCGAATTTCGCATACAAATGTACTGTAGCCCCGGCCCAGAGACCGCAGCTGAGAATATTAATGATGCCGTGAATGTGATGCAGCGGCAGAAACAGAGGGATGACGTCATCCTCGCTCCACTCCCAGGCATCTATAAGCGTGGTGATTTGTGCCCTGATGGTCTTATGTGTGCTGACAACGCCCTTGGGTTTATTGGTAGTGCCGCTGGTAAACAGCATCATGGCGCGCCGGGTTTCGTCGATCTCGGGTAATGTCGCAACACTTTCTGCCAACACCTGGTCGACGCTGAGAAGCTCTATGTTAAGCGAAGCGCATAGCTCGCTTAGTGCTTCATGATACTCAGGGTTTGCAATCATGCGTGTGACGCTGGCGCAGCTCAGATAGTGATCGAGCTCAGCCACAGCAGATGCCACATTCAACGGTACCGCAATGCCGCCAGCACGCCAGACTCCATGTAGAGCTGTCACATAGTCCAGTGACGCCGGGATAAAGAAAGCGATTCGCTCTTCATCGAGATCCGATTTGCCCGCGAGCAATCCGCTCGCAAACCGGTCGATGTGCTCGTTCACCGTGGCGTAACTGTAGCTCTGGTCACCTTCGATCAGGGCAATTTTGTCGTTGTCATTGCGTAGTTGGGGGAAAGAATTAACAGCCATGTGAAGTTCGCTTTAATCAAATATTTTAGAAGATGCCACTTACCAGAAAGTACAGGATTGAAGGCCCTAACAGGCAGCCAACCCCGGTATAGAAAGTCGCGGTCATGGCACCGTAGGGAACCAATTTGGGATCAGTAGCAGCGAGGCCTGCCGCAACGCCACTGGTGGTGCCCATCAGGCCGCCAAAAACCATGGCGGACTGGGGATTATCCAGGCCAATATAGCGCGCTACCAGCGGAGTGCCGATCATTACCAGAATCGATTTCACCAAACCTGCGGCCACGCTCAGGGTAATCACGGCATCAGTCGCACCTATGGCCTCACCGGTTACCGGGCCAACGATGTAAGTCACTGCGCCAGCACCTATGGTGGTAATTGCCGCAGGGTCAGTGTAACCAAACATCACGGCAATCGCGGCACCTACGACAAACGACACGATTACGCCGGCAAAGATGGAAATGACGCCTGCCAAACCGGCCTTCTTGAGTTCACTCAGGTGCACGCCAAAAGCTGTCGCCACAATGGCGAAGTCACGCATCATGCCGCCACCCATTAGTCCTATCCCGCTGAACAGGGCCACATCGGCGACGCCAGTATTACCGCCCGTTGCTACCCCGCCGAAGTAGGCCGCTACCAGCCCCAGCGCTATCGCTATCGCGGAGCCATGGATTCGTCCATTGGTTAGCTTGTCAGCGAGGAAATAGGAAATCCAAATCGTCACCCCAACTACAGCGAAGGCAACGACGAGGCTGTTGCGTACGAATACCGTTTCGATAATGTCCATCAGCTGGTCTCCTCCGAGTCGAGGGCCGGCGTTTTGGCGTTACCCAGTTTGCTCAATACGGGCACTAGTGCAAAGCTCACAACCACAGCGGCGACACCTGCCACTAATGCCAGCACCCCACCATCAACCGCTGCGGCAACGTTCTGTCGCGCCGCCATGGCAACCACAATGGGGATATACATGGCGCTCCAGAATTTTATGCCGTCCCCCGCAGCACCCTGGGTCAGCGCCTTGAATGCATCTGAGTTGCTGGCAAACACCAGGAACAGCATGGCAATACCCACCCCGCCCACATTGGCATCTACACCCAGCAGCACACCGAGAGCCTCGCCAATGAGCATACCCAGAATCAGACAGACAGAGAGAAGAGCAACACCGAAGACAATCATTATTGTTATTCCTTATTGGGTGGAACCGCTCAGGGTACAAGCAGATACTGCAAATTCTGTTTCAGCATCTGCAGCAGATTAGTCGATGATATGATGTCGTGCCCCGTTTAGGCAATTTGCAACAGCAGCGGCTCGCCGGAGTTTCAAGTCCTTGAATCTGATGTTCTTTTTCTGACTGACAATCAGGTGAACACCACAAACAGCATGCCAAACAAGAACATGCCGGCCCCAAGCGCGATGGCATAGAGAATACTGGTGATGGAAAAGGCCAGGGTTGCAGTGAACCAGCCCAGCTGAAAGTAGCGCTTCAAACTGAGAAACAGGTACACAAAGATCCAAAGGGCTGTGATCATCGAAAGCCATTCCGCCACGACGCCGATGTAGGCCAGGGTCACGTTCTCAAACAGGCCCAGTATCATGGTGATAAAGATCATCAGTAGCACAAAGGCGTGGTTGTGCACGGTAAGTACTAAGTGTTCGACGTAATAGCGTCGGCACAGTACCAGAATGATCTGCTGAATCAGCGCCAGAATTGGCATCATAAACAGCATAAAGAAGGTGACATACTCCAGTGACTCGACGAGAAAGTCGCGGGGGTCAGAAGTTAGCTCTTCCAGGTTAGACCTGACCTGTGCAGTCAATAGTAACTGCAGGTTGCGATTACCCTGCTCGTCCAGGAATGGCAGTTTCACTGAGCCGGTGAAGTCCAACACGTCAGCGAAGTCCTCGTCCAACTCAGAGATATCGTTAAATTCTTCAGCCGGGTCCTCTGCCTCGCCCGGGGCTGTTGCTTCCTGCGTCGCTACGACCTCTATCATAGTGTCCTGCAAGGATTGCAAGGTGCTCACTACCGAAACGATCAGGAAAAATCCGATGCTGATAATGAGGAACAGCCGCAGGGGAGGGGTATAGGACACGCGCCTGCCTGCGAAGTACTCGCGCGTGAGAAACCCTGGCCGTGTCATCAGCCGGAAAGTGGTTTTATAGGCGCGACCATCGAGCTCAAATAGGACCCGCAGCAATTCCTGCAGGAAATAGATGAAGGGCCTGAGCACTTCTTTTTCCTGCTGCCCGCAAAGGGCGCAGTAGCTACCTTGCATGGACTGGCCACAATTGCGGCAGTTGCCACTGTCAGCGGTGGCGAGATCTGTAAGCGAAGAGTCAGTCATGGTCTGGTCAGTCTGAAATCCGACATGATTCTAGCACTATCGTGCGGGGATTTAGCTGACTTAAGCGCTTTGCAATCGAAGCGATTTAAGGCGCAACCAATTACCAGAGGCTTGGGAGATGAGCGAGTGTGAAATGAGGGCTGTAAATGAGCCCCCGATCCGCTGCCTGCACACGCGAGTCAGGCAGCGGCGGGGATCTCAAGGAGTGTTTGGGCGCTGACTAAGAGGTGTGGAGGGGTGGCGCCCAAACAGTGCAATACGACATCAGATCACTATGCTGTGTTGCGAGAGGAACAATACCACTACATATAGTGAATCACAAGCGGTGACACAACAACAATGTCGATTTTTTTCGGCAGCCATTTGCCGGATCAGAGGTATTTAGTAAAGTTATTACTTTATTATATGTTTAAGAGTTTCCCAGTTACTTTGTCCATGCCCTGTTAGCTGCGCTGACCGCCCCGGGGAGACCACGTGCCCGCACCTTGATATAGGTCAATTCCCGACTAGCCGCTGTATGGTCTTATTGCTTCCAAGTTACACGGGTATCACACAACGGCTGTTGGGCAACGGTCGGTAACTTAACTTCTCAAGCAGGGATGGGGCTGTCGCTACATTATGGGCAGCCCCATTTTTTTGTCTGTTGGTTTGGAAAAATTCAGGGATGAATTTTTCCGAACAAATCAGTTCGCCAACCCCGGCACACAATCAGGCACCATGCCTCTGACAATAGCCTGTTGCTGCAACGCATTAGCCTGCGCCATCATGTCACGTAGTGCGCCGATGCGGGAGTCAGGTGAGGGGTGAGTAGAGAGGAATTCAGGGGAGCGTGGACCGCTATCGGCGCTCATGTTTTCCCACAGCGCAATGGACTGCATTGGATCAAAACCCGCATTCGCCATGAGCATCACGCCGATGGTGTCAGCTTCACTTTCCTGGGTGCGATTGAAAGGGAGCGTGAGCCCAAGTTGTGAGCCGTAGTCGATTGCCTGCAGGGTTGTGTCGGAGGCGCCAAGGATTCTTGCTGCGGCGATGCCTACATTGCGCAGCGCGGATTGACTGGCGCGCTCGTTACTGTGATTGGCTAATACGTGGCCGACCTCGTGGGCCATGACTGCTGCAAGCTGATGCTGGTTATAGGCCACGTCGAGAAGGCCGTTGTAGACTCCAATTTTACCACCGGGCAGGGCAAAGGCATTGGCCTGCTCGCTGTCGAAAACGGTGACTTCCCAGTCTACGCTGTCCCGTTGTGCGGGTTCGAGTGCTTCGATAACGTAATCCGCAACACATTGCACATAGCCGGTTTCTCGGTTATCCGTAGTGACTGGTATTTCGGTTTGCATCTCCCGATAGGCCTGTTCACCCTGGCGAGCCATGTCGGACTCTGAATAAAGAACCACCTGGCGGCGATTGGTTGGTGAAGTGGTGCAGCCGATGAGGAAGGTGATTGTGAAAAGGATTAAAAACACTTGCTTCATGAACGCGCTCTACTCCTGTGTGCTGATTACGCTAGCTGGGAGCGGGGCGCTGCTCGTCCAGCATCGGTTTGCGACTTAGTTCCAGGAACTCTTTGTCTCCGATTATCCGGTGCAGGCAATTGCGCCCCTGTTGTTTCGCATCATACAACGCCGCGTCCCCGCGTACGATAACCTCTTTAGCGCTTTTGCTAGACTGAAGTTCATTTCGTTTAGCGAGTTAAAAGCCTTAATCAGTTCGGTCATGGTCACGATGTCAATCAGTCGATGCGTGCTTCCAACCGCTGGCAGATGACGCCAATTCAAGCTGCGGCATCTATTTTTGTAGCATCGCCATCACAGGTAAGACCATGAATCATGACGTGGCTTACCCGCTGTCGCACAGGTTAACCACATTACCAAAAGCATCCAGCATAGGAAGCATATCCGGTTACGTGATGAAGCCCAACGGGTATATCTTACTCGCAGATTGCGCCGCAGGAGTGATGCTTGGGAGCTATAGAGCGAGCGACATGATTGAGTGAGTTCTCCGCTCCACAGGAAATCGTCGCTGGTGACATGAACTCGCTTAGTTCCACAAACCAATCCTCTTGCTTATTCGATATGAACGCGGCAGCAATGACCGCAGACTATCAAAAAGTTCAGACAGGATTTTGGGGGATGAATGTCCCGATTACAGATTTTTTAATCGGTGACAGTCTGTGTGACCAGCCCTACCGCAAGCAGCAGCTTAGTATGCGCACTCGGAGGGATCCAATTCAATGCTCACCTCATCGCCAGCGGCATTGGTGGTTCGTTCGAAACAGTTGCCCTCCAGATCCCGCAATAGGCGACGCCTGCTGATGACACTAGTGTGTCTGGTTTTACCTGCATGGACTACTTCGTCAGCATAGGGAGCCGCTTGGGTTCGATACACCATGCGCTCGACACTACGCTCGCGTAGCGGCTGTAGTAGCAGAGAACCGAGTACTACACCACCCACGAAAGCACCGCCATCCCAGCGCCGAATGCCCCAGTGGGGTCGCCGCCTGGGCTGGTAGTTATTGTAGGAAAAGCTGACGAAGCCGCCAAGATTTCGGTGCCGCGGGCCATTGAAGCCCCGACCATAATAACCGTGGTCGAAGACGCCACTGTACGTGGGTCGGTAGAATCGACCACCGCCGCCAGGCCAATAAAAATTGTTTCCGCGCCAATTAGAAAATCCGGGATTGTAGAACCGGTGGTCTGCTGATGCGGATTGACTGAGCAGGACAACGGCCCCGAGTGAAAGAATTAGCATTGATCTCTTCATAACGTTCACCCAATTATTCGCGCTTGTACTGGCCCTTCAACGAGTTTACCCATAGTAGTATGAAAGCGCGCGACTTAACAGAAGCTGAACGAATCGTCGCTGGCTGGAGCAGGGAAACGAACAGCGCATGATCCCCTACCAGCGTTGCGATTGGGTCGGGGAAATAGCGCTTGGTGACATAATCTCGGCTTACGCCAATGGCAAGTTCGAAGTAAAAGCGATAGTTGCGCGCCTGCACGCCAATCTTAACTCACCGCAGGCGCAGTCAACGGACCGACTATCAAATCCATTCGCATTGCGGCGCCAGATGGTCACAACATGCTGATTTATGTGGTTGCGGGCAGCACAACGGTTGGGGACTGCTATTACACCCTGGCCGCAAACTTGATGGCCCGCTTATCACTGCGGGGTAAGCGCCTGCTCAGCGGTAAACCAATGGATGAGCCAATAGTCTTCCACTATGGCCCCCTCTTAATGAATATCATGGATGAGATTCAGCAGGCGGTTGAAGACTATTGAGCGGGGCAGATGGTCAAGGCCGTTTCTTAAAAAACGCCGCAGCTACCAAATCGGTGCGGCTCATGAGCTGCTGCTTACATAGCGCCGATTGCTGGTCGTGACTCGTTTGCTGCATCCATTTCAGGGCTGTCTCTGACAGGAAACGAGGTTACGATTAGAGTGGAAGCCGTACGCCTTTCCGCGCCACATGGAATCCATTTTCCAACACCATCCGGGTCTGTTCACTTTTAGAGTCCAGTAGTGGATTGGACTGATTCATGTGGATGAACCATATGCGGTCGCGCACTGTCGAACTTAAGTCTTCGAACAGGGCCATGGTCTCAGCTACAAACGGATGTGGAATCTGTGACATATCTCGATTGCCGAGTTCACCATCGGCAAAAAATGACGCGTCAATCAGAGCATAGTCCACTGACCCGACGATCTCTAAGATGCTCTCATCCCAGTCTTCCCATTTATTGATGTCGGGAATAAATATCGCAGAGCGGCT
>CALKNV010000010.1 GCA_938091935.1 uncultured Pseudomonadales bacterium
AATCAGTTCAAGCAGTGCGTTAATCGGCTCGGTAAATTCCGGCAAGACACGTAAAAAAATGCCTCTCCAATACGCAACGCAACATATAGGCAAGTGCAGTTAAAGTCAAACCATATGTAGTAGGCTCACTTCAAAAAATGCACTGACACAGCTGTCAAAATCAAGCTCATTAACCAATAAGCAGTTGAATTACCGCAATTTATCCATTCGCTTGAAGATTTAGATATAGGACATCCATTTAAATTTTAAATGGATGTCCTTTAACTTATTTTACTTTATCTAGATTTTTGTAGAGCAATAATTGATCACGCGGCAGTGGTTTCTGCAGCGCTAAAAGGAACGCCATCCATCGAGCAGCGAAAAACCGCAAGCAGAAAGTTGATTTGGGGCAGTCGGGTACGTAGATACCCATGACAGGAGGTCAGTCGGCTCGTTACTGCAATGGTTTAGGCTTGGGTTTAAGTGCCGAACAGCTGTTTGGCTGGTTTGGCACCGCGGATCCATTTGTCCGGATGCTTAAATTTTTCGCCAGTCTTGATGCGGTGCTTATGGAAGTTAATGATTGACGATTCGGTTCCTGCCGCATGTGCGTAGTAGCGATGAAACTTCGTCACCCCTCTGAGCCAGGATAGAGTCCCTATATTGAGGTCTCCCAACACAGACTGTTTATCTTCCATGACAGCCATTGCTTTCTCTTTTTCACCCACAAGCAAACCCAATGCCTTGACTGTTGTATCCAGCAGATCGAAGTAACTTTGCTGAGTAATTGGTAAGGTCGGGCTCGTCCCAGATACACCAGGCAACTCAGACAACGGCTTAAGTCGGGATTGTCGGCTAGCGGACTGGCGACCTAACAAATGTTTAGCCGCTCGCCTGGTCAGCAGTCGGTGCTGACGATAACTGCGATTTTTAACTTGCTTAGCGTGAACAATCAATCTTTCCTGGATAGACGTGAAATCACTGCTGTCCAGGGCATCTGTAATGCCAGCCCGCACTGGGTTAAGGTCGACATAGGCCATACAAGTTACCAGGGCTTTCTCATCCAGCAAGGCCTGGCTCTTGAACCGCCCCTCCCAGAATCGCCCGGTGCATTCGTCCTCTCGATTCGCCCGGCGGGCAATGGATTCATTCAGGCAACGCATGAACCAACTGATATCACTTAAGCGGCTGCGCCATTCCCCAATTTTATTATGCAACTGCTTTTGGGCAGTCTTCGACTTTCTATTAAGGTAAAGCGTTTCAATCAGCGTGCCACTGCCAGGAAACAACGCAGTCCAGCGCTTGATAACCTCGTCATCCGACCAACTTTCGGCATCGGCCAAATCGACGTGCAATACAAGATGGTAATGATTGCTCATCACCGCATAAGCGCAAACGTTAATTGCAAACCTAGCGGCCAATTCCTTGATGCGAATGACCAGCCATTGTTTTCTGTGGTCAAAATTTCGACCACTCACTGGATCATCACCACACAGATAAGCGCGCCGAACACAGCGGGCAATGCAGTGGTAATAAGGCGTCTCCGAGAGTGAGACCTGTTGAGAACGAGCGCGTGTCACTGGTTTTATATTATTATCGAACGCTTGAAATTCAGCGCACTGTTAAAAGCGGACGATCGATTTTAGAGAGTTTGTAGTACTATGCAAGGCCGCAGTAAATATGCTAGCAAGTGACACTGACACACTCTCCGTTCAGACGAAAAATCAGACGAAAGACTAAAGGACAAGCAGCTAAAAATGAGAATTGGAGTAGATCTGGGCGGCACCAAGATAGAAGGCATTATCCTGAGCCCAGACGGACAACTGGAAGAAAAACTTCGCATCGATACGCCCGGTCAACACTATGAGTCGATACTGGAAGCCCTCATAGAAGTCATCAGCACACTACAGCAGCATGCGAATCAGACTCTGAGTGTAGGTATAGGGACTCCTGGCGCCTTAAGCTATCCCGCTGAAATCGTGAAAAACTGCAACTCCATCAGCCTGAATGGTAAAGCTTTAAAGAAGGACGTCGAAGCGAAGCTAGGCTACGAGGTCCGTATCGAAAACGACGCAAACTGCTTTGCACTTTCCGAGGCTCACTACGGTGCAGGTGCCGGCGCGAAGTCAGTGTTTGGGGTCATCATAGGAACTGGCACTGGTGGGGGTGTCGTAATTAACAAGACCCTGCTTACAGGCCCCAACAGCATTGCTGGAGAATGGGGGCACAATTCGCTGCCAAGTTCAGCCCGCGAACTTATCGACGGTGACCGTCGCTGCTATTGTGGCCGCAGCAACTGCATTGAAACTGTGCTTTCAGGTCGAGGACTGAGCCAGACTCACCTGGATCGGACCGGAGAGCAGGCTAGTGCCAAGGACATTGCGAAAGCGGCCGACGCAAGTGTTAGTGAAGCGATAGCTACTCTAGATATCTATGTTCAGCAGCTTGCCCAGTGCCTGGCAACGGTCACTAATTTGATCGATCCTGAAGTCATTGTTCTGGGCGGTGGGCTCTCCAACATCAAGAAGCTCTACAACAAGGTGCCAAGCGCCATGGCTGACCATGTATTCACAGATAACATGCTGACGAGAATTGAGGCACCCAGTTTTGGTGATGCCAGCGGCGCACGCGGCGCCGCATGTCTATGGCCAAAAGCTTGAGTAGTTGGCTGCGCTTAAATCGACCTACAGCACTCAGGCATCAAACGGATGACGCAGCGTGATGGTTTCTTCTCGATCTGGCCCTGTAGAGATGATATCTACTGGAACTTCAATTGCCTCTTCAATGAAGCGAATATACGCTCGAGCGTTTTCCGGCAGATCCTCAAGGCGCTTTGCACCAACTGTTGATTCAGACCAACCGGGCAGTTCTTCATAAACTGGCTTAAGACTCTCGAAGTTATCGCAGTCCATCAGACTACCGGACATCGCCTCAACCCCTTCATAACCGGTACAGACCTTAACAGTATCCAATCCATCAAGTACGTCCAGCTTAGTCAGGCAGATACCCGATACGCTGTTGATACGCATGGCCAGTGTTACTGCCGCAGCGTCAAACCAACCGCAGCGTCTATCACGCCCGGTGGTTGCACCTTTCTCATGTCCTACAGTAGCCAGGTGCTTTCCGACATCATCGAACAGTTCTGTCGGAAAAGGCCCTGATCCAACCCGGGTTGTATAGGCTTTGGTGATACCCAGAACGTAATCAAGATACAGTGGCCCGAACCCAGTGCCGGTTGCTGTTCCACCTGCAGTGGTATTAGAGGAGGTTACGAACGGATAAGTGCCATGATCGATATCCAGCAATGAGCCCTGGGCACCCTCAAAAAGAATATGATTTCCGGCTTTGCGATGCTGGTGCAAAATATCAACCGTATCCCGGATCATTGGCTTGATTTCTTCAGCCTGCTTCAAGCAGATATCGAATGTCTCTTCCGGGTCGACCCGGTCGGTCTTGAAATAATTTTCCAGCCAGAAATTGTGATACTCAACCAGGCTATTTACCTTCTCCTTGAACTTTGCTTCGTTGAGAGCCTCCGCCAATCGGATACCACGGCGGGCAACCTTGTCTTCATATGCCGGCCCAATTCCGCGACCTGTAGTACCAATCTTCTTATTACCACGCTGGAGTTCCTTAGCCTGATCAAGCTTCACGTGCGAAGGCAGTATCAGAGGGCAGGCTCCTGAAATTTTTAATCGCTCGCGCACTGGAACCGAACGCGCCTCAAGTTCACCGATTTCCTGGAGCAAAGCATCAAGACTCAACACCACGCCATTGCAGATCAGGCATTCAACCCCCTCGCGCAATACACCGGATGGCAGAAGGTGGAGGACTGTCTTTTCACCTTCAATAACAAGGGTGTGGCCGGCATTGTGACCGCCTTGGAAACGTGCCACCACGTTAGCTTGATCAGTGAGTAGGTCGACTATCTTGCCCTTGCCCTCATCACCCCATTGGGTACCGAGCACTACGATAGATTTTGCCATGATATTTCAGGCTTCCTTATGTCCGACTAATTCCGAAAGAGTTTGTTAGTCCGTCGTTATAACTACGACTGGACGTGTTGCAATAGCGGGTTTACACGATTTTCCAGCTGCCATCTTGCTTGACCAGTCTGCGATCACAGCGCAGCGCCAGCATCTCTGCTTCCTCTGCCTCTCCATCTACTAGTGAGGTCACAACGATTTCACCTGATCCACGCAGTTCTTCTATCAAGGTCATGAGTGCTAAATCGTGGGTATCAGGCGCCAGAATTCCTGGGGCAAGTGTGAACTCTTTCTGACTCAGTTTTGCCAGAATTTTCAGATCACTGTCGAAGCCAGAAGCCGGCCGGGCCTTACCGAACGCTGCACCATTATCGTCATAGCGGCCACCTTTGGCGACCGCCCTGCCATAGGCTGGAGTATAAGCGGCAAATACAATACCGGTGTGATATTCATAACCCCGGAGCTCGCAAAGATCAAAGCCTAAACTGATAGCGCCAAGTCGCCGCTTGACGCCTTCTGCAATTTCAATCAATTCATCTAACTCTTCAACCACAGCAGATGGTGCGTCAGCAAACACCTTTCGAGCCCGCTCCAACACGGTCTCGTCACCGCTCAGGCGAGACAGCGCCTGCAATTGCTGACGAAGACTTTCATCTGCCACCGCTGCAACCAAAAGTTGATCGATCTCGTCGTAGGCCTTGCGCTGCACCGCTTCAAACAGCTGGCGCTCAACTGACTGATCAAGCTGGGCACCCTCTAACAGCGAGCGAAATACACCAACATGACCCAATACTATATGTACGTCTTCGATTCCCGCACGCAGCAGGGACTCATTCATCATACATATCAATTCAATATCAGCGGCCACACCCGAGTGGCCATACAACTCTGCACCGATTCGAATCGGCACACGGGAGGTCATGATTCCTCGGGGCTTGGTATGCAATGTGCTGTCGGCATAACAGAGCCTCACTACGCCCTCTCGGTTTAGAGAGTGAGCATCGATGCGCGCTGCCTGTGGAGTGATATCAGCACGAATACCCATCATCTTGCCGCTGAGCTGATCAGTGATCTTGAATGTGTGGATATCCAAATCTTGAGAAGTCCCTACCAGCAAGGAATCAAGAAATTCGATCAATGGTGGGATGACCAGCTCGTAACCCCAGGACTTGTACAGATCGAGCAGGGCACGCCGCAGTAGCTCCAACCTGTGGGCTTCCGCGGGTAGAATGTCCTCTACTCCGTCTGGCAGTAACCATCGCTTTACTGAAGTCATAGTCAATATTCGTGCTTGTTAAGGTTCTTGCTGGTTTGTTTACTAGTTTATTATCAGGAGAATGACTGTGCCTGTCAGCATGCTGGCCAGACCTATAATTCGCAGTGTCGTATCGTCAATCTCATCTATTGCCTGCCACATGTGCCGCCACCGCTGCGGCGCTATAAAAGGCAGTATCCCTTCTATCACTAGCATCAAACAAAATGCTATCGCGATTTCATGCCACATAGTTTGTCATGCCACAGACCAGCCTCATTGCTTTACATCAACTCAGTCACGTAAGTAGGGCTCTGTTCCCAGAGGCTTAACTAGCAGCCAAAAATAAACCTGAATCGCAGCAGCGATTCAGGTTGTAATAAATTTGAATTGTGATTTAGCTGCAGAGTGAGCGAAGCCAGCTGATGCTGGCTTCAACTCGAGTCAATTTTATTGCGGTACTCCGTCCTTCAAATATTTGAAGTAATCGCTGTCTGGATCCAGCAATAGGATATCGCCCTTTGAGCTAAACGTTTCCCGATAAGCGTTAAGGCTGCGGGTGAATGCGTAGAATTCAGGGTCCTTGTTATAGACCTCAGCGTATATGCCCGTGGCTTCCGCGTCACCTTCACCGCGAATCCGTTCTGCATCGCGATAAGCTTCCGCTTCAAAGATTACCGCCTGGCGATCGGCATCCGCACGGATTCCGATGGCAAGTTCTTCACCACGTGAACGCAGCTCCTGAGCCTCGCGGTTCCGCTCTGTAATCATTCGATCATAGACTGATGAACGTACATCGTCTGGCAAATCGATGCGCTTAACCCTAACGTCGATGACTTCAATGCCAATGTCAGACGCCGTAGTCCGATTTAAATCTTCAGTGAGGTCAGTCATCAGTTCATCGCGCTCGCCCGATACCACCTCGATCAGAGTGCGACCGCCGATCTGGTCTCTCAAACCATCATTGATCCGCTCGGCCAATAGACTGCCAGCAGTGCTGGTGTTACCGCGGGTGGAAACATAAAACTGACCCACATCCACGATTCGCCATTTAGCGTAAGAATCAACCTCCAGCGCCTTCTGCTCGAGGGTCAAGAAGCGTTCCGAAGGAGAATCTTCAGTCTGAATCCTCGCATCAAATTTACGCACGGTATTCACCCAGGGAATCTTCACATGCAACCCAGGCGCGATGTCAGCATTGACCAATTCACCAAACTGCAGCATGACCGCACGTTCGGTTTCCTTGACTACGAAAAGAGAATTGCCGAGGAGTAATACCGTCAGAAAAACCAGTCCTAATGCGATAAAATTCTTCATGGTCTGCCTCCTCTGCCACTTCCAAGCCTCGAACGATCAACCGTATTGACGGAATTCAGTGCTGGCAGATAAGGCGCAAGCTGATTCGCCAAGTCACGTAACTCCTGTGTGGTGCCAGTGCTCAAGCGACCGGAACCTGCGTTCTGCTCCATGATTTTATCCAGTGGCACGTACAGCATATTGTTGCCACCTTCGACGTCAATCATAATCTTGCTGCTTGCTGTCATCACGGCTTGTAGTGACTCGATGTACAAACGCTGGCGTGTGACCTCGGGCGCCTTTTTATACTCGGTCAACAACTGATCGAAGCGAGATGCTTCACCTTGCGCCTTGGCAATCGCTCCCTGCTTGTAAGCATTGGCCTGCTCGATCTGACGTTGGGCCTCACCGCGTGCCTCTGGGATACGCTGATTCGCGTACTGCTGCGCCTGGTTCTGAGCGCGCTGCTCGTCCTCTCGGGCTCGGATTACATCGTCAAACGCAGGTCGCACAGCATCAGGTGGTTGCGCATCAACAACGTTTACACGCGCAACTCGAATCCCGGTATTGTAGATTTCCATGTAGTCCTGCAATCGATCCTCTACCGCCGCCGCCATCTGCTCGCGGCCAGTGGTGAGAATCTGATCCATAAAGTTACTGCCGACTTCATGACGAATGGCAGATTCGGCAGCATTATCCAGGCTCCGCTCTGGATCCTGCACCGCCAACACATAATTCACCGGATCTTCTATGAGGTACTGCACCGTCACAGCAATGTCGATAATGTTCTCATCGGTGGTAAGCATTGCCCGGTTTTCATAGGTCTTGGCATTAAGCTCTGACACGTTAACCAGGTGAACTTCATCTACCAAGGGTGGATTCCAGTGCAAGCCTGGCACGACAGTCGCATCGAGCACTCGACCAAAGCGCAGCACTACGCCGCGTTCAGCTTCGTCCACCACGTAGAATCCCATAAAGCCCCAGATGACGGCTGCTACCGCAGCCATGCCAACCAGCAAACCGGCCGACATTCCGCTGGCACTTGGCCCGCTGCCACCGGCACCACCGCCGCCGCCGGCACCACCGCCGCCGGCATTGCCGAAAAGGCCATTAAACTTCTTACTCAGGTTTTTGATGACTTCATCGATGTCAGGTGGCCCCTGGTCACCACCGCGACGGCCACCACCCCATGGGTCGTTGTCTTTGCCGTTATTACCAGGTTCATTCCAAGCCATTGGTTTCTCCACAGCTTTCTAAAACGCAGAAACTCGATTTTAGCATTTAATAGGGATTAACACAGTCTTTTACGACGCCTAACTAAGCGCTGTTCGCTGCGGGAAGACTGATCTCCGCGGCCTTTTCAGGCCAGGGTTTAGGGCCTTCCGCAGGCCGGACCTGTTCCCCTAATTGAATAGTTTCCTGAGCTAGCAATCTCTCCAACTCAGCCCTCGGCAGGCGCAAATCAATAAGATAGCGCCCTTCTTCGTCCATAGTCTCAGCAGTGACGAAGTTATTTTCGTATAACTGACTACGTAATTTCGCCTGTCCCGGTTGCAGAATAACATTCTCATTCACCAGGCCGTCGGCGAGTAACTCAGTGATCGCATTGTTCAACAGCTCGATGCCTTCACCAGATTGTGCTGATATCCAAACTCGAATTGGCTTGCCGACATCGTTTCTTTGGACCCGAGGCGCCATGCCGGGGATCGCGTCAATCTTGTTGATCACTTCGAGCCGCAGCACTTTATCCGCGCCTATTTCAGAGAGCACCGATTCTACCTCTGTCTTGAACTCTTCGTGGGCCTCATTGGCCCCATCAATCACGTGCAGCAGCAGATTGGCCGATGCAGTCTCTTCAAGAGTGGCGCGAAACGCTTCCACCAGGCCATGGGGCAGATGACTGATAAAGCCAACGGTATCGGCGATAATCGCCTGCCCAAAATTCGGTAAATCAATACGACGCAAAGTCGAATCCAGTGTGGCAAAAAGCTGATCAGCTGCGTAGGTCTTGGCATCGGTCAAGCGATTGAACAAGGTGGATTTTCCAGCATTGGTGTATCCAACCAGCGACACGGTGGGTATTTCGGCGCGCTTGCGCGAACGTCTGCCCTGCTCCCGTTGACCTCGCACCTTATCAAGGCTCTTGTTGATTGCCTTGATTCGCTGTCGAATCATACGCTGATCCAGTTCCAGCTGCGTCTCACCTGCACCGCGCATACCGATACCACCTTTTTGCCGATCAAGGTGAGTCCAACCTCGTTTCAGGCGCGAACTCAGATGTTGCAGCTGCGCGAGCTCAACCTGCAGCTTACCCTCATGACTGCGAGCCCGCTGCGCGAAAATATCCAGAATCAGCCCGGTCCTGTCCAGCACGCGGCACTCTAAGTATTTTTCGAGATTACGTTCCTGACTTGGTGTCAAGGGATGGTTAAATAGCACTAGCTCAGCTTTGTGGGCATGCAGAACTGCTGCGATCTCTTCCAGCTTTCCACTACCAACAAAATAACTAGGGGAAGGTTGTCGACGCGTGCCAGTGATTAGCGCCACTGGCTTCACGCCTGCAGATAAGGCTAATTCTTCGAACTCTGATGGGTCATCTCGTTCAGTATCAGACTCAATGGTCAGATGAACAAGAATCGTGTTTTCGCCAGAATCTGGCCTGTCAAAAAACAATCAAAACCTCAATTAGGAATTCCCAGGTTCGCCGGCGCCTTCGTCGCCGCCATCAGCCTGACCCTGCATCGGTACCTTCACCATGCGCGCAGGAACGACCGTTGAAATGGCGTGCTTGTAGACCATCTGGCTCACTGCGTTTTTCAGCAGGATGACGAACTGGTCGAAAGATTCGATCTGGCCTTGTAGTTTAATACCGCTCACCAGATATATAGACACCGGTATGCGTTCTTTACGCAACACATTCAAGAAGGGGTCTTGTAGGGTATGCCCTTTGGACATTGCTTTTCTCCTTAGCTTTAAAAAACGAGAATCCCGGCGTGAACTTGCCGAACTCGCATGGTGCCGGCTCAATACTCCTATATTGAGACTGACTCCAGGTAATTCAAGACGTTATCGATGGATTTGGCGGAAGGCTCGCCCAATTGCTGCAAGTTTGGCCAACTGCGCAACCAGGTGGTTTGCCGCTTCGCGAGCTGTCTGGTGGCAATGATACTCTTTTCGACCATAGCATCATAGTCCAATTCACCGTCCAAATATTGCCAAACCTGCCTGTAACCTACTGATTTAATTGAAGGAAGCTGCAGGTTAAGCTCCTCACGGTCATGTAGGCCTTGCACTTCTTCAACCAGCCCGCTGGTAAGCATGCCTCGGAATCGCGCCGCAATCCTTTCATGTAGTACGGTTCGGTCTGCCGCTTGGATCGCCATGAAGTGCAATGAGCAGGGTAAATCCGCGGCAGTTTTCGCCGATTCAGCCGCGTGATGAGCTGACAGAGATTTGCCCGTCAGTCGATAAACCTCCAGAGCCCGCTGCAATCGCTGCGGATCATTACGATGGATGCGCGCCGCTGACTGGGGATCAACACTAGCGAGTTCAGCATGCACGCCCTCCCAGCCCAGATTCGCAGCCAACTCTTCGATTTCGCGCCTAATCCCAGGATCTGCATTGGGCATATCAGCCAGACCATCTCTAAGAACCTTAAAATAGAGCATGGTGCCGCCTACCAGCAGCGGCGTCTTTCCTGCATCCACCGCTATCTGCATGACCCTGATGGCATCGTCGCGAAAATCAGCAGCGGAGTAGGCCTGGGACGGGTCCATAATATCCATCAGCTGGTGAGGGTACTGCGCAAGAGTCGCGGCGTCTGGCTTGCCGGTGCCGATGTCCATGCCCCGATAGATCTGTGCCGAATCCACGTTGATAAGGCTGACTGGTAATCTATCTGCCAGTTCCAGCGCCAATTGGGTTTTGCCGATAGCAGTAGGGCCCAGCAGGCATATTGCTGCAGGTTTTTGCGCCTTGGAACTAGAAGCCGGGCTACTCACTGATCCCCTTATCTGCAGTTGCAGCTACTGCCCACGTAGAAAGAGCTTATCAAGCTCGTTCAGACTCTGATAAACCCATGTTGGCCGTCCATGATTGCACTGACCCGAGCGCTCCGTGGCTTCCATATCCCGCAATAGAGAATTCATCTCGGGGATTGTCAGATGTCGATTAGCGCGGACAGAACCATGACAGGCCATGGTAGAAAGCAGCTCATCGTGGTGCGCCTGAATACGCTCACTGCTGCCATACTCTAGAACATCTGAGAGCACATCGCGCACCAGTTGCTCGACATTAGAATCCTTGAGCAGGGTTGGCACCTGGCGCACTACAATAGATTCCTGCGCGACTCGCTCCAACTCTATGCCAAGACCCAGTAACGTTTCGCGCTGCTCTTCAGCACAGCCCGCTTCAGTCTGGCTTACAGCAATCGAGACTGGCACCAACAGGGGCTGCATTTTTAACTGCTCGTTCAATGAAGCTGCTTTCATGCGCTCGTAGGTGATGCGTTCATGTGCTGCATGCATATCAACTACTATCAGACCATCTTTGTTCTGCGCGAGAATATAGATACCGTGGAGCTGCGCGATTGCATAACCCAAAGGTGGAATTTCTTCGTCTGCTTCATAGAGCTTGGCCAGTGAGTCAAGCTGCGTCCTCGGCTGTGCTGGCGGCTGGTAGTACTGTCCACGATCAGTGCCGCGAGAATATTCGCTCAGTTGATGCACACTGCTTGACTCGCTGAGGGTAAGAGGCTTCTGTGACTCCATCTGATAAAAGTCATCGGTAGCGCCTGCAAGGGGCTGATTCGCTGCCGCCTCAGCGGCGTCAGCACTGGCTGCGATGTGGTCTTCTGGCCGCACCTCGGCCAGCGCTTTATGCAGCGCACTGAATAGAAAATCATGCACCAGACGACTATCCCTAAATCTGACCTCGTGCTTGGTTGGATGCACATTGACATCAACCGCAGCTGGCGCAAGTTCCAGGTATAACACATAGGCGGGATGCCGCCCGTGAAACAGAACATCGCGATAGGCCTGCTTGATAGCGTGCGCCACCAGCTTGTCACGAATAATTCGGCCATTCACGTAGAAGTACTGCAGGTCAGCCTGACTGCGGGAAAAGGTAGGCAGGCTGACCCAACCCCAAAGCCGCAAACCGGCTCTCTCCATGTCCACGAACACAGAATTCTCTACAAAGGCTGGCCCGCAGACCAGGCCCACGCGTCGCTGCTTCTCAAAATCACTGCGCGCAGTTTGAAGTTGATGCACGGTGCGCTGGTTGTGGTTGAGGGTGAACTGCACGTCGAAGCGACTCAAGGCCAGCCGCTTTACTGTTTCTTCAATGCGACCGAATTCAGTTTTTTCTGTACGTAAAAACTTCCTGCGCGCCGGTGTGTTGAAGAACAGGTCTCTAACCTCCACCGTAGTTCCCTCGGGATGGGAGATCGGTGTCACCGCCGCTTCCATCTCCTGACCTTCAACCTGAACCTGCCATGCCAGCCCATCGCTTGCATCAGCAGCCAAGGACTGCAGGCTCAGGCGGGAAACTGAACTGATACTGGCCAGAGCTTCACCACGAAAACCAAGACTGCCAATGCTTTCAAGGTCCGCCAGTTCCTTGATCTTACTGGTGGCGTGTCGGCTCAACGCCAGGGCCAGATCTTCCTTCTGAATCCCCGTGCCATTGTCTCGTACGCGAATCAGCTTGACTCCACCCTGCTCGACATCAATATCGAGGCGAGTTGCACCGGAATCGAGACTGTTTTCCAACAGCTCTTTCACCACTGACGCGGGGCGCTCAACGACTTCACCGGCAGCAATCTGATTAGCGAGGCGCTGACTGAGTAGATTAATTCGATGCATAAACTGTGCCCTGACTCGGGCCGTCATTGTAGCACTATCCCAAGGGCAAAATGCTGGCTGGATTGGCTTCAGAGCGAGGGTATTTTCAGGACCTGACCAACCATAATGCGGTCGTTGCTCAGCCTGTTGGCGGCGCGCAGTTCGGCAACGCTAATTCGATACAACTGCGCGATCTCGGACAGGGTCTCGCCTCTGCTGATTGTATGCTCTGATGCCGGGATGGGAGCAGCACCAGGCAAACTCAACACCTGGCCCACTTGAATGGTATTGCTCTGTAAGCTGTTGCTGGCTTTG
The DNA here is from genome assembly GCA_938091935.1 of uncultured Pseudomonadales bacterium. Taxonomy (GTDB): domain Bacteria; phylum Pseudomonadota; class Gammaproteobacteria; order Pseudomonadales; family Pseudohongiellaceae; genus UBA9145. Next base: position 12,672 of record CALKNV010000010.1, read on the forward strand.
AGTTGTGCCAGGCTCAGACCGAAACGTTCAGCAATCTCTGACAGGCTGTCGCCGCGCTTGACGGTATAGGAACCCGGCGTAATGCCATTGGCTTTCTGCCAGGCGACGAGGGTGCCTTCGGGTGGCGTCTCGTAAAAATAGTTCATCACGCCTTGAGCAATTGCAGCCGCCATGCGCTGCTGGAATCCGCTGGTGTTAAGGCGCTGCGCCTCCTCGGGATTTGTCAGATAGCCAGTCTCGATTAGAATCGACGGAATGTCTGGTGAGTTCAGCACCTGCAGTGAGGCTTGCTGTACCTTGTCCTTTCGAATGCGGGTGATGCCATCCAGGCTCTCCAGAATCCGGGTACCTGCAATCAAGCTTTGCTCCATACTCCAGGCCATCTGCAGCGACACCAAGGTGAGCGCAACATCGTCATCAAAGTTACCGATGGCAAGATCACCCCCGACTCCACCCAGCAAGTCCGAACTGTTCTCCTTTTGCGTGACCCGCGCCGAGTTTTCCCGGTCAGCTCGATCGCCAGACAAGGCATAAACAGTTACGCCTCTTGCTCTGCTATTGCGATACCAATCTGCATGGATTGCCACAAAGAGATCGGCGCGCGACTGGCGCGCGATTTCCGGGCGCCGCTTGAGCTCGACGTAGTAATCCCCTTCCCTGATCATGACCGGCTTGTAGCCCGGCATACTTTGCAATCGATTAAACAAGGCCCGTGAGATAGCAAGGGTGATGTTCTTTTCTTTCAGGCGGCCGTCGTAGCCAATCGACCCGGGATCTTCGCCACCGTGCCCGGCTGAAATGGCAACCACGATTTCGCGTCGGCTGTCTGATTGCGGTGCAGGCCGATTGCCAGCGGTGAGCGCTGCGTTGGGGCGCGGTTCCTTATCATACAAGTCAACAACCAGTCGGTTTCCAAATTCACTATTGGGCGCAAGCGTAAAACTGGAAGGATCCACCGCGGTCTCGAGGTCCAGCACGATGCGAAGTGTGTCGTCGTCCCGCTCCCCAGAGCGAATTGCCCGAATCGGGCTGCTGGTGAAATCGAGCCCATTGAAGCCTTGGCTGGTGGAGGAAGAATCAATATCGATGACCAGCCGGTCCGGATTATCCAGCGAGAACAACGTGTAATCCACGGCTGCACTGAGGTCAAACACCAGTCGCGTGTGGTCTGGTGCGCGCCACATACGCACATCCTGAACTTCCGCGGCTTGAAGGCGGCTAATCTGGCTCAGCAGGAGCAGGAAAACTGTCAATCTTGTGGCTGTACTCAGGGACATTTGCAGCTTGCTTCTCACACCAAATGCATTTCACATAGAAAGCCTGCAATGCCTATTTTAGCCCAGGCTCGGACCGGAGTCCTCGTTGTCTAATAGTTTCGGCGGGATTGTCACAATCTTGCGGCAATCCGCACGCCTTTCGCCGTGTGGGTTTGACAGCTGATTTCACGTCCCGTTCCAGTGCCGCTCAGGCTAATACTCAGATCGGGAGCAGGAATCAGACCCCGGCCTCGTTCTGCCCATTCCAAGAGGCAAATATTCTCTTGCTGAAAATAGTCGTCAATTCCCAGGTACTGCACTTCTTCGGGCTCAGCCAGACGATACAAGTCGAAGTGATAGATCTTGCAGAGCGAGAACTCGTAGGGCTCCACCAGGGTATACGTAGGGCTCTTTACTGCCCCATAAAATCCGAACCCGCGCAGGAAACCACGGGTGAGAGTGGTCTTGCCCGCTCCCAGATCTCCTAGCAAGTAGATCACTGCGCCCATTGTCCTGCAACCGGGCACGCCAGACTTCGTCGGGGCATCATCGGGGTTCTGGAAAGTCGCCCGCGCGAGCGCAGCGCCAAAATCCATGGTGTCCTCTTCATCTTTGAGAGTGAACTGTCTTGAAGTTGACATGTGGGCAGCGGGCTAAAGATCTGGGTTCAAGAGTTGACGGATCAGCAGCAGCAGATCAGTGGCTAGCATGCCCCGCTGACCGCTCGCGGCAGCGGCAAGGTCCGCCGCTTCACCATGGACGCAGACTGCACATTGTAGTGCCAGGTCATTCGGCAAACCCTGGGCGACCAATGCAGCGATAACACCAGCAAGCACATCACCCATCCCACCGCTGGCCATGCCGGCGTTACCTTCATTACACAAGTAAGTCGTGTCTGGGGTGAATGCACTGCGAATCAATGAACCACTGCCTTTGAGCAGGCAAGTACCTCCCCACTTCTGCTGCATTGCTGCTATCGCTGCAAATCGATCTGCTTTTATCAAGTCCAGGCTGGTATCAAGCAGTCTCGCCGCCTCACCGGGATGCGGGGTTAGTATCCAGGTCTCCCTTTTAAGCCCGGTCTGTCCATTGTCCCTGTCAGCCAACAGGTTCAATCCGTCCGCATCGATGATCATGGGAATTTGTTTGGCCATCTGCGTTGCCAGACTGCGCTGCAAGAGATCCTCGCCCCAGCGACCGCGACCGAGCCCTGGGCCCACAACAATCACCGTGGCTTTGGCCAGAAGTGCAGCCAAGTCGATGCCATGATCCTCGGTACCTGCGACCATGAGCTCTGGCCTGCGCGCAAGCATACCGGGCCGATGTTCAGACCGAGTAATCACTGATACAAGGCCTGCACCACTGCGCTGCGCCGCCTCCGCGGCCATCAAAGCCGCACCGCCATAACCACGGTCGCCACCAACCACCACCACATGGCCAAAAGCGCCTTTGTGGGCAGCGGGGGCACGGGGCTTGATAGAGTCCCGAACTGAATTTATATCGATGCGTTTGACACCAGGTTTGGCTGCATCTGCGTGGAAATAAACTTCGGAAGGCAACTCCAGGTCACTGAAAAATAGTTTGCCGAGATAGTCAGGCGCGGAGCCTGTCAGCAGACCCTGCTTCATGCCAATGAAAGTCACGGTAATGTCTGCGTCAACCGCGCAGCCCAGCGGCTGACCTGTGTTGGCATGCAGCCCTGAAGGAATGTCTACCGCCACTACTGGATTGTGGCTGGCGTTTATGAGGGAGATTGCGGCGGCATAATCCCCAGTCACCTCTCGATCAAGCCCTGTACCCAGCAACGCATCAACCAATACCGTGGGGCTTTCGTCTTCCGGCTGCTGGTGATAATCAGTGAACGCGACCAGCTGCACATCTCCGTCCCGGGCCATAGCAAAGGCCTTGGCGGCATCTCCACTTAATCGATCGGGAGATGAGAGATACACGATTTCACTCTGCAGACCTTGCTCGGCTGCGAGCGCGGCGATCACATAACCATCTCCCGCGTTGTTGCCGGCGCCTGCAAACACCCGCAATCGCCTGGTCTCAGGCCAATGCTCCAAAAGGGCAGCAAAGCAGGCCCGACCGGCCCGCTGCATCAGGCTAAAGCCCTCGATGCCAAACGTGTCGATCGCGAGTCGGTCAAGTTGTTGCACTGCAGCTGCCTGATACAGGTCGCGGGGCAGTCGAGAGGAATATTCAGCCATAGCTCAGGCTTCGGTCAGTGGATGGGTTAGCAGTCGACAGTCTAATTGAATTTTTTTATCAAACGCCGAACCAGACGCAATGTTGTTTCCAACTCTTCAGTCGGAATGTCTTCGGTGTTTTCGATTGCCCAGGGATCCTGAACTTCTCGGAGCAAATTATAAGTCTCTTTGCCTTCTTCGCTCAGCGTAACCAGTGCAGACCGTTTATGCTTCGGATTCTCAGTGTAGAGTAGCAGGCCATCTTCCACCATGACATCTGTAATGCGCTGCACCGCCTGACGGGATTGCCCAAGGACCCTCGCAATACCAGGCACGGTTAGGCCGGCGCTGGACAGGGCGATGGCGCCTATGACTTTCCAGCGCGCATGGGTCAGCCCCAGTTGCTTCGTCATAGCATCGCCTTCGGCTATGAGCAAACCGTTCAGTCGAAATAGCGATAGCACCAGGTCCAGAAACAGAACCCGTTTGGGCGAATGCACAGGTAACTCCCGTTGTTCCAGCCTCACTGAGATTTTATCTCCACCGCACAGAGGCTTGTTTGCGGGCGCCGATAGCGCCATATGGTTAGTGTCAGCATGTTGTCATTTGCACTTGGCACAGTCAATGTCTTGTGTTGTCTGGCAGCAGGCAAACTAATCGCCTACCTAGTGCGTCTAGTAAGTCATTAGCATTGCTATTGCTGTCTAAGCAGATGCCTGCAACCGAGGCTTGAGCGTCCTAGCCTCTACCTAGAACCCATACCTAAAACCCATACCTAAAACAGATACCAGGGACTAAAACCATGATTACTCACACTGCCAGGTTGCTAGCCACGCTGGCTGCTGCAATCGCCATGCAAGGCACTGCACAGGCGCAGCCTCAACTCTCAGGCACACCTGATGAACTACGAGGATTTCTATTTCCTAGACCACATACTGTCAACATAAGCGGTGACGGCGAAATCACCGCTTACAAAGACCAGGCCAAGGTCAGCCTGATAGTGACCACGGAAGCCCGCGATCTGTCCCAGTCCATGACTGCCAATCAGGAGCTGCGCAATGGATTGATTCAAGACTTCATCAGCGCCGGTATTCCCGCCAGTGATATCAACAATTCCAAGTTCTCAAGTTCGCCACAGTTTGGCTTTTTGGGACGAAATCCCTCGTCCTATGAAGTCACGGCCCGGCTCGAGGTCGAGGTCGAATCTGAAGAGCATCTGCAGCTTCTCGCGGCTGCGGCGGATGCGAACGATGAAGTCAAATTCGAAAGCACCGAGTTTGAGCATAGCGAAGAAGAGGCATTCGAAATTCAAGTGCGTGAGTTAGCGTTGCAGGATGTCATGGAGCAGAAGGCTTACTACGAAAGCAATCTCGGGATTAAGCTTCAGGCCATCAACTTTTATTACGGCGGCGTGCAGCGCATGTCTCGCGCCATGCCTATGGTGGCGATGGAGATGGCAGCAGATGCCGCCAGCACTGCTGTGCAGTCAGTCGCGGCGCCGGCTGTTGCCCCCACATTCGATGAAGTAGAATACCAGACGTCTGTGACGGTGGTATTCGAAATTGTTAGCGATAACTAAGTGCAATCGTGGCAAACATGTTGCCACTCTTAGCCTGCTCTGCGCGGTGCTGCTCATCGCACCGCCGAGCCTGGGTGACGCACTTGCTGACGCCAGGCTTCTGCTGCGAGTAAGCAATACCGCAGAACATTTCGAGACCCGCACCCAATTCCAGGTCAGCAACATTCTGCGCACCTATGCCAGTATCGTAGCCATGGAGAGCGACGTTGAACTACCGGCAGGAATCAGATCGGCCATTGCGGAGTGCTACACTCAGGAATATGCCTGGGAAAATTTCCAGGGTGGCTTCGCGGAGATAATTGCCGAAAATCTAAGCCCACAACAGATCCAGCTGCTGATCGGCTTTTATCGCAACAGAGGATTGCCCCCCTCTCAAATTGACACCTTCAAGGCAACTATTGCCAAGGCGGAATTGATAGCAGCAATTAGCGCCGACTATATTTTCCGCAACAGTCCAGGCTGTGCGCATCGAGATGTTCAATTGATAAATGCTTTTATAGATTCTCAAAGTCTTCCTTCTCTGTTGGGCACCAGTTTTGAGTAAGCCCGGCCCTGAAAATTCAGACCTGGTGCTGCAAGCAGGTGAGCCTGCCGGGGCAGCGCCTGCCGACATCGAATTGGACAAGCAGGAATGGCGAGAAGCGCTGGAAGACATCCTTGCATGTTATGGCACCGAGGGCGTGCAGGAAATCCTGGCCAGTCTCGGTAACTGGTGCGCGGAGCAACAACTGCCCGTGCGAGTCGGCAACGTCAACACACCTTACCTGAACTCCATTCCTGTTTCGCAGCAAGCAGACTACCCAGGCGACCTTGAACTTGAGCAGCGTTTGGAAAACATCCTGCGGTGGAACGCGATGGCTATGGTGTTGCAGGGCCAGGATGCGGGAACTGGTGTGGGCGGCCACATCGCAACTTACGCTTCTGCGGCAACTCTGATGGAAGTTGGCTTTAACCATTTCTTTCGTAAACAATCAGACAGCTACGGTGGTGATCTGGTGATGCTGCAGCCCCACACCTCACCGGGCGTCTATGCGCGCTCCTGGCTAGAGGGGCGTCTGAGCACTGCGCAATTGGAAAATTTTCGCCGAGAACTGCAACCAGAAGGCGGCCTCACCTCCTATCCTCACCCGCGATCAATGCCGGATTATTGGCAGGTGCCAAATGCCTCCATGGGCTTATCTACCCCCACAGCCATCTACCAGGCTCGGTTTGCCAAGTATCTTGAGAACCGGGGATTGAAGGCCCGGCGTGGCGGTAAAGTCTGGTGCTTTATCGGTGACGGCGAGTCCGATGAGCCGGAAGTGTTGGGAACGATTAATATCGCCTCCAGGGAGAAGCTGGATAACCTGGTTCTGGTGATCAACTGCAATTTACAGCGCCTTGATGGCCCGGTAAGAGGCAACAGCAAGATCATCCAGGAACTTGAGGCGTCCTTCACTGGAGCGGGTTGGGATGTGATCAAAGTCATCTGGGGTGGTGGCTGGGACCGACTGCTCGCTGCCGATAGTCAAGGCATGCTGCGTCAACGCATGGAAGAGTGTGTAGATGGAGACTACCAGCGTTATTCGGTCTTGCCCGGCGATCTGCAGCGAGAGCATTGGGTGGACGGTAATCCCGAACTGGAACAGATGATGAATGCCCTCTCCGACGAAGAGGTAAAGCAAATCAAGCGCGGCGGACAAGACCCGGAAAAGATTTACGCCGCCTACTCCAGAGCTGCAGCCAACACCGACAAGCCCACGGTGATACTAATCAAGACCGTTAAAGGTGATGGTCTGGTGGATGCTGCCGGCAGCAATACTGTCCATCAGAAAAAAAACTTCGATAAGGCTCAGCGTAAAGCAATTGCGCGTAATTTCGGTATCCCATTGAGTGACGCCGAAATCGAACGCGCCGCCTTCTATCGCCCCGATCCTGACAGCGAAGAAATCCGCTATTTGAAAGCCAGGCGAGAGGCGCTGGGTGGCACCATACCCGAGCGCAACAGCAACTGTACCAGTCTGGCCCCACCGCCATTGGAGCAGTTTGCCAGCTTACTGCGCAATCCCAGCAACCGACCCCAGTCCACCACCATGGCGCTGGTGCGGATCCTTTCAATCTTGATGCGAGAGGACGGGTTAAAGCAGTACATAGTCCCAATCGTTCCCGATGAGGCGCGAACCTTTGGCTTGGAGGCCTTATTCAAAATTGCGGGCATTTTCTCCCTGCAGGGGCAGCACTATACGCCGGTGGATGCTGACACACTGGTGGCTTACCGCGAGGCTGAAGACGGTCAAATCCTGCAAGAAGGCATTTGTGAAACTGGTGCCCTGGCTTCTTTTCTCGCAGCCGGTACGGCTTACTCGATTCATGGTCTGCCGATGATTCCGTTCTATTTTTTCTATTCGATCTTTGGTTTTCAGCGCGTAGGGGACATGATCTGGACCTGCGGTGACATGCTCTGTCGTGGCTTCCTGATTGGGGGCACTGCAGGCCGGACGACACTGAATGGCGAAGGCATCCAGCACCAGGATGGACATTCCCAGGTCATCGCCAATACTTACCCCAACCTGAAGAGTTACGATGCCGCTTTTGCCTATGAACTCGTGGCTATAGTGCGCGAGGGGATCCGCCGCATGTACCAGCAGCAGGAGAACATCTTTTACTACCTGACCGCTTACAATGAGAATTATGTAATGCCTGTCATGCCAGAATCAGAAGCTGTTGCTGAAGGCATCATCAGGGGAGGCTATTGCTACTCTTCAAGCGAATCTATCGGGTCCTCGCAGATACACCTGCTCGGCAGCGGCTCGATCATGCAACAGGTGCTGGCGGCTCGTGATCAACTCGAGGCGCTTGATTACCGGGTGTCAGTTTGGAGCATCACCAGCTACAACGAACTTTATCGCGAGGCTGAGTCCTGTGAGCGACAGGCCAGGTTGCACCCGACTGAAGCGGCGCCCCTACCTTACGTCAAGGCGATGTTTACCGACACTAGCGGCGTCTATATTGCAGCATCCGACTATATGAAATCGCTGGCCCGCAGCATCGCCCCATGGATGCCAGCCAGCTACCAGGTCCTGGGCACAGACGGCTATGGCCTGAGTGAGTCGCGGGAGGCGTTGCGAGACTACTTCGAGATTAGCGCCGATCACATCTGTCATGCAGCACTGGTGCAATTGCTGCGCACTCAGGCCAAGGGCAAGCGCCGCATTCAGTCACAGATTGACGCCTTAGGAATTAACCCGGATAAACCAGATCCAACACTGCGCTAGACCCGGTGATGCGTCCTTTGCACTCAATAATCAGTGCGTCATGGAATACATCAGGTAGTTAATACCCAGTCGGTATGCCGAATTAGCATAGCGCGTCGGATAAGCCTGATGATAAGTATGCTCCCAGCCATCACCCATATCTGAATTCCAGTTGATCAGCACCATGACGCGACCTGAGTCATCAAGAATGGCGTGGTTACTGGCATAGTCGATCCCCTGCTCGCCAAAGTCATCGGAGCGATAAAGTGCCGGAATCATCTGTGGGCCATCGATATCATAGTAGACATGGAATATCTCATGGTCAGACTTCAACTCGACGATTTCGCGATCAGGAAAAACCTGACTGAAGGCCGCGTAAAAATTGTCCCACTGGCGCTGGCCCCAGAAATCATCGATTAACAGAAAGCCACCCCGAAGAAGATATTCGCGCAAGTTTTCAATCTCTTTGGGGCTGAGCACGATGCCACCATTCTGGCCAACTTCCAGCATGTAAAGAAATGGGTAATCGAAAATTTGCTCGTCGTCGAAGCGCAGCACGATAGGATTGCTTTCGACTTTGATATTGGTCAGCCGCGACACGCCCCGCAGGAAATTCATATCCGCATCGGGGAAGTCAATTGACCAGGTTCCGTAGCCGAAGCCGCCTCCCCAATAGGTATCAAACTGTACCCTGACGAAGTTAAACTCGCCTGAGTCTTCAACGCCCAAATCGTAAACGTCAGCATCTGTGCCCGCTATGGAAGGAAATACCTGAGCTACCCCTAGCCCGGGCAGCAAGCTCAGCAACAGAGTTGTGAGTAGACGAACTAGCAAGATTTTAAGCATTCAAACTCTTCAAAAATTAGCGACCAATCAAGTGTGGCTATATTCCGCGGAGGGATCAAGCGCACAGGGCCAACTTATCGACAAAATAGTCGAAAATTTCCTTTGCTTTTCTGAAAGCTGTCCTGCGGTGAAAGTGAGGACAGACGTATTTCAAAGACGATACAACCGGTCAGCGGTCATGGCATTAGCATAGGCATGTGGCCGGTTTGCTTGCCCCTTAATTGCTCGGACTCAAATTTGCAGATTGCTCCGTCTATCCAAGCCATGCAAAGCCAACCGGAGCAAAAGCGCGCATCACGTTGACTGACCTTCATCACTGTAGGGTCTCAAGCTGATCGGTTGAGCAAAGAAATGCAGTTTGGAAGCGGGGCCTCAACGCAGCGAAGCGCAATAATCTTCATCACTCACAGCAGGCGTAAACCAGATATAGTCGTAAGCGGGCTGGGCACCAAATTGTTCGAGATAACGCGCTGGCTCGGTTTCATCAGCAACGACTTCCAATAATGCCAGGCTGACTATGTCTTTTCGTTCCAACTGCTCATCACCTGCAAGCAAGTAATTTGGCACGCCGAGGTCATGGCGCACATGATAATTGCCAGCGACCAACACAGCCATGCCACCCGTTAGCCTCAGGTTCTTTGCCATGGTGAAATCTCGCGTCTGTTGAACACGTACCATTGGCGGAAACTGCGATTCCGGCAACATACCACAATGGCTCTCGTCGATATCGCTGTTGAGCTTTGCCAAGGTTTCGGCATCGAAGATATCTTCGATTGCCGCAGGGGTTGGTGCGCCATATACCTCTCTCACCATTTCCAAGCTTATGTTTCCTGCCGTTACTGGCACAGAGCCATTGTAAGCAGCACGGAGAAGCGGCCCATAAAACTGCCAGTCCCAGCCCTGTTCATCCCAGTATAAAAACTCCTGCATTGCTGCATCTGAAGCGAATTCTGTTTCTAAAAACCGCCTCAAAGGCTCAGAGGAATTACTATCGAGCATCTCGAAAGTGATTTGGCTTACAGCGCCGGCACTGATCAAGCGCTCAATGACGGCCAACTGCATAGAGTGATGATCCGGGTTATCGTGTTTCTCTCCTAATAAAAGATAACTGGCACTAATTAAGCGCGGCCAAAGAGTGTCTGGACTAATAAACTGCTGATCACGGCTGCTCCAGATTTTCCCCACCAGCTGGTGATCTGTATGTAGCACTGACTGCCAATTCTCAGGATTATCGACCTGCGCCGAAAGTGAGCGGCTTAGGGTCAGGGCTGCCATGACAGCTACAAAGATTCGCATGCTAATTAGCACCTCCCATCTGCTGCCAGCTCCCATAAATTTCATCATCCCAAAAATTCTGAAAATAGGCGATCGCAGACAGTTTTTCGTCTTCAGTTAAAACTTCAGCAAATGCTGGCATCTTGCCGCCGAGGGGAATGCCGCCTTGGTTGATGACCTGAATGAGCAGGGACAGAGGATGATGCCAGGCATGGGCCTTGCCATTCAGTGGCGGCGGCGGAAACGAGCCGTCATCCAGTTTTTGGCGCCAGTCTGCAGCCAGGCCCTGGGCTTTGTCGCCATGACACACGGCACAGTGACTTTGAAACACTGTTTCACCAGTTGAAACCTGGGTAGATGTATACCAGCGACCAGGCTCTTTGGCTTGATCTGCACTGGTGGCACGGCTGTCGGCTTCCGAACAGCCCAACAACAGCGCAGCAATAACAACAAACAAGGTAACTGGAATGCTCCTGGCCATCGCTCAAACTTCTTTCTTGGGGTAATCGAATTCTTCCAGCTTGGCACCGTGCTCTTCGATCTCACTCCAGCTTTCGATTGGCAGACTCATCTGCACCAGACCACAAGTTGGGATATTGTCGATGTCAGCACCGGTCATCAAGTTGGCAAACTCGGTTATCGCAGGATTGTGGCCTACTAACATGGCCGACTCAAAATGATCATCCACCAGGCGTGCAGCTTTCAGGAACATGCCGGCCCCGGCGAAATACAGCTCGGGATTGCTGGCAACCTCATCAGCGTCGAAGCCTAGTTCCTTCGCCATCAGTTTCGCTGTGGTTTTAGCGCGCACCGCGGGACTACAGATGATACAGTCCAGCTTGCTGCCCCGCTGCTGGAAGCGCCTGGCCATGTCTGGCACGTCGCGCCGGCCACGGTCCGCCAGCGGCCGCTCAAAATCCTTCAGCTCTGGATCATCCCAGCTGGATTTGGCGTGGCGCAGTAAATAGAGCGTTTTCATGGAATGCTTCAGAACGTTTACAGCGGGTGAAGAGCCCAGTTTCAGTGCCCGCAAACAGGCATCTCAGCCTTATACCCCAATTACCTGACCAACTCCAGAAAAGTTCAAATGCTAACGAAACTGCCGGAGAGACCGAAAGCTTACAGTGACCATTTTAAATGCTCGCCGTGTCCAACAGACCCTTGGTAAGCAGCACATCCGTGAAAGAGGTAGTAATCATGCTTAAGCTTAATTCGCTCGTCATTATGGGCGCATTTACCCTGCTCAGCACCGCGGTAATGGCGCAGGAGGAAGAATCCGGCCTCACCACAGAAGTGGAGCTCGGTGCCGTCTACACCAGCGGTAACGCGGAAGCTGAAAGCATAAATTTTCGAGGAGAGGTCGACTGGGACCGAGGAGACTGGGATTATGGCTTCTTGATTGACGGCCTGCGGCAATCCCAGAACGACGTATTGGCCGCTCAACGCTTATACTATGTGGCGAACGCCAATTACGAGCTGGATGAAGTGAGCTTCATCCAGACCAGGCTAGCGCACGAGGACGACCGCTTCAGTGGTTACGACAGCCAGACTGACCTGACCGTGAGTTATGGTCGCACTACGCTGACAAATCTGCAGAACATGAGCCTTACTTATGAAGCCGGTCTCGGTTATCGCCAGAGTCGCGCCGAAGCTGAAGATTTCGACGAAGCCATGCTCCGCCTTGCCGGCGACTACCAGTGGAATATCTCTGAGTCAGCCGACTTTGGACAGACTCTGAGTGCGGAAGTTGGTACTGACACCAGTATTTATCGCTCCGAGAGTAGCATCGAGACGCGAATTCTGGACAATCTGTCGCTTAGATTTTCAATTTTCGTCAAGCATCAGACTGAAGTACCCGTTGGGCGCAAGAAGACTGATACTGAAACTGCCATTACCTTTGTAATGAATTTCTAGCAGGTATTCCAGAAGTCCCACGGTGGGAGGTCTGGGCGCTGCGGATGAGGCCCAAGCATGACACCTGTCGTTCGGCTCTACTGGCTAATCGCCCTGTTCTTCCTGCCGCTGAGCCTGGTGTGGCTTCACACCAGCCTCAGTGGCATCTACTCCCCTGACACACTCGCCGCACACCCTCTGCAGCTACTCCTGTTCCTGCTGACGCTTGGCTGGACAGCTGTGGGTGGCTACGATCTATTCTTCAGCCCGAGTAATCTGCGACGTAACTACCCGGTGCTGGCCAATATTCGCTATACCCTTGAAAAATTTCGGCCTGAAATTCAGCAATATTTTATTTCTAACAACCAGGAAGAGCGCCCTTTCAGTAGAGAACACCGCGATCTCGTCTACCGACGGGCGAAAAACCTGAGTGACACCATTCCATTTGGCACCGAGCGTGACATCCTTGCCGAGGGGTATCGCAGCCTGCTGCACTCAATAAACGCAACTCATCTTGATGAGAGCCATGGCCGGGTGACATTCGGCGGGCCAACCTGCAGCAAACCCTATAGCGCTTCCAGACTGAACATCTCGGCGATGAGCTTCGGCTCTCTCAGCGGTAATGCAATCAGGGCGCTAAACAAGGGCGCCAGCCTCGGAGGGTTTGCTCACAACACCGGCGAAGGCGGCTTGAGCCCGCACCACCTGAAACACGGCGGCGATATTATCTGGCAGATTGGCACGGGTTATTTCGGCTGCCGTCAGAAAAATGGTCGCTTTGATGACGGCGCTTTCGCGGACAGGGCCAGCCGCGACACGGTCAAGATGATAGAAATCAAGATTTCCCAGGGTGCAAAGCCCTCTCACGGCGGCGTCCTCCCCGGTGCCAAGGTGACCCGGGAAGTCGCTGACATTCGCCTGGTGGAAGTTGGTCAGACCGTCACTTCACCTCCCAGCCACCCTGAATTTTCCACCCCAATAGGCCTACTCGAGTTTGTGCAGCGACTCCGGAATGAAAGCGGCGGCAAGCCAATAGGCTTTAAACTCTGCATTGGTCATAAGCATGAGTTTCTCGGCATCATCAAAGCCATGATAGAAACCAATATTGTGCCGGACTTCATTACCATCGATGGCTCTGAGGGTGGCACTGGTGCCGCCCCTGTGGAGTTCACCAATCGACTTGGTGTGCCCTGCCTCGAAGCGACCTACTTCGCCAACCAGGCACTGATCGGCGCCAATCTGAGGGACTCAGTACGTCTGATCAGTTCGGGGATAACTGCCAGCGGTTTCGACATGCTGGAAAAAATTGCGGTTGGGGCAAACGCAGTCAATGCAGCACGCTCAATGATGTTGGCACTGGGTTGTATTCAGGCACGCAGCTGCAACACCAATCTTTGCCCCACTGGCATCGCCACTCAGGATCCTGCCCGAGAGCGGGCGGTAGATGTGGATGAAAAAGCCCAGCGCGTGAGGAACTATCACGAACGAACCGTTCACTCTTTTCTGGAGCTTTGCGGTGCGATGGGCCTGGAAGATCCGGACGATCTTAGCCCTGAAGATCTCTTGCGCCGTTCGGAAAATATTATGCGGTCCTTCGTACAAAGCTATGCTGCATTAGAGCCGGGGCAGCTCTTGTCAGCTGACGTACCGGCATCATTCAAGACTGACTGGGACCGGGCCCAAGCAGCCAAATTTTGAGTCCACTCTAGCAATATGCGAATTGGAGGCAGCGACAATCCAGCGCTACTGATCGCAAGCACGGAAAATAGGCGTATTATTATTGAGGGCCGCATTCGAGCAGGTCTACATCACTGTTCTCCTGGAGCTTGTGTCATGCGACAAACTATCCGCCTCTTCATCAGCACGCTGTTTTGTTTTTTTGGTTTATTTTCGACAGCTGCGGACCAGGCTGATAGCCGCCTCGACGCGCTATTTGAGCAGTTGCAGCTCAGCGAAAATCCTGTACAAATCAGGACCACGGAAAGCGAAATCTGGTCTATCTGGCTGACCCACCCCAATAGTGACGTTGAGCGCCTAATGGTGCTTGGCACAGAGGCCATGAACAAGCGCCAGTTTCCTGAGGCACTGTTGATCTTCACCCAGATAGTTGAGAACTTTCCTGAATTCGCAGAAGGATGGAACAAGCGCGCAACCCTGTACTACCTGGTGGGTAACACAGCAGCGTCTGTCAGCGATATTGAAAAGACCCTGGCATTGGAACCGCGTCACTTTGGCGCGCTGTCTGGACTGGGGCTGGTGTATCTGCAACAGGGCAAGTTGACCGAGGCCAAGGACGCGTTTGAGAAACTGATTGCTGTCCATCCAAACAGTCCTAACGCTCAAGAAAATCTGCGCCTGGTGATTGAGCAAATTGCCGTAAATATTATCTGACGCCGGGCGCAGAACGGCTTGACTCGCTTTGCTTCGCCCACAAAAAAAGGGATGCTCGGAAGCATCCCTTTTTTTGACAGAATCAGCTAAGACTTATTCTGCGCGGCTACCAGTCACCGCGAAGGCGCCGAAATCGCTGCCAAATTCGCCAGAGACAGAATCACCTTCGACTGTACCTGAGAAATCAAGCACGAGAGTCTGGCCTTGGGCGTCTACCTCAGCGGTAAAAGCGATGCTACTGCCATCGTAAATAACACCTTCAATTGGCGCTTCACCCAGCTGATCTGAGCCCATCATGCCAGATCCATCGGCGTTCAGAGTCAGGGTAGCAGGGAGTGCACCAAGAGGAGTGTTCATTTCTACGTTCCAGACACCAACGCCAGGAGGAGTAGAAGCAGCACAGCCAACCAGCACTAGCAGGGAAACTGCCAACCATCCGCTTATTAATTTTTTCATACTAAAATACACCTTTTTGTCATACACACAGGATTTTACAAAGGAAGCCTGGAGTCACCGTTCGGAAAAGCGCTGCGCTTTAACCCCACCCCCTCTTCTGGAGCTGCCTCAATTGCGTAATGGGTGACCTATTGTCCTGTTAATAGCCCAGCAGTCAACCTCAATAGTCAGCAATATTGGGCGTTTTACCTCAATCGCCGCTCAGGGAATAACCCAGGCGTCAAGCCAGGTTGTCTCTGACAAAGAGAATTGAAGTTCCTCAAGCAGCGCCCGCTCTATACCCGGCATATGGGCGGCGCCATAAAACAGACTGATGCGCTGTCCTGATCCGTTGCTCAGTACATCCTGCAGTTCAGCCAGGGCCGCTGCATTCCGGTCTCCAAGAATTGTCACCTGGGATTCCAGTTCAGCGTCAATAATCAACCCGCCACTCCGTCCCAATTCCTGGGCGACCAGATATTTCACCGCCTGGCCCTGGTTGTCTGCCGCCAGCGCGGTCAGCAAGGACAGAACCGTAAAGGACGAAACTGCGCCGCTACCATTCAAGCGCGCCTGTTGCTCACTTGCCATCTGCGCGGAGGCTAGATTCAGAAACATCGTGAAGAAGTTTTCATTCTTGGCACTCATAATGAACATGAGCTCCTGCATGCTCAGGTCGGCATGGCGAAAATTGTCTGCCCCATAGTTAATCTCCTGCAATTGAAACTGCAGCTGGAGATAGCTCGCCATCGTGGCCTGCACAAATCCGATCGCAGAGCCCCCATCATCGCGCGCCTGCTGACTCAAATCAGGGTCAGGCTCACTGGTAACCAGCTCATAAAGCACCACATCGCGCTGTTCGAAATAGGCATTGAGGGCCTGGTAATAAGCCGCATCAGCAATATGGACAGCCGCAACCAACTCAACCTCGTTTCCATTCTTTGAGACATAGCGATTTATCGAGGTCTGCAGCTTCCCCTGCCATTGCTGCTCACCCTCAACGAATCGCACGAACTGGGCATGGGAAGAAGCTGTCACTAACAAGGCGAGTGACGCGAATACTCTAGTTCTTAAAATGGGCGATATGAGCCTTCTCTTTATCTGACCGATCTGAAATTGTTCTCTAATCTGAGCACTGCCACCGAAAATCGCCATTGCTTTAATCACCAGGCAAGCTCAAGTATCTGCCGCACATCTTCAACCGATGCGATTGCTCGCGGATTTCGTTTCACAACCGGATGCCTGAACGCACGCTCCGCAATGTCATCCAGCTCAGATCTTTGCACCTTTACTTCCTCCAGGGTGGTGGGCAGGCCAAGAGAAGCAATCAGATTTTTTACAGCAACATGCGCTTTTTCCGCTGGCCTACCCATGGCCGCAGCAATTGCCGACAACTGCGCCTGCAACTCTGCTTGATTCCATTCGAGCACGGCCGGCAGTAACACACAGGAGGTGTAACCGTGTGGAACCCCACACAGGGAACCAAGAATATAGCCGATACCATGGCTCGCCCCATGGGGCACTGTACCGAGACCACAGCATGCAAGCCATACGGCCTGCTGGTTTTCATTCAATGCCTGCACGTTTGCGGAATTCTCTTTCACAGCCGGTAATGACTTGCTAAACAAACGCATCGCATGCAGGAAATGGCCGTCGAGAAAGGGGGTGCTGTGGCCAGAACAATAGCCTTCCACGGCATGATCCAGGGACCTGATTGCGGTAGATAACCAGAGCCACCTTGGCGTGTGCGCAGCCAATGCCGGGTCATAGAGAATAGCTTTCGGACACAGGCTCGGCCCTTTGTAGCCCTCCTTGCTGCCAGTCTGAGTATTCAATACGCCTGCATTGTTACTAAATTCCGCACCAGACAATGTGGTCGGGATGGCAATTTGTCGAATCGCTGCCGCAGGGGAGAACAAGCCGTAATCACCGTGCTTGCTCCCGCGACTGCCATCTCCCTGCTGCGCGTACTCCAGAAGATCTGACTCGGAATGCAGATCTTGTTCCATCGCCAACTGCACGAATTTACAGGCATCGATCACCGAGCCGCCGCCAATACTCACGAGGACATCAGCATTACTGCTCCGCACGCGATCCAGCAGTGCAAGCGCGTCTTCGCGCGGCGTATGGGCGCTAACGCTGGTGCTGAGACCTGCAACACCAGCAGGCAAGGCTTCCCGCAGGCTCTCGAGTTCAGCGGTGGCAGTGGCAAGACTGTTCGATGCGACCAAAAATGGACGCTGGAATCCATACTCTTGTAGCAGCCTCGGTAACGCAACCTCGGCAGTTTCAAAAAAGATTACCTTGTGCAGTGCGCTGTATGTAAATTCCATGATGCCTTGCTTACTTATGCGGCGAATAGCGAGTGTATGCCGAGAGCACCGCTGCTTGCCACTTCCACATCGAAATAGCACCTTTAGCGCGGTACAATCCAAAGATTAAGAGCTATTTTATAGCGAATTCGCCGACTCAGGCGCAGGAAGAAGAGGTCTTTGATTATGGCAAATTTCAAGGTTAACGGTGAAGAACACAGCATAGACGTGGAGCCAGAGATGCCCCTGCTTTGGGTACTCAGGGATGAACTGGGCATGACCGGCACCAAGTTTGGCTGCGGAATAGCGTCTTGCGGTGCTTGCACAGTTCACGTCAATGGCAATGCGGTGCGCAGCTGCGTGCTGCCGGTGTCAGCAGTCGAGGGTCAGGAGGTCACTACTATCGAGGGGCTGGCGGAGTCCTCGGTCGCTTATTATGAACCGGGCGCTTTGAATGCAGTACAACAGGCCTGGATCGATTACCAGGTGCCACAATGTGGTTACTGCCAGTCTGGCATGATCATGGCGGTTTCTTCCCTGCTGACAGCAAACCCTAATCCAACTGACGCCGAAATCGACGCCAGCATCAATAACGTCTGCCGCTGCGGCTCCTATCCTCGGGTGCGCAAAGCTATCCGTTCGATAGCCAGCGCATAAGGAGGTCACGCTATGAAGATTTCCAGAAGACGTTTTATTCTGTCCAGCGCAGTTGCAGGGGGCGGTGTATTGATCGGTTATGCGGCGACCCGTCCTAGCCGCCACCGTGTTGCCAACGATACCCTTGCACAGGGTGAGGAAAGGTTCCTGACGTCTTTTTTAAAGATCGAACCAGATAATAAAGTGACTGTTTATGTAAGTCATTCCGAAATGGGCCAGGGTAGTCACACCGCGCTGGCCATGATGGCGGCGGATGAGCTGGATGCCGCCTGGGAAGATGTTAAAGTTGAGCAGGCACCTGCCACAGACCTCTATGCAACCGGTGATATGGCGGTAGGGTTTGCTGCTGAATTTGGCGTGCCTTCTTTCCTGATGCCCCTGATCGAAGCCAGCGCGATGAAAATCGCCCAGGTTGGCAACCTGCAAACAACCGGCGGCAGCGCTTCTATTCGCTTCACGGGCCAAATGGGCATGCGCGTGGCCGGAGCGGCCGCCCGCCAGATGTTGATTCAATGTGCTTCTGAGCAGTGGGATGTATCCGCCAGTGAATGCACAACAGCGCTTGGCTATGTCCAGCACAACGCCAGCGGCCAGTCTCTTAGTTATGGTGAATTGGCAGAGGCAGCAGCAGCGCTAGAGCCGCCAGCCGAGCCAGTATTAAAAGACCGCTCTCAGTTCAACATCATGGGCAAGGCGATCTCCCGCGTTGATATCCCCGCCAAGGTTGACGGCAGTGCTTTCTACGGTCTGGATTACAAAACCGATGACATGTTATTCGCCGCAATTCGATTAGCGCCCGTTTTTGGTACCAAGCTATTATCAGTAGATGCGAGCGAAGCGCTGCAGCGCAGGGGCGTCCAACGAGTAATCGAGTTAGAAGATTCTGTGGCGGTTGTCGCCGACAACTACTGGCGAGCCAAGGAAGCACTCAAGCTGGTCAAGACTGAATTTGAAAGCTCTGAGAACGACGCGATTTCCAGTGCAGACCTTGCGGCTCGATTTGATGCGGAGTTAGCGTCGAGCGACGGCAGTGAAGATTTTGAGCTCGGTGACGCAGGAGGCAATCTGGAACTGGCCGAAGATCAAATGGAGGCGAGCTACCGCGTACCCTATCTGGCCCATGCCCCCATGGAGCCGATGAACTGTACCGTGCATTTACATGATGGCATTGGTGAAGTGTGGACCAGCACACAGGATCCTCTGGCCGTGCGTGGTCGGGTCGCTTCCGTTGCTGGGCTGGGTGAGAACGATGTGACTCATCATCCGAGCTATCTCGGTGGTGGATTCGGCCGACGCCTGCCCTTTAACTGGAACGTGATAGATCACGCGACCAAGATCGCAATGGAGTTTGATGTTCCTGTTAAAACCGTGTTCAGCCGCGAAGACGACATGCAGCAGGACTATTATCGCCCCGCAGTAACGTCCAACTTCAAAGCTGGCTTAGATAGCAACGGCAAAGTCGTGGCGTGGCAGAACCGTTATACCGGGCCGGTACAAACGCCGGGTGCGGCGCATATTCCCTATGACATCGCCAATCAGTCAATCCGATACGTCGATGGTAATACCCATGTGCCTGTTGCTGCCTGGCGTAGCGTGGACCACTCGCAACAAACTTTTTTTACCGAATCATTCATTGACGAACTCGCTCACCGAGCTGGCACAAACCCCTTTCAGTTCCGCATGGAATTGCTGCATGAGCATCCACGCCATCAGGAGGTTCTGCGCGTTGCCGCAGAGGCTGCAGGCTATGGCAGAAATCTGCCGCCGGGCCATGCGTTGGGACTGGCCGTGCAGGAAAGTTTCGGCAGCATCTGTGCTGAAGTCGCCGAGGTCTCTATCGACGCAAATGGTCGCCCTGTAGTTCACAAGGTAACCGCCGCGATCGACTGTGGCTGGGCGGTGAACCCCGATACCGCTGAGGCACAGATAGAATCAGGTATCATATTCGGCCTGACTGCAGCGATGTACGGTGAAATCACTATTGAAAATGGTCGGGTCGCACAGAATAATTTTCCAGATTACCAGATGGTTCGCATGGCAACTGCACCCGAGATCGATGTACATATTGTCGAATCCGGTGAAAGCCTGGGTGGCCTCGGCGAACCTGCCACGCCACCTGTCGCTGCAGCGGTTACCAATGCGATTTACATTCTCACGGGCCAACGCGTGCGGGAATTGCCCATCAGCAAGCATGACTTTTCACAGGACAGTTCACTCGCGGGAGTATGAGCCAGCCATGTTAGGCAGCAGATCCTCAGGACTGCTGCCTAGTCGCTCTGAATTCTGTCAAGACCATGGCACAGCCCAATGAGTCTAAGGCACAGCCCTCGTCGTGTTAAACTCTGAGAAAATCTCATCCTGGTAACGTCGGTGCCCTTACTCATAATTGGTTTACTGCTGTTTCTCATCCCCCACCTGCTGCGGGAGCTAGGGCTGCGGGACAGGCTCATCGACGCCCTGCCTTCCGAGGCCGCCTATAAAGGCGCCTACAGCCTGGCGACCTTACTTGGGCTCGGACTCATTATTCTGGGTAAGGGACAGGCTGCGTTTTCCATGGTGTGGCAGCCCTTGTTTGAGTGGCGGTTATTGAGTCACGTGCTCATGCTACCGGCTTTCATTCTGCTTGCCGCCGGCAACATGCCACCCTCATACCTGGCCGCCACTGTGCGCAACCCGATGGTGTTAGGCGTGGCGTTATGGGGAAGCGCTCACTTGTGGGCAAACGGAGATCTTGCTTCGATATTGCTGTTTGGCAGCTTCACAGCATGGGGGGTGGTCAAATTCGCCTCGTTGGCGCGGAACCACGAACCTCCAGCGAAATCTCCTGGTATTATCTGGGACATTATCGCCGTGGTCGTTGGCCTGATCCTCTATTGGCTCATTACGATATTTCACGGGCAACTTTTTGGAGTAGGATTAAGTCTTGCCTAACGTATTTCGCACCTTTCAAGCCCGGCTCATTGCATCGATCATTTGCTGCCTGCCTATTGCCGCCAACGCCCAACAGTTGAGCCAGACAGATTGGGAAGGAGAGTGGCTGGCAGAAGGAACCCTGTTCCGGATTGGGGTCAAAGTTGAAGACGGTATCTTGAAAGTCAGCCAACTCGAATCCATGGGTCAGATCTGGAGCAACGAGGATGGTCAAATCGACGGCAATGTTGCCAACGTCCAGGTAGATTACGCGGGCGCCTCAGGCATCATTCAGGCAGAACTCATCAATGCCGACACCGCCGTGCTATTTGCAGCGAGCTGCCAGCCCGACTTCATGGTGGTGTGTGTGCTGTCGAAGGATCGCCAGGCTGTCTTCAGAAAAGTTAACAGCCCGGCGCTGGAATCAGATCAACTCAGCGTTGATAACTAGATCTCGCCGATAGATTTAATAACCTTGCCCACGATGCCATATTCAATGGCCTCTTCGACAGTCATCCAGTAATCCCTATCTGTGTCTTTCGCAACGCGATCCAGGGCTTGCCCAGTCTCGTCAGCAATGAGTTGGTTAATGCGCGCGCGCATCTTAACTATCTGCTCGGCCTGAATCGCGATATCAGTCGCATCACCTCTTGCTCCGCCAAGTGGCTGGTGAACCAGGTACCGTGTATTAGGGAGTGAGAACCGGTTTTCTTTTTTAGCTGCCAGGAAAATGGTTGTTGCAGCGCTCGCAACCCAGCCTGTGCCAATTACCCTGACTTCCGGTTTGATAAATTTAATCATGTCATAGATGACATCGCCGGACTCCACATGGCCGCCGGGCGAGCTGATGTAGAGAGAAATTGGCTCGTCACCATCTGCCGCGAGCGCCAGCAAACGTTCAGTTACAGAGCGCGCCAGTTTGTCGTCAATATTTCCGAATATCGTGATCGATCTGGATTTGAACAGCTTCTCATCCATAAACCCCGAGCGTGAGGGGATCTTGTTGTCCTTGGAGTCTTCGTCCTGATAACTGTGCATGTATTCGTTCCTCGCTAATTTACTAGCTCTTCATCAATTACTTCTGTGACTACTGTTGGGCAATCTGCTTGCTGGGTTCTGATGTAAGCGATCAGCTTCCATAAATCGTTCTGCCCCTCTGGAAAATTGTTTCCAAACCCGACCATACGGGTATTTGGGATACCTGTAGTGACAATTCTAAAAATGTCTTCGCTGCTACTGCCGTAGCTCGATTGACAATCAAATAAATTGACGCCCTCACCTTGTTCCGGCTCATCGCCATGACAATAGTTTGCGCAGCTTCCAACAAAGATGCTGTAGCCACGTTCAATCGCCGACTGGTCAGTCATATAGACCTCAAGCAGGCTCATGCTCACGCCGGGCTCTGTCTCTGAACAGGCACTTAGCAGCAGTGTGCTGCAAAACAAGATGCCGGCGAGATTAGAAAATCTTGTGCGCTGAATTCGCCGCATGCCTGATTACTCCGCTTACTCCGCTTACATCGACTGTTGCGCGTCTGGCAGTCGCCACATTGGCACGCAGATTAAACAGATTCCCCCGGTGATTCAATAAAGGACGTTTCTAATTGCCGGTATGGGTCTCAACGCCTAGCGGCTTGAAAGTTATGAGTAACTGCGGCAGCAGGGTCAATGACCCTGTGAGCGCGACTAGCATCGCCAGACTGGTCAGCAGACCAAACACAATCGTGGGAATAAAGTTGGATAAGGCCAGAATAGAGAAACCTGCCACGATCGTCATCGATGTGAAATACATGGCGCGCCCAATGCTGTTGTGACAGAAAAACATAGTCTGTCGATAGTTGCCGAAGCGCGGAAACTCGCGCTTGAAACGGTGCATGTAATGAATCGTATTATCTACGCCAATGCCCACAGAAATTGCCGCGATTGTGATCGTCATAATATCCAATGGAATATTTAGCCAGCCCATGATGCCAAGCACGAATGCAGCGGCAATGGCGTTGGGAATAATACACAGGACCGCGATAGAGAATGAGCGAAACAGCGTAAGAAACATCAGCATGATTGCCAGCATGACAACACCGAGAGTCAAAATTTGCGACTGGAACAAACTCTGCAGCACATTGTTGTACATAACCAGAATGCCGGTTATCCGCACATCCTCCTCTGCAAAACCGAACTCTTGTTCAACGCCGCGCTCAATTCGTTGCAACAGTTCGTTGCGATTTAGATCAGGTGCCGACTCAATCACGCGCACGTTAAAGCGGGTTTGATTGTCTGCCACTGAGATAAAGGGGTTGAGTACTGTGTCCTTCAAGGCTTCCGGTATGCGGTTGTATAGAATCGCCCACAGAAAACCATCAACCTCCTGGTTCCCGTTCAGCGCCTCAGCAAGTTGCACGATGGCACCGAAAGACAAGACCTTGCCAGTCTGTGGATCAGCGTCAAGATACTCATGAATGGCCTGTATCTGCTCCATCTTGGGTGCAGTGAACCAGTAGGCGTCGCTGTTGGCATCGCTGTCGCCAAAACCGTCATCAAAGCCGTCATCGAAACCATCGCTGGCCTCGGGCAGGTTGACGACCACATCGAAAGACAGGGTGCCGCCGAGTTTTTCGTCGAACAGGCTCATGCCCTGGTAGATTTCAGTGCTCTCGCGAAAATAATCGATGAAGCTGTTCTCTACCCGCAGCTTGCTCAGGCCAATCAAGCTGAATAACAAAATCAGCCCATACAGCACGAGCACATTGGCCTTTAACTTATCTGTTGCGCGCGCCAGAAAATCAGTCAGGTTAAGTCGCAGATTGGTGCTAATCTGACTCTCATCCTTCTTTAGCAAACTCATGATGGATGGGAAAAGTGTGAAAGCAACAACCAGCGCGGTCACCACCCCCATCATCATCATCCAGCCAAAAGTTATGATAGGCAGGATGCCGCTCACAATCAGTGAACCAAACGCAACTGCCGTGGTTAAGGCGGTATACAGGCAAGGCCGGAACATGGACAGTACAGCGTGACGCAGTAACTTGTCGTGATCACTATAGTGCCGGGTCGCCCTCAATTCTCTATAGCGCACAGTCAGGTGTACAGTCAGGGATATGGTGATAATCAAAAGCAGGGAGATGAAATTGGATGACACCACGGTCACACGCCAATCCATCAATCCCAGTACGCCCACCATAATGGTGCCAGCTACTGCACAACAGATCAGCGGCATTGCAACCCAACGTACTTTTCTGAATATCAGGCCGAGTGCGAAAACAATGAGCAGGACAACGGCACTGCTAAAGGTACTAAGGTCGCCCTGCACAAAAGTCACAAGGTCATCGGCGATCATGGGCGCGCCACCTAAATAGATCTCTGCGCCATCTCGATACCCGTCGAGGACTGCCCTGATCTCGCCGATCATTTCATGTTGTCGGTCGGCAGCCTGCACGCTGTAAACCGCGTATTCCTCTTCAACCTCGATTAACTCCGCCTGCTGCTCTGGCGTAATCTCAGCGTCCCGCGCCAGCCTGCGAAGCTCAGTGCGGCGGTTGATCAAGCCGCGTGCCGTCTCGTCCACTGCGAAGCCAACCTGTATGCCGGCGGTTTGTCCATCCGGACTCAACAGAGCATTACGAAATATCGGGCTGGATATGATCTCTTCCCGTGCCGCTGCCAGGTCTGTTTCTGGATCCAGCAGTGTCAGATAGTCTTCAGAGATTCCGGTTAATGGCGTGTCCCCGAATATCGGCACATTGAGAATGCTGTCGACGGATTCAACCCGCTCGATGCTGAGCAGGTCCTCGCGCAATCGCGTCAGTATCTCCAACTCGGCCGGATCGAACAGATCGCCGTCAGGCGTATAAGCAACGGTAACTGAATCGCTGGTGCCATAGCGATTATTGATTTCCCGGGAAAACTCCAGATCCGGATCATTTTCCAACAGCAAGGAATCCGCGGAGGCGTCCAGTCGAAAATACTGGGCATGCCAGGCAAAAAAGGCCACCACCACCAGCAAGGCTGCAATGACGAGTCGGGGTCTGGCGAATACCACGTCGCTATAAAGCTTGGCGATCGAAGAGGACATTTTTACGGTGCACTACTCAAATTGGGCTGTGACTATACGCGTTTTCACAGCAGTTATCGATGAACTATGATGAACTTTAACGACGAGAAACAGGATCGCGATGAGTGTCAGGAGCTGGCCCGATTACCCTGCCAAATGAGCTTATCTCGATTGCCCCTCAGGCTCAAATTTCGACCAGCGATCTATGGGACGATGCACAATACTTGCCGAATCAGTTACTGAATTCTGGAATACACCAGCGATTCATTTAACTCATTGTTTTATATACACAAAGTGTCAGCCAGAGTTGGCCAACAACTGACCTCGCAGCTCTGCAACAAGCTGTAATTTTGCGATGAGCTGAACTGGGCGCATCTGGCTATTATTGCTACCATGATCGGTATCTGCTTGAGGCTGTTCAGGCCCCTGTGTGGGACCTGAACCAGGTACGCACGGGGCTGGTCGCAGCCTCGAAGGCAAAATCAATAATCTACGCCGCCAATTTTGGCGATCTAAAGTCGAAAACAAGACCGTATGTATGATCAAGGTCAAGGTATAGATGAGAGAACAAAAGCAAGATAAGAGCAGTTAAGGCAAGAAAGGACAGAAGAGGCAGACAGGTGTCCAGGAGTTAATTATGAAGTTACTAAGCAAATTTATCCTCACAATCGTTGCTATGGCGTTCTCCGCAACAACGCTGGCAGACGAGTGGCTGCGCACGATTCCAGAGTTTGAGTTGACCGACCAGCACGGCGAGACCCACACCCTCGCAACCTATGAGCAGTATGACTACGTGGTGTTCTATGTACAGGGCGTTGGCTGCCCAATCGCCCGCATTGCGCTGCCGAACTACCGAGCAGTAAGGGACGAGTTTGCTGACAAGAACATCGGATTCACCATGTTCAACTCAAATATTCAGGACAACCTGCCCCGCATTGCGAAAGAAGCAAATGAGTTTGGCATCGACTTCCCCATCATGAAAGATGAGGGCCAGCGACTCGCCAAGGCACTGGGCGTAGAGCGAACCGCCGAGGTTTTCGTGGTCAATCCGCGCACTCAGGAGGTGCTGTTCCGGGGCCCGATCAACGACCAGTTGGGTTACGAGACGCAGCGCAATGAGGCAAGTCAGCACTACCTTAAGGATGCTCTGAATACAGTCATGACAGGTGATGTCGTCAACATGGACGACATTCCCGATTCCAAGGGCTGTCTGGTCGCAATCTTCGATACCTGATTAAAATCTAGAGTCAGGGAAATCTGAAAATTTTAAAAGGGAGGCATGGCCTCCCTTTTTTTGTGGGATGTAATATAGACCACTCGCTGTTAAGTGACTTAGACTAAAGTTACGTCACTAGAGTAAGATTAATTCCACAGCGAACAGTTAACCCAGGTCCAAATACTTTGGGTTGTGGTAGTGCAGCGCAGGCTGATCGCGTGCTAGTTTCGCAGGTCAAACAAAGTTAGCTTAGGTCCTATTGCATTGGTTTCAAGTCAAGATGACATACCCGTCTACTTAGTGGACGACGACTCCGATTTGCTGAATGCACTTTCCCTCTATCTATCGCAGGTTGGCTTTAACCCGGTATTGTTCAGCTCCAGCCAGGAGTTCCTGTCTTTTGATAAACTCTCGGAGAGTGGCTGCGTATTGCTGGATAACAATCTGCCAGATATGTCGGGACTGGACGTTCAGAAAAAACTCAGCGCGCGCGGCGAGAAACTGCCCATAGTCTTCATGAGCGGCGACAGCCGCTTCAAAGATGTGGTCACCGCCATCCAAGGTGGGGCGGTGGGGTTTTTGGAAAAACCTTTTTCACTGCCAGAACTGAAAACTGCTATTGACGAGGCGTTGGAGCAGGCCAGGCAACAAGCCGAAACACTCGCCGCGCTCAGCGAACCTGATATCTCATCGCTGACACGGCGTGAGAAAGAAGTCTACAAACTTGCGATCAAGGGCTATTCAATCAAGAAAATCGCAGACGATCTGGACATTTCAACCAGTACGGTCGAATTCCATCGCAGCAATATCCTGCGCAAGGCCGATGTCACCAGCATCGCGGAGCTGATTGCCCGCGCGCTAGAATCACGTTAACCAAGAATTCGAAACAAGCTGTCTGACCCGCCTATTCTACGAAGGCCCGTTCTATCACGTACTGCGCCTTGATACCTTGCCGGGATTCCTCAAAATTCCAGCCGTCCAGAATAGTGCAACAATCCTTGAGCATGCTTGGACTGCCGCAGATCATGAAACGGTCATGCTCAGCGTCTGCAGCCGGCAGGCCCAAGTCAGAAAACAATCGACCACTTGTCATCAAGTCTGTAAGCCGACCCTGATTTTTGTAGGGTTCCCGCGTGACTGTCGGATAGTAAGATAGTTTCTCGCGAATGGTTTCCCCGAAGAATTCATTGCCAGGCAACTGCCTGAGGATGAAGTCCTGGTAGGCAAGCTCGCTTTCATAGCGCACGCCATGGGTCAGGATGACGCGGTCAAAGCGCTCATAGACTTCCGGATCCTGGACGATGCTGATGAATGGCGCTAACCCGGTGCCAGTGCTGATCAAGAAAAGATTGCGACCAGGCAACAAATGATCCACCACCAGAGTGCCGGTAGGCTTGCTGCTCACCAATAGTTGGTCTCCAACCCGGATGTTCTGGAGACGGGAGGTAAGGGGGCCGTTTGGCACCTTAATGCTGAAGAACTCTAGCTCCTCATCGTAGTTGGGACTGGCGATGCTGTAGGCACGCATCAGGGGTTTGCCTTCAACCTCCATCCCCAACATCACGAAATGTCCATTTTCAAACCGCAGCGAACGATCTCGGGTGGTTTTGAAGCTGAACAGCGAGTCATTCCAATGATGAACCTCAGTAACATGTTGAGTAGATAAGGCCGCCACAGCAAACTCCTCCTGAATTTTGGCGGGCGCAAGTTTAACGGTGAGGCATATATCTGTAAAATTGATTATATTAATATATTCTATCTATTTATTAGATATGGGCTAATTTTTATATAGGCACAGTCCAATGCACTTTTCGCTAAAACAGCTGGAAGTATTTCTGGCGGTCGCAAATCACGAGAATGTTAGCGT
This sequence comes from uncultured Pseudomonadales bacterium, assembly GCA_938091935.1. Lineage (GTDB taxonomy): Bacteria > Pseudomonadota > Gammaproteobacteria > Pseudomonadales > Pseudohongiellaceae > UBA9145. Next base: position 40,778 of record CALKNV010000010.1, read on the forward strand.
CGCCGCCAGAGAACTCGCAATGTCTCAATCTGCAGCCAGCACTGCCCTGAAAGAATTGGAACAACGCTTTGAACTGCAGTTGTTCGATCGGATCGGCAAGCGTCTACAGCTCAATGAAGCAGGTAGCGCCCTGCGCCGCCGCGCCGCGGCCCTGCTATCTCAGGCTTCAGAACTGGAAAACAGTCTGCTCACGCATACTGAGGTTGGCGAGCTAAAAGTCGGTGCTACCCTGACCATTGGCAACTATCTTGGAATCGGCATCCTGGCGGATTTCATGGCAGAGCATCCTGAAGCACAAGTGAAACTCACGGTAGAGAACACGGCAGCCATCACCCACAAGGTCCGCAACTTTGAACTGGACATTGGGCTCATCGAAGGCGATTTACAGGACCCGGAACTGGAAATGATCTATTGGCGCGATGACGAACTCGCTCTATTTACTGCGCCGGATCACCCGCTGGCGGGTAAGAAATCCCTGAGCGAGGCAGAGCTGTTGGAGGCTGACTGGATTGTACGTGAGTCTGGGTCTGGCACCCGGCAAGCATTCGATCGCGCCATGACCGGCATCCTGCCTAATCTAAAGCTGAGGCTGGAGCTGCAGCATACCGAAGGCATCAAACGGGCTGTAGAAGCGGGTCTGGGCATTGGTTGTTTGTCCAGGCTCACACTGGAAGAAGCCTTCAAACGGAAAACACTGGTACCATTGGCGGCGCCGCAGCGACACTGGCAGCGCAAATTCTATTTCGTACTGCACAAACAGAAATATCGCGGGAGCGGCGTGACCAGTTGGATGTCTCACTGCCGTAAGGTATAGCTCAAGCTACCTATGAACGTAAAAGTGAACATCATCGTAGTAGTCACATGAAACTGGACTTATCTGCCCTTGCCAATCGCGTTGCGACTCTCTGTGTTGAGCGTCGCCTGGTTTTGTTCGTTGCCAGTAGCCTGATGATGGTCATGCTGGCAACCGGCATACTGTTGACCAGTTTCGATGGTACCTTCAACGCGCTGTTAACGGAAAGCGACCCCTACCTGGACGAGCTGGAACTCATGGACGACGAGTTTCCAATTCCCACGGAAGCGGCGTTCATCTTCGTGGCCCCGGAAGGCAATACCATATTCAATACCGCAACCCTGCGGGCAATTGCAGACCTGCGGGAGAGCTATACGGCAGTCCCACTGGCCGACTACCTCTCCACCATCATCAACTGGGTCTCACCGGAAACCCAGAGGCGCCTGTTCGCCAAACCCATCGATGACTATTCCGAGGCCGAACTCAATGCGCTTGCCGCAGCAGCCACACAAGATCGCCTGCTAACCAATAATCTGTTGGCCAAGGACGCCAGCCTGACTTTCGGCAACCTGTCCCTGAATGCCCGCGACGCGAATGTCGACCAACGCATGGAAATCGCCACTGCGATTCAGCAGCTCAGGGATGATATTCGGGCACGCCACCCCGATGTTGAGCTGTACGTTGGCTCTGACTTCATACTGGAGCAAAGCAGCCAGTCCGCCATGATCAAGGATCTCACCAGTCTGCTGCCCATCGTGATTATTATCTGCGTGCTGGTGATCTGCTATTGCTTCCGCTCCATTACTCTGGGTGCAAGCATCCTGATTCATGTCTTGTTTACCGCGATCTGCACTGTAGGCACGGTGAACTACTCCGGATTTTCTTTTAATAGCATCTCGGTGATTGCGCCACTGGTGGTGATCATTATTGCTGTGGCCAATAGCGTCCACATTATCTCGATCTATAAACAGGCGCTCTCATCAGGCATGGATCACCTGCAGGCCATGCGTCATAGCCTAGCCTATAATTTCCAGCCGATATCGCTGGCAGCGGTAACCACGGCAATTGGATTTTCCTCTCTCAATATGACCTCATCTCCCGCGATTCAGGATTTCGGTCGCATCGTGGCTATCGGTATCGTCTTTGCCTACAGCCTCACCTTTACTTTGCTACCTGCATTAATGGTTTGGTTCTCTCGGCTTGCCAGCAATGCCGAGACTGAGAGTTCTCATTTTCTTCAGAGTGGACTCAACCGTGTCATCAGTTTTACGCATTCTCAGGACAAACCTATTTTTCTCGGTTGTACGGCACTTGCTGTAGTCACCGCGATGTTGCTGCCACTGAATGAAACTGATTTTAATCGGCTGGACTTTATCGCCAACGATGATGAGATTCGTGAGTATTACGACAAGGTTGCTGAGAATATGAATCGCGGCCCAGCCCTCACCTACGCGATAAAGACACCAGTGGAAAACGGCGTGGTGGATATTGAGTTCCTGCGCAAAGTGGAAACGTTCACGAACTGGATGACTAATTTGCCGCGAGTCGAATCCGTTGGCAGTCTCAACGATGTGCTCAAAACCATTAACCAGTTCATCAACGACCAGGATCCGGAGTACTACTTCCTGCCCGATGAAGTGAGCGCGGTAGAAAATTTCCTTGAAGCCTTTGCGCTGGTAAATAGCAAAGAATTTCCCATGAGCGGCTTCATTAACGATGACTTTTCCGCCATCACGGTTTTCGTCAACGCTACACAAATCTCCAATCAGGAATTGCTCGACCTGGACCTCGAAATCACACAGCGATTCTCAAGGGAATTCAGCGACGCCACCCTGATACATGGCAGTGGCTTGCTCCTGTTCTCCAGAATGGATGAGCTGGTCACCACAGAATTGCTGCAGGGCTACTCCGTTAGTCTGCTGCTGATCACACTGACCCTGATCTTCGGCCTTGGCAGTCTCTATTTTGGCATTCTCAGCGTGCTGCCCAATCTGTTGCCTGCCACCATTGTGTTCGGTTTCTGGGCGTTGTTTGTGGGTCAACTGGACCCTTTCGTGATGATGCTGTTTAGCATAAGCATAGGTTTGGTTGTGGACGATACCGTACACATTCTGAGTCACTATCTGGAGGGTCGTCGCACTGGCGCAAGCCAGGCAGAAGCCGTTGCTCATTCGATAAGAGTGGCAGGCCCCGCGCTTACAGTCACCACGCTAGTCCTCGCGCTGGGTACAACAATTCTAATATTTGCCAACACCATCTATTTTCAGCAGTCAGCCAAACTGCTAGTCCCTATTGTTGTATTGGCTCTTGTGCTGGATCTGCTTTATCTACCAACAATCCTAAAGCGGTTTGATAATCGCTTCCCCGCCAAACCAGTGTCGCAGCCTGAAACGTAAACAAACAGAAAAGAGAGCTGTATTTTATTATGGTCAGCAAAGAAGAAATGATCGCCTGGTTCAAAAGCGAATTCCCACTGGCCCGCTATGAAATAGAAGATTTCACAGTGGACAGCATTATCGTGCGGCATCGGGTAGAAGAGCGCGACTTGCGTCCCGGCGGCACAGTGTCGGGACCAACCATGATGGCCCTTGCGGATACGGCGATCTATATTGCCTTGTTAAGACAGATTGGCTTTGTCGCACTGGCCGTCACCACCAGCCTCAATTTCAACTTCCTGCGCAAACCCGTGGCAAATGCGGATATCCTGGCGGAATGTAAGTTGCTGAAGCTTGGAAAGTCTCTGGCGGTAGGAGAAGTATCTATCTACTCCGAGGGAGACGAGGCACCGGTAGCACACGCCGTGGGGACGTACTCGATTCCCCCGCAACGCTAGATTGCGTCAGTACTAAAGTAGACCTACCAAACGCCCTCAACTAACTCTTGTACTTTAGCCGCTGTGATTTAATATCAGAGCCTACTGACCTCACACCGAGACAAAGCCACGGCCTGACAGTAGAGTTTCGATGCTAGGGCAAGTGCAGTGCCGCCAACTCAAGATCTAGTTAATTCAGGCCTCACACTGGCGCCAGCTTACCTTTAACAACAATTGAAAAGAATCCGGGGACAACGAAATGTTTTCAACTACACAGATGGTGCGCCGGGCTGCGCAGAACCAACCCAATGTACTCGCCACCGTCGATGGTGATCGCAAGCAGACCTGGCCAGAGTATGTGCATAAAATTGCCTGCTTTGCCGGTGGGCTGCAGCAGCTCGGCTTTGGCGACGACGATTGCGCCGCAATACTTGCCCTCAACAGTGACCGCTATTTCGAATTTATGTACGCGGTGCCCTGGGCAGGTGGAATCTTCCAGCCCATAAACACACGCCTGGCCGGTCCAGAGGTCGAGTACTGGCTAAACGATTCTGAGGCCAGCATCTTGTTTGTCGATACCACCTTCGCACCACTGGTGGCACAGATCAGGGACCGACTGGCACACGTAAAGCACTTTGTTTTTGTCGACGAAGGCGAGACCCCTGAAGGCTATATCCCTTATGCCGAGCTGGTCGACGCTGAACCTGTCGCCGACTCCGGCCGCTGCAACGAAGATGTCGCAGGGCTGTTCTACACCGGTGGCACCACAGGACGCTCCAAAGGTGTCATGCTGACCCACACTAACCTGGTGGTCAATTCGCTGCAGGCGATTGCCGTGATGGGAGTACAGCAGAAAGACAGAATATTACATGTGGCACCTATGTTTCACATTGCAGATGCCTTTGTATGCATGATGGCATCAGCGCTATGCTGCTCCAATTACTTTCAGCCAGCTTTCGATCCCATCGCCACACTAAAAGGCGTTCAGGACAACAAAATTCAGCGTATGCTGCTGGTGCCGACCATGATCAACATGGTGGTTCATCAACCTACGATTGGCAACTACAATCTGGATGCACTGGAAAGCGTCTGGTATGGCGCCTCACCTATGCCTGAAGCAGTAATCCAGCAGGCACTTAAGGTTATGCCCAAGGTGCAGTTTTACCAGGCCTATGGTCAAACTGAAGCAGCGCCGGTAATTACCGCCCTGCTGCCGGAACGCCATACTTTCGAAGGCCCTCTAGCAGGCAAGATGAAGTCAGCGGGTCAGGCCCTGCCAGGCATCGACGTCTGCATCATGGACGGAAACAATCAGCGCGTTGACTATGGGGTAATCGGCGAAGTCTGTATGCGCGGCCCTAACATCATGAAGGGCTATCGCAATATGGAAGAACAAACTGCCAACACCATTGTTGACGGCTGGCTGCATACCGGCGACGGCGGATACATGGATGAAGAGGGTTTCGTCTTCATCGTTGACCGGGTCAAGGACATGATCATCTCTGGCGGAGAAAACGTTTACTCAGCAGAAGTGGAGAACGCTCTTTACCAGCACGATGCTGTTAGCCAATGTGCGGTGATTGGCATCCCTCATGAAAAATGGGGTGAAGCAGTCCACGCCATCGTGGTGTTGAAAGAGGGCGCCACAAGTGACGAGGCGGCGCTAATTGAACACTGCAAGTCACTGATCGCTGGTTTTAAGTGTCCACGCTCTGTGTCGTTTCAAAGCGAACCATTGCCGCTGTCTGGAGCCGGCAAAATTCTGAAAACCGAACTGAGAAAACCCTATTGGAAGAAAGGCGAACGTAATGTCAATTAAGGCTTGCTGTAATGCGGCATGGCGGCAGATTTCCCTGCTCTCCATTTTCTGTTTTGCTTCTGCGCTTACCTTTGCCGCTGAGGTAGAACTCACCGCTGCGACAATCGAGGAAGTGAATGCCGCCATCGATGCGGGCGAGCTGAATTCAGCGGAGCTGGTAGAGATGTTTCTTGATCGCATCGACGCCTACGACAAGCAGGGTCCCGCGATCAATGCAGTGCTGACCTTAAACCCGGAAGCGCTTGAGCAAGCGCGCGCACTCGATGAAGAAAGAGTGCGCAGTGGGCGTCGCTCTCCTCTACACGGCATTCCTGTGTTGCTGAAAGACAATATGGACACGGCGGACTTACCTACCACCGCCGGCTCATTCCTGTTGCAAGACTCGATTCCGCCCGACGATGCTTTCATTGTGAAGCAACTAAGGGAAGCCGGCGCCATCATTCTGGCCAAACTCAACATGAGTGAATTCGCATCCGGCGGTGCCATGAATTCTCTGGGCGGGCCGACCTATAATCCACACGATACGACCCGCTCTCCTGCTGGCTCTTCCGGCGGCACCGGTGCGGCAATCGCCGCAGGCTACGCCATGATGGGGCTGGGCACCGACACCGGGGGATCGGTACGCGGGCCTTCTTCGGCCAATGGCATCGTTGGCCTCAAGACAACCCATGGTCTGCTGAGCCGCGACGGCGTGGTACCGCTGGCTCTTTCATTCGATACCGTCGGACCCATGGCCAGGAGTGTCTATGATGTGGCTGTTTCCCTGGGCGTCATGACCGGGATTGATCCCGCCGACGATTCCACCGCCAAAAGCGAAGGCCAGTACCATACAGATTACACACAGTTTCTGGATGCTGATGCCCTGGACGGCGCCAAGATAGGCGTGGCTCGCGTATTCATGGATAGCGATCCGGAAGTAGACTGGATCATCGAGTCTGCCTTGCAAACTATGCGCGATGCCGGGGCCGAAGTCGTAGACATCGAGATTCCGGACTGGCTGATGGACGTGCGCGGTCGTTTCTACCGGGCGATTCGCTATCGTGAATTCCGCGCCCAGATCGAAGACTATCTCGCCACCATCGGGCCTGGGTATCCCAAGACGCTGGATGACATCATCAAGCAATCTATGCGCCTGACTTCACGACGGGAAGACGGTGCGATTCCGAATCCGGGTCGTTGGAACCTGATGATGAGCGAGGATGACAGCGGTGAGCTGGAGGACTATGAGTATATCGCGGTCCGCGACCATGCGCTGCCGCTGGTGCAAAGCGTCATGGCAGGCATTCTGCGCGACAATGAGTTGGATGCAATCGTCTATCCCACATCGACAATACGCCCAGGCCGGGTCGATCCAGATCCAAACCCGAATGGCGCACCCGGTGGCGGCGGCTCACCCGTGACCCTGGCCAATATGTCTGGCTTTCCCGACATCATCGTCCCGGCTGGATTCACCGGCATGGGCCTACCCATCACTATCTCATTCATGGGGCCTGCTTTTAGTGAACCGCAGCTGCTGGGACTGGGCTATGCCTTTGAACAACTGACCAAGGCGCGACGACTGCCCGTGCACACGCCTGCGCTGGAGGGTGATGCGATCTCGTATTGAGATCTCCAGGCAGGAGCAGCTATTGCGTCCACCTGCCGCAACGTGCAGACAGAAACTGAAACACAAATTGCTGCTTCCGGATGGCGCAGCATGAATGCCTCGCTGCATCCAGTAGGAATGGGTCAGGGGTACTTACTTGCGAAACCTTAATGCAGCCAGCCTATGGCGACTGGAATCGGAAAGTGTGAAGATAAATCAGCAGCGTGAGCCGGGTTTACACTGACAGGGGCTGGAAGGCGAAGGCCCAGCCTCATTGAACATTACCGTCAAAATGAATCTGTCTAGTACTTGACCGCCAACAGATGATCGACGGATTCAATCAGAGTTTGGCTAATCTTTAAAACCGGCATCCCGGTCTCAGCTGAGCCATCTGAAGAAGGCGTAATAATGAATAAGGATAGCGACAGGACGGATATGGCGTAGAACACGAAAACTCTAGTTTTCATTATTATTTTCCCCTTTTTTCTAATTATTAGGGTCATTTAGCGATCTAGCAATTATCAGTCTGCTCCTGTTGTAACAAGTTGTCACGCTTTTTATGCAGATTTCCGCTTGGCTTGTTCTGCAAGGGCCAGCCTAACGGGCGCCATCCCCCGTATGAATGATGTGAAATAGCAATAGGCAGAAATTGAAAATTGCGACCAGAAGCCCAAGCAGTAGTCCGAGCACCAGCGCAAATTGATGATGAGGCATCAGATTGAGCAGGCTTGATGCCTGAATCAAGAACACCAATATGGCAAATCCAGCCATCAGTTTTTGGCTGAGCAAGGTCTCTGCATACCGCGCTATGAGCGTATAAGCCGTGAAGCCCACCAGGTGCATGGCCAGCACCACTGCATTACACAGTCGCCAGAGCGAGTCTTCAGACTCCAGGATGAGTCCGAGAGTGGCCGGTGACAGCGCATCAAAGAGGGCAATAATGCTGGGCTCTACCATCGCCTGCAAACGGATTTTTCCGCAGCCTGCCAGTCACCCTGACCGCGATGACCCAGAACCGTCACTACGCCGCTGAAGCCAATCAGTGCAACAGCGATCTCTGAAATTGTGAATAGAACATTTTCCATAAAACGCTGAGCGATTTTAGAGCCCTGCACTTGAGCTCAGCCAAGAAGTTGAGACACTATTCGAACGATTAACTATTCGGAAAAAATCTGTCTCCAAACTAAATGCCGCACCATACCAAAAGAATCGCAGCTAGGCCGTCAATCAGCTAGATCATGAGTCGATGCTGAAGTTGTCTAGTCCATGAAATTACTGCCAAATCACTTAACAAGCGTAACAGGACAGTTGACCTGGTTTGCCACCGCCTGACTCACGCTCCCCAAAAAAGCACGCTTGATCCCAGTGCGCCCGTGGGACCCCATAATCACCAGGTCAACCGCATTCTCTTTAACATATTTCACTATTTCTTCTGCCGGGTGTCCCCAAACAGTTACCAACTGTGGTTCCGAATTAACCTCTCCGAGCGCGCGGGAAGTATCCGGCAACTCTTTTTCCTGTACCTTCTTCTCCATCACGTCACGAATCTCATCCACTGATTTAATGCCACCTGGCACTCCCTCATAAAACTCACCTGCCCCCCAGGCACTGGCAAGTAAATTATCATCACTCTGCACGCACAGGATGGTGACATTTGCACCAAGCGCCTTGGCCAACTGCCCGGCGTAAGCGGCCGCATTAATCGCTCCCTGGGACCCGTCAGTAGGAACGAGAATGTGATTGATTTCAGACATATTGTCTCCAATCGGTAGCGCTAGTTTTAGGAATGTTTAATACGGATGGCAACAAGCGCACAAAATTAATTGCTCAGCGAATCGATGGGCTATTTGCTGCTGGCTATACCGATTGCATCGAAAGCTGGAGCCTACAATGCATCGAACTTAGCTTTCATATCTGCCATCCATTTCATACCGTCTTCTTTGGACTTGTTTGCATTGCTAGCCATGATGTCCGCGTGATCAGTCATAGGGTGCGGTTTCATTTGTTCAAACCAGTCCTCAAATGTCGCCGCTGAGAATTCTTTATCGCACATATCGCAGGAAAGCGTCTTCATTATTTTCTCCTAAAGTTGCCGCATATCATTGCGCTGCCCTATTTGAGAAAAAGCTCACCAAACATCACAACGGGATTTTCTTGTCTCCAACACGCCTTAAAAATCCTTCTCAACTTTCGCCCTTTGGGGCAATTCGCCTGCCGTTTGTTATAGAACTGGTAACGACTGGCGTAGCTTCTGCTTATCACTTACTCATCATCATCCACGCTGGGAATGGGCCCCTCATTCTTGCCATCAACCTCCCATCGTCGCCATCCGGCCAGAATACCCATTAGCCCGTGATTGCCTTCATGGCAGGCATACTCATAGATTGGGTCTGACATGCGACGCATGGGCAGTCTCGCCGACCAGGGCTGATCCCACATATTGGGATCTTCGATGGTAACGTCGTAGTCCAGGGTATTCTCATCGGCCCAGGTGATGCGCTCTTCAATCTTTAGATCCGGTGAGGTATTACGCCAGCCGTACTCAGGATAGAAGTGGCGACTGGTGATCACCAGGGTATCCCCCTCCCAACGCGCAATGGATCTGCCCGCCCATTGGGTAAAAGGCGCGTCGAAAGCATCGGCGAAGGGAACGATACGCGCGTGATGCACCATCTCCGTCATAATCATGACGTGGTCCTCAGTCTGCACCAGCTGCATATTGTTGTTGTAGGAGCCGGGGAGCAGTGGCGGCCCAGTTCGGTTGTTAATAATGCAGCGATCGTTAAGGGTGCGTGCCTCTGGGCCTGCACTATCGCGGCGCACCTGCTGCATGTAAGCAGCCCGCTCTTGACCACTTGCGTTCAGTGGCGGCAACCTGCCATTGGGAGGATCATAAATCAGCGAAGTACGCCGGTCCGCAATAGTGTCATTACCGCGCTCATACCAGAACTCGTTATAGGAGATCACCCCAGGCGGGTAGCCGGCACCGCCCACAGAATCGATGATTAGATCCCGATTCTGCCGCCGATTCTCATAGGTCGCCCACTCCGCCGCTTCCTCGGCTGTCAGGGTCGTCTTGTCCGCCAGTTCTGCTGGCCGCTGCAGCGGCGTAATGGTACGAAAGGTATAGGTGCCCTGAAGATCAGGTTGTCCGAACTCCGTGCGCGGCACCGCGCTCGTTTGCGCGTAGAGAGGAGCAGAAAGAATGCCCGTTACGAGAGCCAGGGTGCTTAACCAGCGATTGTGCATGTTTGCCTCCAGCGGTGTTTTTATTATCGGAAAGCAGATTTTGCAGTTTGAGGTATAAACACTACTCCTTTACATCATGTTTTTGAAGAGTCAGGTATCGTGAATTGAATGGAATCAGCGCGTTGTTCGAACAGGCTGCTGCGCCAACCAAGAAGCGCAGCGCTTGCGGAACAAAGGCTCGGAGACCATCCGCATTTGCTTTGTGGTGAGACCAACCCATCGAATTGCCCGCTATGTGTAGTCCTCAGATTCGAGCAGGGTCTCTACTTGATGACGTTTAGTTTTGTAGCTATAAATTACATAGAATATGGTGCAAAAATCGAGATCCTAGAGTTGGACTAATCTGACTCAGACGTACTACTTTAAGGGTGTCTGATAGTGTGGGTGGCATACGACTGTGCCAGCCCAACTTTGGGATATAAGGAACCTGAGGAAATGAAAGTACGCGCTGACCGCAACAAGAAGGACAAAACTAAATCCGCCGTCCAGTCCCACCCGCAAAGGGAGAAGGGGAGGACTGGCACCTTCCAGTTGGAAGACAACCGCCCGGAATCCGAAGAGCAAAGGAGGCTGCAAGACCTTGCCAACGAGGGTCAGGAGGGGCAACCGCTCTCACACCAAGCAGTTTCTTCCGGGGACCCCTCACGGTCTCTGCAGTTCAAGGAAGTGGCAGCCAACGAATCGAGTGCGATCAATCCCGCGTCTGTAGCTCAATTGTACAAGGCCATCGATTTAGATGCCTCGCAAAACTGGGAGGAAGTGAAGGAGGCGTTCACATCCATTAAGCCGACATTGATTGAAGAAGGGGAACTTGGGAAGGAGCATTACGTGATGAAATACGTGGAGGGCCCTCCTGTGTCGAGCAAGCTCAATGTCTCTGAAGGAGGTAACCTGGCCATCAACGCGGACGGCGGATCTCAGCATACGGTGTTTTTCCTGGCAGCAGGGACATTAGCGCAATCAAACAAGGATCTCGAAGACGCTAATGGCGACTTTAGACTGACGCCGACGGGCATCGCCGTTGTCGTCAATAACCACCCTCAACCAGATGCAAAGAAGCAACTACTGCAGGTCAAGGCCACCCCAACGGAGGACAAGGGGGAAGACTGGGCGAAGGATTTGGATACGAAGTGCAACGTCTACTTCAAGAACATAACCAAGGCGCACTCCGGATTCGAGGAAGTTTTCAGTACCACTGTCGACGAAAGCGACGATGGCCAGATCAGCGAAGAGCGACGGCAGCAGATAGATGCCACGCTGGCTGACATGACGCTGAAAGCTGGTGATGCCTTTGAGATCAAGGCCTTTGGTACAGACAGTCCTGGATTTGGTTGGAATGAACATTACGCAGGAATCGTCGCTGTTGACAACTCGGATCAAGTGACACTCGAAAACTTCAACAGGGACAGTGAGTTTGGGGAAGCGGCGATTGAAGCAGCGACACAAAAGCTGGGGAAAACCGGACAACAGATTGACAAGGAAATCAAGGACCTGCGGACAGAGTTAAAGTCAAAGTGGTTTTGGCAGACTTCAGAGAAGACACGCCTCAACAATGCCATCAAGGACATGCAGGTATTGCAGCAGCAATGGAATACCATCATGAGCAAGAGCAAAAGGGAGGACGTGGATACCAAGCATTTCAAAATGTATGGACCTGCGTCGAAGGGGCAGTCTTTCCTCGATATGTGGAGAGGCCAAATGGAGAAGAAGCAAAGTAAGCTAAGTACCGCTAAGGCAAAAAGAGGCGAGTAGGACGACTTTCATTGCTTGAGGGTTTTTCGTACCTTCAGTGAAACTGCCTTGCCATGATTACAACTGCCCGCACATTTCCCGCTCTCCTGCTTTGTACCACTATCAGTTTTTTGGGTACGGCCCAGGATACGGGAAAAGTCGATATTCCTGAACTGGGGATGTCCTTTGTGATCCCTGATGGATGGTTGGGAAAGTTACAAGATATGACGTGGACTTCATATTCTTTCGAATGTTCGGTTTTAGTGTACGTGCGGCATCCCTGAAATTGAAGAGAAAATCACTTCGAGTACTGGGATAGGTCCCGCGCAAACGAGCAAGCTTAGTTTTCGCGGCCATAAAAAAAGCCCCGATAAATCTCTCTATCGGGGCTTTTTGAAACAAGCGTGTCAGCTTAGTTCTTGGCTTTCGCTGCCTGTCTTTCTTTCTCAGCTTCAACCACAGCGTCAGAGACTGACTGCGGGCATGGCAGGTAGTGAGAGAACTCCATGGAGAACTGACCGCGACCGGAGGTCATGGTACGCAGGCTGCCAATGTAGCCGAACATTTCCGCCAGGGGCACATCTGCCTTGATGCGAACACCTGTAGGTCCAGGGTCCTGATCTTTGATCATGCCGCGGCGACGGTTTAAATCACCAATCACATCACCCACATGATCTTCCGGTGTAAAGACATCAACCTTCATGATCGGCTCGATTAACTCAGGCGAAGCTTTTGGCATCGATTGACGGTAAGCGCCTCTGGCCGCAAGTTCGAACGCAACGGCTGATGAATCCACTGAGTGGAAGCCACCATCGAATAGTTCGATTTCAACGTCGAGTACCGGGAAACCGGCGATTGGGCCTTGCTCCATCATGCCTTCAAATCCCTTTTCAATCGCAGGGAAGAATTCTTTCGGTACGTTACCGCCCACAACAGTAGAACCAAACACATAGCCGCTGCCTGGTTCACCTGGCTTGATGCGGTAATCGATCTTACCGAACTGACCGGAACCACCTGATTGCTTCTTGTGGGTGTAGGAGTCTTCGATTTCCTGGGTAATGGTTTCACGGTATGCCACCTGAGGTGCGCCTACTTCCAGCTCAACACCGTAAGTACGCTTCAAGATATCGACTTTAATATCCAGGTGTAGTTCACCCATGCCTTTGAGGATGGTTTCACCGGAATCTTCGTCGGTTTCAACCCTGAATGAAGGATCTTCCGCAACCATCTTGCCAATCGCGATGCTCATCTTCTCGACACTGCTCTTGTCTTTCGGTGATACCGCAATTGAAATAACCGGCTCTGGGAAAATCATGGGTTCCAAGGTACAAGGATGGTCAGGGCTACACAGCGTGTGGCCTGTCTGCACAACCTTCATGCCAACAATGGCAAAAATATCACCGGCCTGCGCCCTATCAATTTCATTACGGTCATCGGCATGCATTTCTACCATGCGGCCAACGCGTTCGGTTTTACCTGTAAATGAGTTCAGGATAGTGTCGCCTTTGTTTACTGCCCCGGAGTAAACGCGAACGAAGGTCAGGGCACCGAAGCGGTCATCCATGATCTTGAAAGCCAGTGCGCGGAAAGGCTCGTTTTCATCTACCAGAGCGACTTCACCGTTAGGCTCGCCTTTCCCATCGGTCAGAGGCTGCGGATCAACTTCAGTTGGATTCGGCAGAAAATCAACAACCGCATCCAGAACCAATTGAATACCCTTGTCCTTGAACGCTGAGCCACAGTAAGTGGGGAAGAAGTCGAGGGCAATGGTGCCTTTTCGGATGCAGCGCTTGATGTCATCGATAGAGGGCTCTTCGCCTTCCAGATAAGACTCCATCAAGTCGTCATCTTGCTCGATAGCCATTTCGATCAGCTTTTCGCGGTATTCTTCTACCTGGTCAACCATGTCTTCAGGCACATCGCGCAGCTCGAATTTTTCAGGATTGCCCGGATCAGGCCAGATATGGGCTTTACGCGTGAGCAGGTCAACCACACCGATAAAATCGTCTTCCCGGCCAATGGGCAGAACCATTACCAGAGGATTAGCACCCAGCACGTTTTCAACCTGATCAACAACTCGGAGGAAGTCCGCGCCTACACGGTCCAGCTTGTTAACGAAGATGATGCGCGAGACTTCAGACTCGTTGGCATAACGCCAGTTAGTCTCTGACTGGGGCTCAACACCACCGGAACCACAGAAAACACCGACACCGCCATCCAGCACTTTAAGCGAACGATATACCTCAACGGTGAAATCTACGTGACCCGGAGTATCAATGATATTCAGACGGTGATCGTTCCAGAAACAGGTGGTTGCCGCAGACTGAATCGTGATGCCGCGCTCTTTTTCCTGATCCATAAAATCCGTTGTCGCTGCACCATCATGCACTTCGCCGGTCTTATGAATTTTACCGGTCAGTTTGAGAATGCGCTCGGTGGTCGTGGTTTTGCCGGCGTCAACGTGGGCGAAAATACCTATGTTTCTATAAAGTGATAAATCAGTCATTGTGCTGCTCAAAGGTTAGCTATCGGGTTACGTGAAAAAATGGTGCAGTATGATACTAGATTTAGCTTTGAAGAGAGAGGGAATAATGAAGAAAGAATTGAGAAATGGTCGAGAAATCGCCCGAATTGGCACAAAACAACGCTGTAGAGGTGATTTTGGCCAAGGAAACAGACCGCCAGCGGCCTGAGCCAGGGTCCACAGACCATTTTTGATAGTCAATAAAAAGCCGGGCTATGCCCGGCTTTTCTCGTTCTCTCGTTTCCTGGTTACAGAAAAAACCGTTAAAGGAAAAGACGTTTCAGGAACAGAAGCCGACTTAGTCGTCTCCGCCCTGATTGGTGAACTTGTAGTTCACTACACCAAAGAACATCTCATCCCAACTCTCATTACCCCAGGGCACAGTGCGCTCCGGGTCCGGGTTGGCTGGGTTCTGGGTGGAGTTATCGAAGGCACCCACTACACGGATCTCTGTGCCTGCGGGAACCAGCTTGGGCTCTTTATACAGGTATGACAGCTGCCAGTTGTAGTTGTACTTGGCGACATTGATCAGCTCTTCGGTCGTGCCGTCTGGATAGTCAGCGTAGAAGCGCATGTACTTGCCGCGGAAGTGCATATGCGGCGTGAAGCTATGCAGATGGGCTTCGCGATCGATAGAGATGGTCTGAACCTGCTCAAAGGCAGGGTCGTTTGGCGGAATATCAGTCCAGTTGAAAGGGAAGATACACGCGCACTGACCCGACATTCTCTCTGAGGGAGGCTCGTCCTCCGGATAGAACCATACACCCACCTGGCTGTTGTCAGTGGTTTCCTTACCGTAAGGCGTGTAGTGCATGTTTAGCTTCAGCACGGAACCCGCTTTAATCAGGCCTCCAGTATCGGGTGGATTCATCTCTTGAATGAAGCCTGGGATGTAGGCTGCGATGTTGGCTTTGTCTGGATTAGAAGGTGCGCCGAGGAAGCCACGGCCGCCTTCTTCATCCGGGAAGTCCAGGCGGTTTACCGTGTGGTGAAGCACCGCCCGGTCACCGGCAATGATCTGGCTGCCCTTCATCCAGCGGTCTTCCGGCATATCGAAAACCACTTCGACGTTAACAAACACACCGTTGCCAGTGGCAGGAACCGTTGTTGCCGGGATATCAAGGATCATGTCTGGCTCGCCGTAGGCCCACTTGGACTCGGGCCAGGTCAGCTGAGTTAGCGGATCTTCGTCGCCATCTTTAGGCGCACCGGCTTCAGCCCAGGCGATGATGTTGCGCACGTCCTGCTCTTCGATCAGGCGATCATTCATAAACTCACCGATGTGGCCATCGATGGCGCCTGGTGGCATACGCTTGGTCATCAGGACCTCGCGAATCATTGGGGACCAGCCCTGCACCATGGCATGGCTATCCATCGCGAATGGCGCTACGCCACCTTCACGGTGACAGGCCGCACACTGCTCGGCCAGCACTGGCGCTATATCCGCAACATATGAAGGTACCGGAATCTCGTCATAAGTGATCTCAGTGCCGGTTACTGCGATCTCCGGTGTGCTCACGTCGTCGCCGGCAAGAATTTCAGTCAGTGCGGTTTCTGCACCGTCTACGTTACCGCGGTATTGGACGGTGAAGCGGCTAGGATCGAAGATCAGCACCTGACCCGCGTGGGAAATACCCATAGCCTCGGAAATCAAACGGTGGTCATCCATCAGTACTGGAATGTCGACGCCGTATTCAGCGACCTCAGCCGCAACAGCTGCGCGATTCTCAAGACCCATTGGGTTGATCATCAGGAACTCGACACCCTTGGCGTCAAAATCTGCTTTTAGCGCAGTGAAGGCAGGCAAAGCCGCCTCAGTTGCGGCGCTGTCCACTGTCTGCACCAGGAAAGCAACGGCTTCGTGGTCATCCAGGTAACTCATGCTGTGGTGGTAACCATCTTGGTCAATCAGCGCAAAGTCTCCGACCCGTTCCTGCGCAGCGGCCAATCCCGGCAGCATGGCAGCAGCGAGAAGAGCGTATTTCATCTTGCTCGGCGTTTTCACTTTATTCTCCTCTAACAGTTCCAAAGGATTTAATCGATTCGCTAGCCGCCAAAAGGCCTCGGCGTTATCGCGAGTAAGCAGGGATTGGCGAAAAATGGAACTAATCCCCCAGAATTTAGACCTACAGCCTAAATACTACGTTGGATTGCGTCAATCAGATTCGCCTCTATCCAACTTGTGTTTAGCACTGTTGGCGGCATTGTCAGGGGCACCGATTCGAAATCAGGGCATGCGTATTAGCTTCAGCAACTTGGGGTAGAGCGTGGGATTGGCGATCAGCAGGTTCTTATTGAAGAACTGAGGATCAACATCGTCGGGCACGGGCCCGAAGTGCCCGCACTGCGCACCGGCTTCCTTAGCAATCAGACGGGCGGCCGCGAAGTCCCATAAACTCAGGCTTTCGTAGTAACCATCGAGACGGCCGGCAGCGAGCCAGCAGATATCCAGGGCCGCGGAACCCAGTCTGCGAATATCCGCACAGTTATGAAGGATATTACGCACACGTTCCACCATCTCATCTATTCCTTCCTTTATGTAGGGGAAGCCGGTGGCAATGATGGTGCGGGAAAGCTCAGTTTCCTGCGCCACCTTGATGGTCTCGCCATTGAGAGTGGCGCCTTTCCCCAGCTCAGCACAGAACATTTCGTCGGTGAAGGGGTTGTACACCACCCCAAGGGTGATCTGGGCATCGACACAATAGGCAATTGAGACTGCGGACTGGATGTGGCCATGGGCATAATTTACGGTGCCGTCGATTGGATCAACGATCCACACCGGTGCATCAGATTCCCACACGCGCTGCAACTCAGGTGATGACTCTTCAGAAAGAATCCGGTGCGCAGGAAATTGCTGTTCGATACGCGATCGAATAAGTTCGTCCGCCATGATGTCAGCATTGGTGACCAACTCGGTGCCACCCTTATAATCATGGGTCAGGTCTGCCTGTTCCCGCTCCCGCACGATCAGACCGCCCGCTTCCCGCGCTACCGCCTGGGTAAATTCCATTAGCTCTGTCATTGCCGTTCCCGATTCAAAAAAAATGTGCTGATATTAAAGAGATGTCACGCTGCTGATGGTGATGCCGATAAGAATCTGGATATGTCAGCTCTCAACCGCGCGTTAAAATATGGTGTTTGCGCCACAATTGCCACCCTGATCAACCTGTCGACCCAGGAACTTGCTATCAGGGTCTACAGCGGTCCCTTAGACATTTATGTTGCCCTGCTGCTGGGCACTGCCACCGGCTTGGTAAGCAAGTACACCCTTGATAAGCGCTATATCTTCGCCTATACCACCGAATCGCACCTGCATAACCTGAACAAGTTCGTCGCTTATACGCTCACCGGCGGCTTTACTACCGCGATGTTCTGGGGGCTGGAACTTGGCTTCGAGTACTGGTTTGGTGGCAAAATCGCGCGCTATACAGGCGCCGTGATCGGATTGACCATTGGATATGTTGTAAAGTATCGGCTGGATAAACATCTGGTGTTTGTCGGCGCAGCTGATTCGGCAAGCGACGGCTTCAGCAGCCCAACTAAAGAAACTTGATCAAAAGCTAAACAGCCTGCAATCACAAGGCAACCAATTTACCAAGAGCGAAGAAACAACTGATGCTTCTCACCGGCTGGGGTCGTTACCCAACGGTCACTTCACGAGTGACTGCACCAGGCAATGTCGATGCCCTGACCAAGGAGCTGCGCGCGCACCCTCGCAGCATGCGCCTCATTCCTCGAGGTGCAGGCCGCAGCTATGGAGACAGCGCACTGGCCGAGCAGGTGATAAGCAGCCGCTTCCTGGATAACTTCATCGCGCTGGATGCTGAAAACCTGAGCATAAGCTGCGGTGCCGGGGTAAGCCTCGCTGAAATTCTGCGGCTGTGTGTACCCCAGGGGCTGTTCCCGCCGGTGTTGCCGGGCACAAAGCATGTCAGCATAGGTGGCGCAATTGCTGCAGACATCCACGGCAAGAATCACCATGTTGATGGCACATTCTGTGATCACATTGAATCTGTTTCCCTGGTGCTGGCAAGCGGTGAGCTAGTGCACTGTTCTCGAACCGAAAACAGTGGCCTGTTTCATGCCACCTGTGGTGGCATGGGGCTCACGGGCATAATCGTTGAAGCCAGACTAAAGCTGACAAAGGTTCCAGGTATCTCAATTAATACCGAGTCCATGGCTGCAGCTAATCTTGAGGAAAGCCTTGCGCTGTTGAAAGAACACAATGAAAAGAAATACGTGGTGGCCTGGGTCGATTGCCTTGCGCGTGGCGCGGCGCTCGGGCGCGGCATCATTCACTGTGGCGAGCACAGCGGTACTGGCGAGCTTCGACACCGGGAAAGCAGCAGCATTGGCGTGCCGTTCACCACACCGGGTTTCCTGCTCAACCGCGCCACCATGGCTACCTTTAACACTCTCTACTTCCATCGTCACTCGCGGGCAGCGGGTGCGCGGCAGCAGCACTACGACAAGTTTTTCTTCCCACTGGACAGCATCCGCAACTGGAATCGGCTTTACGGCAGCAAAGGCTTCATGCAATACCAGTTCGTGTTACCTGATGAAGCTGCTGAAAACGGCTTAACGGAGATACTTGAGGCTGTGAGTCGTGCTGGCAAGGGTTCATTCCTCGCCGTACTGAAACGATTCGGCGCAGCCAACCAGAACCTGTTGTCCTTCCCGCGGGCAGGACTCACCCTGACCCTGGACTTCAAGTATGAAACCAGCTTACTGCCGCTGCTGGATGAACTTGATGCCATGGTGTTGGCACATGGCGGTCGCATCTACCTGGCTAAAGATGCGCGTATGAGCGAAGCAGTATTCAAACAAAGCTACCCCAATTGGGAGGCGTTTAAGGCCATCAAGGACCGGGTTGATCCCGACGGCCTATTTGCGTCGATGCAATCGAATCGACTTGGGTTAAGCTGTGCCGACGTGGGATCATCAACAACATGAACATTCTCATCATCGGCGCCAACTCTGCGATTGCCAATGCCGTGGCGCGGCGCTATGCCGCCCGCCACTGCAGCCTGTTCCTGGTGGCGCGCAGCGAAAACCGCCTGCAGACCCAGCAGCAGGACCTCGAAGTACGGGGTGCGAAACGGGTGGGAATCCATTTACTCGATGTGCTGGAGCACGATAAACACGCAGAGGCCGTTAAGGCAGCACTCGCTTTCTTCGATGGCGCGGATATCGATATCGCTCTGATCAGCCACGGCTCACTGCCGGACCAGGATGCCGCAGAGACAGACTTCGAATTGGCGAAACGGGAGATCGATGTGAACGGCCTGAGCGTGATCTCTCTACTTTCGCAACTCATTCCCCCTTTTAAAGCGCAGGGTCGGGGCATATTGGCGGTAGTCACCTCTGTAGCAGGCGATCGCGGACGCCAGCCGAATTTCATTTACGGTGCGGCCAAGTCCCTGGTGTCGACCTACCTGCAGGGCCTGCGCGGCAAACTGCTGCCGGACGGCATCCATGTCGTCGATATTCGCCCAGGTCTGGTAGATTCGCCAATGACGGCGCAGTTTGAGAAAGGTGCGCTTTGGTCCACGCCAGAACTGGTAGCTGCCAACATCGAGAAGGCCATCGATGGCAAGCGGCACACGGTCTATGTACCCGGCTATTGGCGCATTATCATGGCCATCGTGTGTTCAATTCCAGAGGTGGTCTTCAAACGACTCAAGCTGTAAATCTTGACCGCTACTCCCGCACAGCCCCAATCGAGTCTGCCGCTATATGTGGACCTTGATGGCACCCTGATAAAAACCGATCTGCTGCTGGAATCGCTGTTACTGCTGCTGAAGAAAAATCCGCTCTACGTTTTCGTCCTTCCCATCTGGTTGATGGCAGGCAGAGCGAAGTTCAAGGCGAAAATTGCGGCGCGTGTTTCTGTCAGTTATGAGTTGCTGCCACTGAATTCTGAGTTCCTGAATTTCCTCCGCAGTGAAAAAACCAATGGGCGACATCTTGTCCTGATTTCCGCCTCCAATGAAAACATGGTGGCAGCATTAGCCCACAGCCTTGATCTGTTTGACAAGGTTGTAGGCAGCGATGATCACACTAACCTGAAGGCCGATGCCAAGCTGCAGCGCATCAACGAGATGAATGCCAATGCGCCGTTTGCCTACGCTGGCAATGCCAGCGCTGACCTCCCCATCTGGCAGCAGGCCCAGGAAATTATCCGGGTGAACTGCAGCAACAGCCTGGGGCAAGACCTGGCTGCCGACAAGCCACGGCAAGACTTCGATATGCCAGGCTCACGCTGGCCCTGGTTATGGCAGGCAATGCGCCCGCACCAGTGGCTGAAGAATGGCTTGTTGTTCATTCCGCTTGTGCTGGCGCACCAGCTTGACGATATGCATGCCCTGCAGCATGCCGCTATTGGTTTCCTGTGTTTTTGCCTGCTTGCCTCTAGCGTCTACTTATTGAACGACCTGTTAGATCTGGAAGCTGATCGCCGTCACGCCAACAAACGTTCGCGACCCCTTGCAGCAGGGGCGCTGACCATCCAGCACGGCGCTGCCACCGCTGTGGTTCTGTTTACCGCAGCATTGCTGCTGGCGCACCTGCAGCCGCTGGCCTTTGTCGAGGCGCTGGGCACTTACTGGTTGCTTACCCTGTGCTACAGCTTTCTGCTGAAACGAGTCTTTCTTTTGGATCTGTTCAGTCTCGCCGCGCTTTACACCCTGCGCTTGATTGCCGGTGCCGGAGCAGTAAGCGTGACTGCCTCTCCCTGGTTACTGGCCTTCTCCATGGCTCTGTTCTTTGGTCTCGGAGCAGTCAAACGCGTTACTGAGTTAGTGAATAAGAACGAAATTGAAACAGAGAGAATCGATAGCGAACAAGAAGCCAGCTTTACTTTGCCCGGCCGCGCCTATACAAGCAAACACCGTGAGTTACTTATCCTGATGGGCACTACTGCCAGCGCAATTGCGGTGCTGGTTTTTCTGCTCTACATCTATGCGGAAGAAACCATGGCCCTGTATAGCTCGCCACTCATTCTCTGGCCAATTGTAGGTTTACTTGGACTCATACTGTTTCGGGTCTGGCGCTTTGCGGTTACGGGGAAGATGCATGAAGATCCGGTACTGTTTGCCATCAGCGATCATCCCAGCCAGATTGCCACGGCATTGATTTTTTTGGTGCTGTGGCTAGCGATCTGAAAATCGGCCGCCTTCCTAGGGATCGGCCCAGGTCGACATGCGCTTATAGAGATTGGCAGGATGCTTCATCCAACACGCCATTCATAGTTTGGAAGTACTCGAACTCACGGTTCCTCATGTCCAGGGAATACATAAAGCTCAAGCGTAATTGATCTTCTGCTGAAAGCACCTCCTGCGACGCAAGCCGAACAAAAACATCAGCGTGATCCAGATTTGCTGTCAATGAAGCCACATCGTTAGCAACCAGCGATTAGCGCGTCTCCGAGCGCAACAGGGCGTTATTCTGGTTAATTTTGATGGCAAGAAAAATTAGACCACCAACAACGCCAATATTTGCGGCAAGATTTAGCCAGTCGTTGAGTCCATTTATTTTTATAATTGATTACTAGACAATCATACTCAGAATGCCGTGATGAAAACGCAGATGGTTTTCAATAAAGCTGGAGATGAAAAAATAGCTGTGATCATAACCATCGCGCTGATTGAATCCCAATGGCATGCCGGCGGCGTTGCAGGCTTCGACCAGTAATTCTGGCTTGAGCTGTTCCTTCAGAAATTCATCCGCCGAACCCTGATCTACCAGCATTGAAATGGGTCGGGTGGCATTCTTTACCAAGCTCACCGCATCGTAACTCTGCCAGATGTCCTGATCCTCACCCAGGTAATTCTTCAGCGCCTTGGTTCCCCAGGAACAATTTATTGGCGAACAAATTGGCGCAAAGGCAGAGACGCTGTGATACTTGTCAGTGTTTTTCAGGGCAATGGTCAGCGCACCATGGCCGCCCATAGAATGACCGAAAATACTCTGTTTATTCAGATCGACTGGAAAATGACGCTGCAGCAATTCGGGTAACTCTTCAACCACATAGCTATACATCTTGTAATGCTTATTCCAGGGCTCCTCGGTAGCGTCTACGTAAAAGCCTGCACCAAGACCAAAGTCATAGGCACCCTCGGGATCATCCGGCACACCCTCGCCGCGCGGGCTGGTATCAGGCGCAACAATGATGAGACCAAGCTCAGAGGCCAGACGCTGAAACCCGGCTTTCTGCACGAAGTTTTCATCGGTGCAGGTCAAACCAGACAGCCAGTATAAAACTGGCAGCTGTAAATCTGCTCCCATGGCCAATTGTTCCGGCAGGAATATAGAAAAGGTCATTTCACAGATGCAGGTGGTGGAGAAGTGCTTGTAGCGAGACTGGGTGCCGCCAAAGCATTTGGTGCTGGATATTTGTTCGAAAGCCAAACCGATTCCTTACAGTCTTGTTCCTTTTGATCCCGCTGTATTGTAGACAGCTTGGAACGGAAAGACTAAAGGAATCGGCAGCCTTTAGGCGCTGAACTAGTCGCGTTTACCAGTTCCTGCGGAAGCGATTACGGTAGTCACCGCGCCCGCGCCGGTCAACGCGATCTCGCTGGCGTCGGTCGAAGTTCCAGCCCCGGTTGCCGCGATTGCGGTCCCGGAAGTTACGATCCGGCTGCCGACGATCAAATTCCCGCCCCCGGAAAGGGTTACGTCGATCCTGACGAAATCCGCGATCTACACCCCGGTTATTAAAACTGAATCCTCGTCCTGCACCGGCGAAGTCGCGATTCCAATCGTAACCGTTCCAGGTAAACCGCTGACCGCGATTGTTTATGACCCAGGGCCGACGGTAGGTGCCACCGATCTCAACAGCACCACCCGGCGCCTGGTCCCAGTCGTGACCATTCCAGCGAAAGATTGCAAAACCACCACTCTCGCGCTTACTGCCCAACACCCAGCCATCTGCTACAGCAATGGCTGAACCTGGCACCCGATAGCCGCCGCGGTAAATCGCGTAGCCATCACGGTAGCGCTCGCCCAGACGCCAGGCGCCGCTGTTACCGCGATCACGGAAGCCGCGGTCATCGGCCTGAGCCGGAGCCGGAGCCGGGATTAAAGCAAGCACTAACAATGCGCTTGCCAGATGTCCGTACAGTGTCGTTTTCATGGTGGTTTCCTCCTTACAGTTTGCACTGTAGGAGGAAGTATCGCCCTGAATAGCTGAACAGGGGGTGAACTAAGTGGCGGGTTTTTCCGGGTAAAACAGAGCGAGGGAGTTCAGGAGAGTGCAGCCAGCAATCCGGTAGCTGCAGCGGTATCGATGTATTCTCGCAGCTGCACAATCTTACCGTCTTCTACATCCGCGACCACGCAGGCCATGAGATTCAATTCACTGCCATCGGCCAGGGTACCCTTGACAGCATGCTCTTCGACGAAGCCATTACCTGTGTCGCTGCGAATTGCATCCTCATACCGAAAGTCGGACACCACCGCAGTGACTGCCTGGGAGAATTGAATCAGCGTGTCCAGGTCAAATTCGTTGTTCAGATTCTGGCGGGCCTTGAATCCTGGTGCGCACAGGCTACGGACCGTATCCATGTCTCCGCTGGCAAAGGCTGCAAACAGGGCGGCGGCGATTTGTTCGTTGTTCATTGATTCATCCTTTTATAGTCATTTTCAACGCAGCTGAAGCTGTCAGCTAGCAATCAACTCTTCAGCAAAAACGCATCTTCAATTGGATCCCACTTACTGGGCTTATTGATGCGGGTCACTTTCATTGGCTTACGAATTTTTGGCTCCAGCACCGACTCAAACTCTTCTACGGCGTCGAACTCGGGGTCCAGCCACTTCTTGATAAATTCCTCGTCTTCAAAATCCAGCATTAGCGGCATGGACTTTGGGTGAATGTTGTCCCATTGCGGCGACAGGGGTGGCAGGGTAATGATGGACGCAGAGTAAACCAGTTCGCCGGTATCAGGTTTCAAATGCGCCTTGTAAAGGCCACCGAAAGCTATCGCCGAATCTTCCAGCTCAATCATGTGATAAGTCTTTTTGTCACCCAAACCTTCAACAAAGGCGCTGGCCGGGATGATACAGCGAGACTTACGGAAAGGCTTATAGGAAATGCCGCGCTTGTTATGCAGTTTGTCTGAGCGCGAGTTAAAGCTGGCGTACTTGTAATTGGGTTTCAGCGTGTCGTGATCCAGGAACAGCCACCAGGTCGCCTCCGAGACTATTCTCTTGCCCCCGCTCTCGTGAATGATCGCGATGCGGCCGCCCGGAGCGATGTCATGACTGGTATGACTCGCCTGCAGGCTGATGCCCAGAGACTCGCACAGCCACTGCACTTCGGGGCTGTCGATCAGATTGAAGCGTCCGCACATTGCTTTTCCGCTTGGGGGAATAGTAAAGTCCAAGTGTTCTTCACCGGACTCATCCCAAGAGTTTGCTTTATACAAAAACAACAAGGGAATCGCCATGAAAAGCGCAATCCAACGCATCCAACCCCTCATGTCGCTGGTCCTCGCGGCTGCGATGCTGCTGTCAGTGTCCGCGTCTGTGTCAGCGCAGGTGTCACCTGAACAAGCCTCACGCTGTGAAAACCTGCTGGATCTGCGCAGCCTTACTCTGACCCGCGCCGAAATTACGGAAAACCCCCAGGACGGTTCTGCCTATTGCTATGTGCGCGGCATCATCAGCCCCGCAATTCACTTTCATGCCCAACTGCCTCTGCCTGTTAACTGGAATGGCCGCTTCCTGCAGTGGGGCGATGGCGGCAAGGACGGCGATCTGGATTTTGCCAACCATCGCGTGGCCGAGGGCTATGCCGTGACGAACAGCAACATGGGACATGACAATGGCGTTGAGCCTGGGGCTTCCTTTGCCTTCAACAATCGCCAGGCCGAGATCGACTTCGGCTACCGTGCCGTGCACCTGACCGTGGTCGCAGGCAAGCGCCTGGTGCAGGAATACTATGGCAACACCGCCGAGTATTCTTACTTCGAGGGTTGCTCACAGGGCGGGCGCCAGGCATTCATGTCGGCACAGCGCTATCCGCAGGACTTCGATGGCATCATCGCCGGCGCACCAGCATTTAACTACCAGGGCCTCAATGCTGCAGGCACCTGGAATCTTCAGCGGGTGTTCCGCGATAACCTCGTTGGCAACCTCGCAGTGGACACCAATGGCGACGGCAGCTACGACAGTCTTGGCCTGATTAACGTTTTACACGAGAAAGTGCTGGAAAAATGTGACGCCAACGATGGCGTTAGGGATGGCGTAATTAATGACCCGTTGAGCTGCAACTTTAACCCGGCGCTGGACCTCTCAGACGCCATGTGCCCAACCGGCACCAGCACCGACAGCTGCTTTACCACGGCGCAATTGCAGACCATCAATGATCTTTACAATGGTCCCAGTGATGACGCCGGTCGTGCTGTTTATCCCGGCAAGATGTTCGGTTCCGAAACCCGCTGGCCTGGCTACTACATTCCCTGGGAAGGCAACAACATGGGTCCATCCAAGCTTATGGGTGTTGCCGGTGATCATATGAACTATCTTTTCTATGAAGAGGATCCAGGTGTCACAGTTCCCGATGTGCGTGATCTGAACTACCAGGCCAAGACTACAGGCGTGATGCCAGAATTTCATTGGATCGACTGGGACATCAATGATTTCTTTTCCGGTAAAGGCGATCTAATGAAGTCAATCACAGATGCTAACGATCCTGACCTGTCGCGTTACCTGGTTGATGCGGGTGGCAAGATGTTGATCTACCATGGCCTAGTGGACACCCTTATTATCGCCACTGATACCATCAACTATTACAACGAAATGGTGAATCAGACGTTTACTGGCAGCATGGCCGAGGCGCAAGACCATGCCCGCATGTTTCTGGCTCCCGGCATGGGTCACTGTCGTGGCGGACCTGGTCCCGACACCTGGGATAAGCTAGTCCCGCTGGTGGAATGGGTCGAGAATGGCAATGCACCCGACAGCGTCATAGCCACCCACAGCACCGCGGGTGAGGTGGACAACGAAAGACCCCTTTGTGTCTATCCGCAGCAGGCCCGCTATGTAGGGCCAGCGGGTGGTGCCGATGACCCAGCCAACTGGCGGGCTGAAAATTTTCAGTGTCAGTAACCGCTCTAGTCGGAGCTGATCGTAACCATTCCGATTTTGCCTGGCGCCAGCTAAGCCTGAGTACCCCATTGGCATTAGTGCAGAATTAGGGGTTTTGACCCGATGAGAATTTCAAAATTGTGCCAGACACGGGGTCGGTATTTACTTCCGCGGCACGCCGTGAATACATCCCTGCAGGCTCGGCGCTCGCTCCCTGCGGGCGACGGCCACTGAAGTAAATACCGACCCCGTGTCCTTAAGTTCACCGCTAGAGAGCATTCAGGCAGACTTTGATTAAGCATCGAATACTGCTAGCTTCCTATTTAAGAGAGTCCGTATAACAAGAGCCAAGAGGTAACCATGAAACCCGGCCGCATTTTCACTTTTTGTCTTTCGCTAATTCTACTGACTATGGGTACCTCGGGCTTCGCCCAGGAAGTCTACCGTGCCCGATTGTCACCCATGCCTACCACGCCGCAGACTGTCACAGAAATTCTTGGCGAGGGTGAGGTGATTCTCACCCTCAATGGCAACTCGCTGGAGGTCAGCGGGACCTTTACTGGCATGAGTTCAACCGCCACCGGCGCGCACTTGCACAACGGACCACCGGCACAGCCTGGCCCTGTGGTGCACACCCTGGAGATTGATGAAGCTACTGGCGGCGAGATCAGCGCAAGCCTGGAGCTGACGGATGAACAGGTCGAAGCGCTCCGAAACAACGCACTCTATGTGCAAGTCCATAGCGTCAATAATGCGCCGGGTGAGTTGCGGGGATGGATTTTCCTGCGTAGCCACTTCGATAACTAGTAGCAAGCTGTCTTCAAGAAAGCTGACAGAGCCAAAAGAGTTCCTTATGAAAACTACCCAACCGCAAAAAACCATACTGCCTGGAAAATCAATCAAGTTTGCCGCCGCGACATTTGGCCTAGCCGTGTTGACCGCCTGCGGAGGAGAAGCGCCGTCAACCACGGCAATTGAAGTTGCGACTACACCACCAGTATCAACCGGGACTAATGCAGTCACAGCGGCTGTTACGTTTGATACCCAGGCTGACTCAGGTGCGGACCTCTATGAATTGAACTGCGCAGTCTGTCATGGCGCTAACCTGGAAGGGACCACCCTGGGGCCGCTGCTGTCGGGCAATAGCTTTATACAGCGCTGGGGTGGACAGACCCCAGCTTTACTGCTGGGCAATATCCGGGCAAATATGCCGCCGGGCGGAAATGAAAGTCTGACTGAGGGAAACTACATCGATATCGTTGCTCATATTCTCAGCGTGAATGGTGTGGACAGCGTAGTGGCTGCGCTAACAGCGGAAACCGATTTTGAGATTTCTGACAATATCTCGCAAGTCGTGGCGCGCCGGGAACGGACGGAGCCACCAGCGCCCGAAGGATTAACCGTTGCCGGTAACACGGAGGATTTTGTGCCCTTCGTTCCGCTTACCGATGCCATGTTAAGAGACCCCAGCCCCAATGACTGGCCCATGCATCGTCGCAACTACTATGCCCATTCCTACAGCCCGCTCGATCAGATCGACAAGAGTAATGTGGGCAACCTGACTCTTGAGTGGGTCTGGAATATGCATGAGGGCGACTCGGAGCCGGCGCCACTGGTTTACAACGGAATTGTCTACCTGATTAATCCCGGTAACGTTATTCAGGCGCTGGATGGCAAGACTGGCGAACTCATCTGGGAGCACTGGAGCGGCCCAGCCAATCGCCAGGACATGCGGAATATTGCGATGTACGAAGACAAGATCATCCAGGCCACCACGGATGCCCGCCTGGTTGCCTTGGATGCGCGCACCGGTGAACAGGTATGGGAATCTATAGTCGCAGATAACAGCAAGGGCTTTTCGAATTCCTCGGGTCCAATAGTCGCTGATGGCAAGGTCATCCTGGGGCTGGCGGGCTGTGCACGCTATATCCCTGAGGACTGCTACATCAGCGCCTATGACGCCGATGATGGTGAGTTGCTTTGGCAATTTGAAACTATTGCGGAGATGGACGAGCCCGGCGGCGACACCTGGGGTGGCCTCGACAATATCTTCCGCGCCGGCGGTGAAACCTGGATAACCGGTTCCTACGATCCCGACCTGAAGCTCACCTACTGGGGCACAGCGCAACAGAAGCCCTGGGTGCCGGTATCACGCCACATGACGATTAACGATGTCGGCCTCTATACCAATTCAACGGTTGCGGTCAGCACCGATACCGGCGAGCTGGACTGGTATTTCCAGCACGTGCCAGCTGAAGCGCTGGACCTGGATGAGGTGTTTGAGCGCGTGCTCATAAATCGTGGCGATGAACAGTTGGTTTACTCCCTAGGCAAGTACGGCATTCTCTGGAAGAACGACCGCGTCACAGGTGAGTTCAAAGGCTTTACTGAAACGGTCTTCCAGAACGCATTCACCCATATTGATCCAGAAACCGGTGAAGTGACCTATCGCGAAGACATCCAGAATGCCCAACTTAACGAGTGGACATCAGCCTGCCCTTCCAGTGCCGGCGGCAAGGACTGGCATTCCATGACCTACCACCCACCCTCGGGACTGATCATTGCGCCCCTGAGCCAGACTTGCCTGGAAAATGCGGCCCGCGAAGTCGCCCTGGTTCAGGGCGGTGGCGGCCTGGCGGCCAGTCGTAAATTTTTCGAGATGCCCGGCACCAATGGCAACCTGGGTAAGGTCGGTGCCTACCATGCGGACACCATGGAAGAGGTCTGGAGTCATCAGCAGCGAGCCTCGCTGCACACCGGCACTATCTCAACTGGCGGCGGCCTGGTGTTTGTCGGCGACCTGGATCGACGCTTCAAGGCTTTCGATGTGGATACTGGCGACATCCTCTGGGAAACCCGGCTCGGCACGTCGGTGCAGGGACATCCGGTCTCTTTTGCTATTGATGGCAAACAGTATATTGCCGTGACCACCGCCTTGGGTGGCACCAGCCCACGCACAGTGCCAGGTGTTATTGCCACGGAGATTACGTATCCGCGCTGGGGTAATGCGATCTACGTTTTTTCTTTACCGGATTAAGCGCGAGCTGAACTGAATCGAGAGATGTAGCAAGTTGGCAATCGCAACGCTGTATTTTTTCTGCGGGAAGATGGGTGCAGGGAAGACCACCCACTCAAAATCGCTTGCTGCTGAAAAGAATGCGGTTCTGATTTCGGAAGACGAGTGGCTTTCGATACTGTTTCCGAACCAGATAGAGAATTTTGAGGATTATCGCCACTACGCGGCCAGGCTGAAGCCCCTGGTCGAGGTGCATGTGACAAATATCCTGAAAACCGGCACTGACGTGGTTCTGGATTTCGCTGCTAATACTGAGCGGCAGCGCAATTGGTTTAGAGATCTCTACAATGCCGCTCAGGCTAAAGGGCAGCTGATCTACATAAAGGCCAGCGATGAAACCTGCCTTGCTCAGCTTGCAAAACGGCGTGTCGAACAACCCGAGCGTGCACGCTTCGACAACGCATCAGTTTTTGAAGAAGTAAGCAGTTATTTTCAGGAACCAGATGACCAGGAAGGATTTGACATAGAAATCATTTGAAGAGGCTGAACGCAGTCGCCAGACTACTCCAGCACTCATTACCTTGTACGAGGTGTATGAACGATGAAAGCCCTAACAATTACAAGTCGCTTTCCCCTAGCCCTGACCCTTCTCGTTCTCACCGCCTGTGGTGAGTCAATTCAACAAACTGCCGCACCGGCAGATAGGCCAGACCCGGGACCAAGCTTCGCGAGCCAGGCGGACGCCGGTGTAGCGAGCTATGCCCTGAATTGCGGCGCCTGTCACGGCGCCGAACTGCAGGGCACTGCGCTTGGGCCCATGCTCATCGGGGGCGGCTTTCTCGGCAGCTACGGTCGGCAATCCCCGGCTGACTTCTTCAATTTTCTCAAGGCCAATATGCCGCCAGGAGGCAATGAGGGAATAAGCGATGATGACTACTGGTCTATCGTCGCGCATGTCATGCGCACAAATGGCGTGGAAGACAGCAACCCTGCGTTGGACGGCCGCGCCAGTTATGCCATGGCAGCCAATATTCCTGGCGTGAATCCGGCACTCATGCAGCAGCGCATAGAACCAGACAGACCCACCGGCGTGGTCGCAGCTGGCACGATTGAAAACTATGCTCCGGTGACCGATGCCATGCTCAGCAACCCTTCGCCAGATGATTGGCTGATGCTGAGGGGCAACTATCAGGCCTGGAGCTATTCGGAGCTGGATCAGATCAACGCGACCAACGTCGGAGAGCTGCGCCTGGAATGGATGTGGTCCATGCATGAAGGCGACTCTGAACCGTCACCACTGGTTTATGACGGCATCATCTATTTGATTAATACCAGCAACATTATTCAGGCCCTGGATGGCCAAACCGGCAATCTGATCTGGGAGCATCATGCCGGTCCCTTCGATAGTGAGGACATGCGCAACATCGCGATCTACAACGACAAAATCATCCATGCCACCACCGATGCGCGCCTGTTGGCCCTGGATGCGCGCACTGGCGAGAAGGTCTGGGAAGTGGAGATAGCAGATGGCACTGAGGGCTTTGGCAACTCCAGTGGTCCTATCGTGGCAGATGGCAAAGCCATACAGGGATTACTCGGCTGCTCTCGATACATTGAAGATGACTGCTACATCAGCGCTCACGACGCCAACACCGGCGAGTTAGCCTGGCGTTTCAATACCGTAGCCGAATCAGATCAGCCCGGCGGCGACACCTGGGGTGGAATCGAAGACCTATTTCGCGCCGGCGGGGAAACCTGGATCACCGGCACTTATGATCCGGAATTAAAGCTGACTTACTGGGGCACCGCGCAACAGAAGCCGTGGATGCCCGCCAGTCGCTCTCTTTCCATCAATGATGCGGGTCTGTTCACCAATTCAACTGTTGCGGTAAATGTGGAGAACGGCGATCTAGACTGGTATTTCCAGCACGTACCTGCCGAAGCCCTGGACCTGGATGAAGTGTTTGAACGCGTTCTGATCGACCGTGGCGATGACAAGCTGGTGTTCTCAATCGGCAAGCACGGCATCCTCTGGAAGCATGACCGGGTATCAGGTGAGTTCATCTCCCACCAGGAAACGATCTTCCAGAATGCCTTCAGCAATATCGACCCTGAAACTGGTGCCGTGACATATCGGCAGGACATTCAGAATGCGCAAATAAATGAATGGATTTCTGTGTGCCCATCCACAGCAGGCGGTAAGGACTGGCACTCTATGTCCTACCATGAACCGACTGCGAACCTGATTATCCCGCTAAGCCAATCCTGTCTGGAAATTGCTGCCCGGGAGGTGCCACTGGTGCACGGAGCAGGAGGCACCGCCGCTAACCGTCGCTGGTTTGAGATGCCCGGCTCCGACGGCAACATGGGCAAACTCGCTGCCTATAACGTAGATACCATGGAAGAAGTCTGGTCCTATGAACAACGTGCGGCCTTCCTGACCGGCGTCCTTTCCACGGCGGGCAATGTCGCCTTTGTGGGAGACCTGGACCGTTATTTTCGTGCCCATGATACCGGCACCGGCGAAATCCTCTGGGAGACTCGCCTGGGCACCTCGGTGCAGGGGCACCCCGTTAGCTTTGCCATTGATGGTAAACAGTATATCGCTGTCACCACGGCAATGGGTGCGCGTGGCGTAAGTCCACGAACGGTGCCAAGGGTAGTAACTCCCGATGTGCGCCATCCGAGCAGTGGCAATGCGCTTTATGTATTCAGCATCGGCAACTAGAAACTCTCGCTAGAATAAGAGGCTATAAATCGATGCTAGAACCTCGCGCAGGAACCCGCGCTATCGCTTCGCCATAATAGTCACCTGGGGTAGACTCACCACCTCTACTTCACGCTGCAAGGAAGTGCGCCATGGGAAGCCGCTATCGGTCCCTGCGGGACGACCTGATGGACTTCATCAGGGAACAAAAACTTTTTTTCGTTGGCACCGCCGCCAACGATGGCACCATTAATGTCTCGCCCAAGGGTTGGGATTCATTGCGGGTGATGGGGGCCAATCGCATTGTCTGGCGCAATGTCACCGGCAGCGGCAATGAGACCGCGGCCCACCTGGCCCAGAACAGTCGCATGACCATGATGTTCTGCGCCTTTTCTGGTAATCCGAAAATTCTCAGGCTCTATGGTCAGGCGCAGGCCTTTCATCCTCGAGATCCCGAGTTCAACGCAATGGACGCCTTGTTTGAACCTCATGCCAGCGCCAGACAGCTCGTCGACTTCACGATTGAGTTAGTACAAACCTCCTGCGGATTTGGGGTGCCGTTTTACGGGTACCAGCAGGAACGCGACAATATGGACAAGTGGCTGGCTAGCAAGGACGATAGCGACATTGAAGACTATTGGGAAAAGAAAAACGCCGTGAGCCTGGATGGGCTCCCTACGCACATTTTGGAACCAGGAAATGAATGAAGAAACAGACTCCCCTGACGTCACTCCAGAACCTGCGCCCAGCAACATCGGTCGGATAGAGTGGGTCGACCTGACAGTTGATGACGCTGAACGCATCAAGAGTTTTTACTGCAACGTCGTGGGTTGGAAGAGCACGGATGTTGAGATGGGGACTTACTCAGACTTCAATATTAGCCTGCCTGAAACCGGGGACACGGTTGCGGGCATCTGTCATGCCCGGGGCCTCAATGCCAACATGCCTTCCCAGTGGCTACTCTATGTGCGGGTAGCGGATGTGACATTGAGTGCCGCCGAAACCGAGCAGCGCGGCGGTAAGGTATTGGACGGCCCGCGGCGTATGGGGGGCAGCAATTTCTGTGTGATCGAAGACCCGGCCGGTGCAGTGCTGGCACTGATATCAGACTAGTGTCTGTTTTCCAGGGTCAATGTCACTGTGGCGCAGTGCAGTTCGAGATTCACAATCAGGAAGCCCTGGAAGGGCTAAAACGCTGTGACTGTTCCCTGTGTCAAAAGAAGGGAGTGGTGATGGGCACAGCTCGGATAGTCGATCTCATCATCACTCGGGGCGAAGACAAATTAAGTCTTTACCAGTGGAATACGCGCACTGCCCGTCACTATTTTTGCTCGGTCTGCGGTATTTACACCCACCACCAGCGGCGAGTGGCACCGGATGAATTCGGTTTTAACCTGGCTTGCATAGAGGACGTTGATCCCGCACTCTTTACTAACGCACCGCTGACCGACGGACGCTCGTTATCCCTGGTCGAGGAAGCAGAATCACTTGAGCCATAGCCTTCAGGAACCCGGTATGGGAACAATCGAGAGAATTTACATCGCGCGAGGCAAGCGCCAGGCCGTCGAGCAAGTTGAGGTAGCCAGCCTGGAAGCAGGTAAAGGCATTATAGGCGATCGTTATCACCAGCTTGCCGAGCAGCACCTGGCAAAAAGCATGGAGGTAATGCAGAACCATGTCAGCCTGGTGGAGCTGGAAGCGCTGAACAAGTTCATGCAGGATCATGGGCTGGACTATGACTACGGCGACTTCCGCCGCAGCGTGATCACCTCAGGCATAGATCTCAATGCCCTGGTCGGGAAGCAATTCCGGCTGGGCAATGCGGTACTCTTTGGAGTCGAACTATGCGAACCCTGTTCCTACCTGGCGAGCATTATTCATAAATCCGTGCTGTCGGAAATGTCGGTAAGCGCTGGTTTGCGTGCCACCGTGATTGAATCAGGTGACATCAAAGCCGGGGACTCATTGGGCGAGATTGAATCCGCTGCCTGACCTGAAGGCCAGCAACCAACATAACAAAACTAATTGGTAAGCAGATGACATGTCGAATTCTATTCATGGGCTTTAGCGTGTTGCTAGGCACTGTGTTGCTTAGTCCCGTGCTGCAAGCACAGACTGAACCTTACATCTTCGTGCTCGGTGTTGGTCAGGACGCGAGCTTTCCCCAGGCAGGTTGCTACGAGCCCCGCTGCATGCCAGCCTGGGAGGACACCTCGCTGCGCCAGGAACCCACCGCCATCGCCGTCATTGATCGCGCTAGCGAATCCAGCTACCTGTTTGAAGCGACCCCGGAATTTCGCGACCAACTGTATCGACTGCAGCAAGAGGCAGCCCACCCCTTGTCTGGAATTTTTTTAACACACGCCCACATTGGACATTACACCGGACTCATGCATTTGGGCAGAGAAGCTATGGGTACAGGCGATATGCCGGTTTATGCCATGCCGCGCATGTCGGCATTCCTGCGGGAAAACGGACCGTGGAGCCAGTTAGTAAGCCTTGGCAACATCGAACTGCGGGCCTTGCAGCACATGACGCCTGTCAACCTCTCAGCTGTTACCGTGACACCATTCCTGGTGCCCCACCGAGATGAATATTCTGAAACCGTAGGCTACCGCATCCAGGGACCTAGCCGCTCTGCGATATTTATTCCCGACATCAATAAATGGGAAGACTGGGATGAGAGCAT